>NZ_AP031573.1:3790599-4106482 GCF_041154745.1 Flavobacterium sp. CFS9 | reverse complement strand
TCAAACATTAGAAAACTGATCTTTCTTTCTGATAAACAAGCTCCTAAAATCCGTCAATAAAATTTAGAATCATTCTATTGCCTCTCTTTTAACGATTCATTTTGTTTTGATGTAATTTTATATTGAAATTAACCTAAAAACAAAAACAGCTATTAGTCATGAGTGTTATTAAAGATGAGAATAAACTTATTAGCACCATTAAACGAGTTGATCAGAAAATCGACAAGCTTAATGATCAAAAGATCATTGCTTTTTTTGAAGCCCTTGGATTAAATGAAAGAGCAGATGTTCCTAAAAATTACCTGGAATGGGAAACGATTCTTATTGTAGTTCCGGATCGGCATATTTCTCATGAATTAAAGTATTACAAATATTCTATTGCAAGACTTGCTTTTGTAACCAATCCGAATGCAACTGAAATTCATGCTTTTAATTTCAATGAATGGAAAAAAGTAACTCAGAATAAAACACAATTTCAAATCAGAGAGTTTCTAAAAAACAATTTTGGCGGCGTTCGGAATCATGCGGATAGGCTGAATTAAGCAAATAAGTTCATTCAGCTTCAGGTCATCACCTAAATAATAAAACCTTTGTCAATTCTGTATTTTGGCAAAGGTTTTGTTTTTAGAGTTCTATCTGTTTTGGAAATATTGCTCTGAAAAAGCTTTAGCAACAGGATGGTGTGCAGCACCATCAGTAACGACAACAAATATCGGTTACACCCTGAAAGGGCACAAGCTTATACGCAAAAAATTGGTTTTACATCATTTTGAATTATATTTTTATAAATAAAGAGTGGTTTGTTCTTTATTGAAAATTATAGTTTGCTTTTCCCCTTTCAGGGCAATTCTGCATCTTAATCTAATTCATAGTGCTACGCACGATGCTATTGCTTTTGGGCTTTCAGCCCTTTCTCCCTAACTTTTGTTCCAGGATACTTCTCTGGCTTTCAGTCTTTATTGGTATTTATTTAATTTTGGGAATATTGCTCTGAAAGAGCTTTAGCAACAAGATGGTGTGCAGCACCATCAGTAACGACAACAAATATCGGTTACGCCCTGAAAGGGCACAAGCTTATACGCAAAAAATTGGTTTTACATCATTTTGAATTATATTTTATAAAAAGAATGGTTTGTTCTTTATTGAAAATTATAGTTTGCTTTTCCCCTTTCAGGGCAATTCTACATCTAAATCTAATCCATGATGCTTTTACTTTTAGGCTTTCAATCTTTTCTTCCTAACTTTTGTTATTGATTAGCTCTATCACCAGTCCCTTTTAATTTCAAAAATCCTGAGAAACTTTTTTTCTAATTTCCTCCGCCTTCTTTCTTCTTTCCATCTGGAATAGAAAATGGTAAAAAGTAAAAACAGATTCACAATAGTAGAGGCTCTCCGCAATCCTTTTGCAAACAAAATAAAAAACAGATTAATTAGAATTATACCAACTAAGGGCGAATATTTCACCCAAAATAATTGGATTTTACTGTTTGGCTCAATCGTATAATTTACTTTAAGTCTGTTATCAACATTTTTGTAGCTTCCTTTTACGATAAAACAAGTGGGAGATGTTGCCGAATTCATAGTCAAACGAAAACTTTTATCATCAAAAAGACCGTAAAAAGGCTTTACTTCGCCATATCTTGGAAATATTCTCAAGTGGCTGAATTTTACTTTCAAAGAACCAATTTCAGTATTGTTTTTTAATCTTGCTCTAAATTCGGCTATACTTAGTTTTGACTCCATTCTATCCGTTTTATATTCTTCTGCCCCACGGTCTTTCTTAAAACTTTTATTTCTATTGAGCGGCAAATAAACTTTTCAGCATTTCATTCAATGCATTTCCATGAATGTTTTTGGCTAATATAATTCCGTTCTTATCAATCAGAAAATTTAATGGCACTGATTGAAGCATATAATCGCCAACAACCGGAGAATTCCAGTATTTTAAATCGCTTACCTGAGTCCATGGCAGTTTTTGTTTTGCAATAGCTCCCGTCCAAAGAGCTTTTTTCGTATCCATTGAAACACTGTAAATTGAAAACTTACCGGAATACGTGTTGTACAGTTTTATCAATTCGGGCTGCTCTTTTATGCAAGGACCGCACCAGGATGCCCAAAAATCGACTAAAACAACCTCTCCTCTTAAGGAAGAAAGCACAATATTATTTCCTTTTGTATCCGGTAAATCAATTTCGGGAGCAATGTCGCCAATATCAGTTCCTACCACCTGTGCCGTTGTACTTGTTACAACACTGCATAAGAATCCTAAAATAAGTAGTGTTTTTTTCATAATCTTCATGAATAAATTTGGGGTTATTTTCTCGACAGCTCTTTCAAAAACTCAGTAATGACAATGTATTAGCTTTTACAAATCCTGCAATTCCATCGTCAAAAAAGCGCTGTTTTCAAGTGGAAACAAATATAAATACTTCTCACACAAATTGCATCCCTACTCTTAAAATTATACTAAATAACTTTCTTTAAATTGGTATATCGGGAAAAGTCGATATATTTGCTCTATGGAATCTATAGAAATCTTTAAAGCATTAGCCAACAAATCCAGATTACAGATGCTGGAATGGCTAAAAGAACCCGAAATCAACTTTCCCGATCAACTGCAATCGGGATTTGAGCATGGGGTTTGTGTGGGCCAGATACAAGCCAAAGCGGGTCTTACCCAATCGACAGTCTCAGAATACCTGTCTATTTTACAACGCGCCGGATTTATCGAATCCAAACGTGTTGGACAGTGGACTTACTATAAACGTAACGAAGGTGCCTTTGAAGCACTCAGTAAATTAATTCAATCTAATTTGTAAATTATTATGAGTACAAACAACCTGTTTTCGCCATTTAACTTAAAAACGTTAAATCTTAAAAACCGAATCGTAATGGCGCCTATGACGCGCTCTTTTTCTCCAAACGGAGTTCCAACTGACGAAGTAGCTTCTTACTATCAAAAAAGAGCTGAAGGTGAAGTTGGTTTAATATTATCCGAAGGAACTGTTATTGACAGACCTTCGTCTTCAAACGATGCCAATGTTCCTCATTTTTATGGAGAAGAAGCCTTAAAAGGATGGAAAAAAGTAATTGAAGAGGTTCATACCGCCGGAGGTCAAATGGGGCCGCAAATCTGGCATATGGGAATTATGGACAATCATCATTCAGGATGGATTCCGCCAACACCTTTTGAAGGACCGTCGGGCTTAAACCGACCTGGTTTTAGCAATGGGAACACCATGACAGAGAAAGACATTGAAGATACTATTATCGCTTTTGGAAAAGCAGCTGCCGATGCTAAAAGACTGGGATTTGATACAATCGAAATTCACGGTGCGCACGGTTATCTAATTGACCAGTTCTTTAGAGCAGAAACTAATTTGCGTACGGATATTTATGGTGGGAAAACATTAGCAGAGCGCAGTCGTTTTGCTATTGAAGTCGTAAAAGAAATCAGAAAGCAAGTGGGTAATGATTTTGCTGTGATTATGAGATTCTCTCAATTTAAACCTTCTGATTACAACTATAAACTGGCCAAAAATCCGCAGGAATTAGAAGCCTGGCTAAGCCCTATTGCAGATGCCGGAGTAGATATTCTACATTGTTCGCAACGTCGTTTCTGGGAGCCTGAATTTGAAGAATCTGATCTGAATTTTGCAGGCTGGGCTAAAAAAGTTACCGGAGTGCCAACGATCACAGTAGGTTCTGTTGGACTTTCAAACGATTTCTTTGGCGCTTTTGCAGGAGAAAGCTCTGAACCAACTTCTTTAGAGGAACTAAACAGACGTTTCGACAGAGGTGATTTTGATTTGGTTGCTGTTGGAAGACCTCTTTTATCAGATCCTAACTGGGTGGCTAAAATCAAAGCGGGACATACCGATCAATTAAAAGGTTTTAGCAAAGAGGCTTTAGGACAGTTGATTTTAGAGTAAATTTAGGTTCAAAGGGACAAAGGTTCAAAGTTGCAAGGTTTTCCCTGTTTGAACCTCTTATTAAGAACTTTTATACAACAAAAAGGGATGAAAATAACAAAATTTTCATCCCTTTTTGTTAGATTCAAAGGCTCAAAGCAGCAAAGTTTTTTTCCCTTTGAACCTTTGAACCTTTGCAGCTCTGAACCTCCTTTTAAGAATCTTTTCTCTTTTGAAATTTATTCTGAAGCCAGTTACGAACAGGCTCATCATAAAACTTCAGACACAGGTATGCAATTACGATACTGGAAACTAAAACTCCGATTCCCACAACATAACCGTCTTTCAAAGGAATTTTATTATCAAATACCCAAGCCATATAACAATAAATCAATGGGTAATGGATAATGTAAATTGGATAGGAGATATCACCTAATGCCTTGCATATTTTTAGCGAAAGCGGATTTTTTATCTCTCCTCCTGCTCCAATAGCTACAATTAAAGGAAACAGCAGTATAATGGAAATGGATTCATACAGACCGTTTATCCACAAACTGTTTTCATCACCCAATCTCGGGATGCTGAAAATAACGATTATAAGAATGCTGCAAACCCAGAAAGCACCTTTGATATGAATGAGTTTTCCTAAACGGGAAAGTAAAATCCCGGCAAAAAACGGGTATAACAAACGGGTAAATCCAACATATAATTCCTGCATCGTTAGTGACCAGCCCCCAATAACATCTCCTTTCGGACCAAAAACAGTATATTGAACAAGCATTCCAGCGAAAATCAATACCAGAAATCCTAAAACTTTATTCGAGAATTTACGAAAGAACAATGCATACAGAATATTGGCAATGTACTCAAAGAAAAGCGACCATGCCGGTCCGTTAAGCGGAAATGTTTCTCCCCAGCCTCTGATTTCCATCGAAGGCGGAAGCGGTATCAGTACAAACCCGGCCAGCATCACTAAAATCAGTTTCCATACGGGCATTGTGGCAATTTGCGGGAAAGCGACTTCCGAAGCCTGAAAGTAATAGAACAGTGCGCCAATAACCATTCCCATTATAACCATAGGCTGCAATCGGATTAAACGTCGTTTGTAAAACTCCCATTGTGACATTTTCTCCCAACGATCGTCATAGGCGTACGCTACCACAAATCCTGATAAAAGAAAAAAGAAGTCGACTGCCAAATAACCATGATTCATGATCTGTTTAAATCGGCTTCCTTCATTAAAGGCTTCCAGAATATGAAAAATAACTACTAAAATTGCGGCTACTCCGCGTAAGCCGTCTAAAATTTCATAATGCTTTTTGGGTGTAATTTCCATTGAACTTGAACTCATAAAATACTTGTGGTTGTTAAAAGGTTAGATAATTTTTTGGTGAAAGCTAAAATAGCGATATTCCCTTAATTCACTGAATGTACAGCGCTTGTAATCATCAAAAAAGCGGGATTATTTGTTACAATAATCACAGTAAACACGGGAAATAATCGATAAATGCACTTTGGTGGTTTATTCTTGTTTTTTTAGGTGAAAATGTGCTTCTGTTTGGTAAATATTTGGTGCGTAATTTTTTAAATTATTGTTTTCTTTCTATCGTTTTATTTTAACACATAGAAACATAGGTTTTCTCTCTGAAATTAAGGCGTTTCACTTTAAATAAAACACTTATTCCTATGCGAAAGAAATGTATTTCTTTAAGACATTCTTACACAGCTTAAAAAACTATGTTTCTATGTGTTTAATGTTCGGCACGCAGATTTAGCAGATTTTTTTTTTACTGCTTAATACTTCCTAACACTGATTCTTTTGGTTCTAGTTTCTGAATTTATAAAAGTAAAGCTGCAACGTTATACACCTGCAGCTTTACAACCAACCAATTTTAGAAACATGAAATTATTGAAGTGAAAAACTCACTTTTGACTTTACATTGCTAGAAGATGCTCCGATAATAGCTTCAAAAGCTCCCGGTTCAGCTACCCAGTCGTGCTTTTTATCGTCGAAAAAGCTAAGTGCCGTTTTATCAATAGTAAAAGTCACTGTTTTTTCTTCTCCGGCCTGAAGGGAAATTTTCTCAAATCCTTTCAATTCCTTAACCGGACGCGGTAATGAAGATTTCAGATCACTGATATAAAGCTGAACGACTTCTGAACCTTCTCTCG
The DNA here is from genome assembly GCF_041154745.1 of Flavobacterium sp. CFS9. Classification (NCBI taxonomy): domain Bacteria; kingdom Pseudomonadati; phylum Bacteroidota; class Flavobacteriia; order Flavobacteriales; family Flavobacteriaceae; genus Flavobacterium; species Flavobacterium sp. CFS9. The sequence goes on along the minus strand of NZ_AP031573.1, from coordinate 4,100,399 downwards.
TTCCGGTGTTTTTTACTTTTACCGAAAAAGTGATCTGATCTCCGGCTCCCATCTGTTTTTTATCAGCAGTTACTTTTCCATATTGAAAAGTCGTATAACTCAAACCATGTCCAAAAGAGAATAATGGTTTTACTTTTTGCTTGTCAGCCCAACGGTAACCTACGAAAATACTTTCTCTATAGGTAACATCATCGCCACCCGGAAATTCGCCTAATGCATGAGCTCCATTATCTGATAACTTTACAGGGAAGGTAAACGACAGTTTCCCTGAAGGGTTCACATCTCCAACCAAAACAGCAGCTAAAGCATTTCCTGCTTCTGTGCCTAAAAACCAGCCTTGTACAATTCCCGGAACGTCTTTTACCCATGGCATTGCCACTGCATTTCCGGAAATATTTACAAAAACAATGTTTTTATTTACTTTCACCAATTCTGCTATCAACTGATCCTGACCGTACGAAAGACCTAAATCCAAGCGATCAAAACCTTCAGCGTCTTGTTTATCACTTTTATTCGTACCTCCTATGAACAAAACAACATCTGTGGCTGCAGCTACTTTTATAGCCTCAGCTGTTAACTCGGCAGCAGAACGTTTGTCTTCCAGACTTACTTTAGCTACTACACCATTATAATTACTTGTCGGATCTCCCACATACCCTCGAGCATAAGTAATTTCGGCCTGATTTCCTATTCTTTTCTTTAATCCTTCAAGCGGTGTAATTTCGTATTTGGCTTTTAGCGAAGAACTTCCACCTCCAACAGTCATCATTTTGATGGCATTTTCTCCAATCACCGCAATTTTCTTTGTTTTAGAAAGATTAATTGGCAAAATGTTATTGTTGTTTTGGAGTAATACAATTCCTTCCTCAGCGATTTTCAAACCTGCTTTGGCGTGTTCTTCTGTTCCAAAAGAACCAAAAGGTCTGTTCTTGTCCATCGTCGTTAAGAATGACAAACGTAAAATACGACGTACTTTTTCGTCCAGTTCCTTTGTTCCAACCTCACCTTTTGCAATCATAATAGAATATGGTTTTGCCAAAAAGTAATTGTCATAAGCATTGCTGGTTCCCCAGGAAAGCCCATTCGTCCAGGAACCGAACTCCATATCCAACCCATTGTAAATGGCTTGTTTGGTATCATGAACTCCTCCCCAATCTGATACTACGACTCCTTTGAAACCCCATTCTCCACGCAGAATATCATTCAGTAAAAACTCATTATGACAACAGTGCTGTCCTTTGTACTTGTTATATGCTCCCATAATTGCCCAGGCATCTCCTTCCTGAACGGCAGCTTTAAAAGCCGGTAAATAAATTTCGTACAACGCACGATCGTCAACAATTACATTAACAGTATTACGCCCTATTTCCTGATTGTTTAAAGCGAAATGTTTCACACAGGCAGCTACTCCGTTTGCCTGCACTCCTTTGATATAAGGAACTACCATTTTCGAAGTCAGGAAAGGATCTTCTCCCATATATTCAAAATTACGGCCGTTTAGTGGTGATCTGTAGATGTTAACTCCGGGTCCTAATAATACATTTTTGTTACGGTAACGTGCTTCTTCCCCTATAGATTTACCGTATAAAGAGGATAATTCTTTGTTCCAGGTAGCAGAAAGTGCGGTTAAGGCCGGAAAAGCAATACAGGAATCATTAGTCCATCCTGCCTGATCCCATTCGTCCCATAAAACTTCGGTACGAATTCCGTGTGGCCCATCTGTCATCCAGTTTTCCGGAATCCCCAGACGCGGTACACCCGGTGAGCTAAATTTGGACTGCGCATGTATCATGGCAATTTTCTCGTCGGTTGTCATTCTTGCAAGGGCATCTTCTACGCGTTCATTAATCGATTTTTTATCGTCTAAATAAACCGGAATTTTATGCTGTGCACTTACACCGACAGAGCTCAACAATAGTAAAACAACAATTGTTTTAACGTTTTTAAACATAACTATATTTATTAAAGCATTTAATTTACAATCAGAAGAAAGTATAAGCAGTACTTCTCTTTTTAAGAATACTGTAAAGCTAAAACGTTATAGTTTGTTCTGGATTTCTAAATGAAAAAAAGTAGTGATTTAAAAACACAACTCAATGTATAACAATTGTTTACAAAAAACAAAAAGCCAAAAAAAGTAGTGATTTTAGAAGGATTTTCTAAACTTTTACGGATATTAAGCCAATTTTTGTGACCATTTCTTCAAAATCATTTCGGGAAACTGCGGCTTTATTTCGTGCTCTGGTTCGGTAATTGTAAATCGTGCTCAAAGAGTAACGTAAAAATGCTGCAATTTTTACACTGTCTGTAATTCCCAAACGAATCAAAGCAAAGATTCGAAGTTCTGTATTCATGAGTTCTCCCTGCTTTAAAACGATTTGCTCTTCCGGAATTAATAGTGCGTTGAAATCTTTTACGAAGGTGGGATATAAATTCAAAAAGATGATGTCAAAGTTTTTGTATAATTCTTCCAGTTCGTTATCTACAAGTGTGGTTGATTTCAATACTTTGTAGATCTCATCAAATTGTTTGGCAGTCGCTTTTTTGTTTAAAGTAATGCGGTAATTTTCTAATTTGTTGATATAAGCAGAACAAAGACTGAAAAAATGGGCAATGTATTCTTCTTTAACATGGTTGGATTCTGACAATTGTGCATTTCTTTCCTGCAGCTGATTGTTGGTTTCTGTAATGTCTTTGTTTAATTCGGCTAACTTTTGACTTGTATGATACAGTTCTGTCCTGATTCGCGATACTTTTTTCATTTGTTTGTAAACGTAAATGACAGCAACTACTAAAAATGCCGACAACAAACTGATGCACAAAAGGTACAGTTGAAGCTCGGTTTTTCGCTTAGCTTCTTTCTCTAAGTACACGGTGTTGATGATCGAATATACCTCTGACATTAAAAGGGTACGAAACTGAACGTTGCAATATAAAGCGTCTTCAATAGCCGACTGGGTTAGTTTATAGGCCATGTCAACATCATTGGCTTCATAAAAAAACAAAGCCAGTTCCTGAAGAGAAGCATTATCCTTGTTTGCGGTTTTTAAATCAGCAGTGGCCGAAAGTGCATAGTATTTCTTTTGAAGCTCGAGCTGCCGTGTTTCTTTATAGATGCTTGCCAAAAGATAGGTAATCATGGCATATTGGGGATGATCCTCTTTTGCATTTTTCAATAAATCCAACAGTTTTTTTTCAGCCGCAGCAAACTTTTTCTCCGACATCTCCTGCTCAATTCTGGTGATTCGATAGTTTAATGTAGAAGGATCTAAAACAGTTAGCAGCGAATCACGGTATTTGTTAATTTGCTCAATGTAGCTTAAATCGTCACTATTGGCAGCATAATGCTCTAAAAACTCGCGATAGGCAATATAATAATTAGGAAGTAGTTTTTTAGGCAATTCTTTTTTAGGAATGCTTTTTAAAATAGCTTCAGATTCGCGATATTTTCCCGATGAAGAGTACAATGTTACCAATTGCAGACTGGCCAGGTTCAGTAAATCCGTATTTTGAAGCTCGCTGGCGATTTTCAGGTTTTTTTTAACATACACAATAGCCGAATCAGAATTGAATTTCAGATATTGACTGTACAGACTTCCGTTGTAATTGTACTCCTGTTCTTTCGTTAAATCATCGGATTTGATTTTTTTAAAATTTAAAATTCGTTCTTCTCTCAAACGAACATAATGAGCTTTGTTTTTTAAAACTTCGTTTAGTTTATCGATAATACTATCTGTGCCGTCCGCTGCATAAACAGGACTTCCTAAAAAAGCAAAGAGAAAAAAGAGCAGATAATTTTTCAAACCAATTAAAGATATAATGAGACTCGCAAATATAAGAAAGTGCTACTAGAAAAAGGAAATATTTAGCAGATTGAAAATTGTGTTTTTTGTACTAAATAAAAGCTTCCGAAAAAAATAACGACACTTATTCTCCATCAGATTTTTGTAAATTTGTTGGTACTTCATTTTTTCTAATTTAAACATTATACTCATGCCACACTTTGTTATTGATTGCTCTGAAAATGTAATCCGACTAAAATCTGCCGACGATATCATGCAGGAGATTTACCATACCGCTTTAGCCACTACTCTTTTTGTTCCTACCGATATTAAGGTTCGTATTCATCCTTTCAGCTATTACAATAATGGAAATTCTTCAGACGATTTTATTCACGTCTTTGCCTACATTCTGGAGGGTCGAAATAACGATCAAAAAGCAGGATTATCAAAAGCAATTGTTTCTAAACTAAACGAGATACTTCCTGAAGTCCCTATAATTTCTATTAATATCATGGATTTTGAGAAAGCCAGCTACGTCAATAAAGCTATGGTTTAAAGACTTCATGATATAACAAAAAACAATAACAAAAACTTCTTGTTGCTACAAAACAAAATACCTAATCCGCAATAAACCAACAATTTACCCTCTTTAAAAAGAAACTACAACTAAAAAAATAAGCCACGAATTCACGAATTTTTTATGCAAACAGATTACAATAAATTCGTGAATTCGTGGCTGTTTATTTCAAGCTCTTCACATTTTACATCTCACATTTCACTCCCAAAAAAACTATTTAACCGCAATAGGTGCTGACAGACAACTCTCCGGAATATCAAAAGCATTCACCAGAGCCACCGCATCCGGTCGAATGTCCCAGCAAAGCTGATTGACTATTTTACGAATTGCTTTCGTTTTAATGGGTTCCATATAACCATCCTCAAGGTACCAGGCTCTGCTTTTTTCTAACTGTGAAAGCGCGTATAACTGATTGAGTTTCGTCAGAATTTCTTTGGTTTTACTATCTTCTACTGATTTAACTGCCAATTGAAATTGCTCCAGCACCACTCTGTCCAGATAAGCCTGAGCCACGTCGATCATTTGGTGCTGCACGACATTAAAAGCATCGTAAGGTTCTAAACCTCCATCAACCAGTTTCTTGATGCGTCGTGCTGCCGAAGCTAAAATTGTTCTCTCCCTGTGCACAAACGCCTGCAAATGAAACTCTCCATCCAATAAATGTTCCTCATCCGTTTTTCTGGTTGCTATCGGATTTTTCTCCGTAAGTGCCGTTTTCGCATTTTCATATACATAATTGATAATCCCTAACGAGCCCATTTCTCCGAATGACTTTCTGAATTCTGAGAGCCTGTTTTTGGCTACCAATTGCATCAAAACAGTATTGTCACCTTCAAAAGTGGTGTAAATTTCGGTATCGTTTTTTAATGCATTGATTCGGTTCTCTGATAAATATCCTTTTCCACCACAGGCTTCACGGCATTCCTGCAGTATATCCCTTGTGCTCCAGGTTGAGTAGGATTTCATTCCTGCGGCTAATGCCTCAATTTCCTGCATTTCAGCTTCAGTTCTGTTTAAAAAGCGATTGGTAAGGTACTGCAGCGCAAAATGTACCGCATATGTTTTTGCTAATGGCGGAATTAATCTACGCTGGTGCATTCTGTAGTTCAGAATCGGAACTTCTGACCCGCCTTCAGGTCCAAACTGTCGACGCTGATCGCTGTATCGAATAGCAATTGTCAGTCCGGATTTAGCAGCCGCCAACGCTGAACGGGGAATCCCAATGCGACCGCCGACCAAAGTCCCTAACATGGTAAAGAAACGTCTGTTGTCACTGGGAATCGGGCTTTCAAATTCTCCTTTATCATTTACAGAGGCAAAACGATCCAACATGTTTTCTTTCGGAATCACTACCTGATTGAAACTGATAGTTCCGTTGTCTACTCCATTAAGTCCCATTTTATGTCCGCAATCTCCAATTGTAACTCCCTTTAGTACAGTCCCATTGATATCTCTTAATGGAACAACAAATGCGTTCACGCCATAATCGTGATCGTCTATAATTAGTTTTGCGAAAACAGTTGCCATCTGCCCGTGAACAGCCGCATTTCCGATATATTCTTTTTGAGCATTTTTATTGGGTGTATGGATAATAAAAGTCTGATCTGTATGATTGTAAGTTGCTGTAGTTTCCAGTCCTTTTACATTAGAACCATGATGTGTTTCGGTCATCGCAAAACAACCCGGAATTTTTAATGTTCCAATATCCCTTAAATATTTGGCATAATGCTTTTCTGTTCCTAACGATTGTACACTCATGCCCCAAAGTCCGAACTGAACGCCAAATTTGATCACCAAACTTAGATCATGGTAACTCAAAGTTTCCATAATCGCAAAATAATCGGCTATGTTTTCTCCTCCTCCATATTCTTTTGGGGACGCCATATTACCCAGATTTTCGTCAGCGAGCAGCTTGCACCACTTGTAAACCGTCTGACGATAAATCGTAATATCTGTGGAAGTTTCGTACGCAAATTCAGGTCTTGAAATAATTGCTTTTACTCTATTGATTATCGCAGCTTCTTTACCATTTAAAAGAGCTGTAATTTTTTGAACATCAAACTCACTGTTGGTTTGAAAATTTGCCGTAAAAGAACCCGCTTTGGTTTTAAAGTTTTGGAGCGCTTCTTCTCCTAAAATCCCAAGATCGTTTTCCAGTTGAACAAAATTTGATTTTAAAGTTGAAATGTCAAGATCCTTTTCTGAAAGTGCCACCGCAATATCAAAAATCGACCTAATATCTTCTTTATTTTCAATGCTTTTCTCAATATCCAATTTCCATTGCGTGAGTTCATTTCGTCCCGGCGGATTTGAAATATCAACTCTGGAAAGTAATTGCTGCTTTTCTTCGGGCGAAAGCCAGCTAAGATCATTGATAAATTTCTGAATGGTAACAAACTCTTTCTGAGTTAGCAAATCATCGGACCACACCAAATAAAACAACGGAATAAAGGCCTGGAGCTTGGTATTTTTCATAAGAATATTGGTTTTTAGGTGTCGAAACATCAATTTTCAGCGAATTACGTCGCTTAAATCTCTTTTATATGTACAGTTTATGTGATATTAAAAAGTAAAAATGAAAATACTCATTCCTGTTTACATACCTTGTTAAGATTGTGGTAATTTTAATTTCATTTTGGAAAATTACAATACAAAATAAGAGAATTGTTTTTCTTTGGGATTAGGCTTTTGCCCTTTCAGGGCAATACTTTCTTTTAACTTAGATCATAGTGCGTTGCACTATGCTTTTGCTATTGAGCTTTCAGCCCTTTTAGCTGTTTGAATACTTATACTGAAATGTGAATAATCTTAAAAAGCTAAGTATTTTAAAAATGTTGCTTTGAAAGAGCTTTAGCCATAGCATAGTGCGGAGCACTATGAATGATAGGAAAGATCGTTACGCCCTGAAAGGGCAAAAGCAAACAGAGATGAGAACACATAAAAAAACAGGAATGAAAAATATTCATTCCTGTTGACACATCTAATAAGATTCTAATACTTTAGATTCTAAACCAATAAAAAACATAAAGCATTTCAAATTACTTGAGAACCTTAGGATATTGCGCTATTTTTTGCCTGATAGCAAAAATATGATGTGAATTAAAAACCAATACAGCCAGAAAAACAATACTATAAGCCACTATTTGTACAAATCCGATCGGTTCATGATACCAGAAGAGCGCCAATAAAAATGCAATCATCGGATTGATATTTAAGAGCATCCCTACCGTTGACGAGTTGATTCCCGAAAGTGCATATAAATTAAGAAACAACGGGAATATGGTAAACAGAATCGCAATAGTTTCGATACAGAAATAAAATTTGAATTCTGTTGGAACTGGCCCGCTATAAGCCGGGTAAAACGGTAATAAAAATAAGGCTGCCAATGTAATATGGAAGGTCAGTACAATAAATTTATCGAATCCTTTGTTAATACGCTGACTAACTAAATACGAAGCATAAGTAGAACCAATGACAATACTAAAAACCATGTCCATAATATTGGCATAGGATAAAAGCAAACAGCCGGAAACGCTTAATCCTACAGCCATCCATTGTGTTTTGCTTAGTTTTTCGTTCAAAATAAAGTACGCCAGTAAGGTGGTTAAAATTGGACACACTAAGTACGCCAAAGAAGTTGCTTTTACACTAACATGATTCATTACATAAATAAAGGTAAACCAGTTAGCCATTAAAAAGACACTTCCTCCAATATTCAGTAAAAGCGATCTGCGTCTCTCTAAGGCAGGTAATGCTTTAAAAGTCCCGATGGTTTCTTTGATTCTTTTTCTTTTAAAAATAAAAGCAATCAGTAACATGAGAATACTACAGCTGAAAACACGATAGAATAAAATATCTAAAGAAGGATACTCGTGAATAGGCTTTAACGCCAGGCTAAAAAATCCCCAGATGACGAAACAGGTAATGGCTGCTGCATAATATTTTGTTGTTTTCACAAGTAATTCTTTTTAGGTTCGTTATTGAATAAAGCAAATTTCTAAAAAATAAAACAGCAATACAGATACAGTTTTTGTAAATTGCACCATAACAGTTTCTTTTTTATGAAAAATTCCAACTACTTGTATCTACAGTTTGCTGACCGAATTGAAAAGCAGATAAAATCGGGGGTTTTAAATGTGGGCGATAAGCTGCCCTCAATACGGGAAGTCTGTGCCGAAACGGGTTACAGCATGAGTACGGTAAGTAAAGCCTATTATGAAATTGAAAGCAGGTCTCTTATCGAATCCAGACCGCAATCCGGTTATTATGTGACAAACATTTCGGCCAGAACCATTCCTGAGCCCACGCCCAGCAGTCCTGTTTTAAAATGCGTGAACATTGACCGGGAAGATTTAATTGATCAGGTTTACAAAAACATGACCGATCCGAGTATTACGATGCTTTCTCTGGGGTTTCCTTCGAACGAATTGCTTCCTATTGCTAAATTAAATAAGGGAATGATTCAGGCCATGCGTCAGCTTCCTAATAGCGGTACCAGTTATGAACAGGTACAGGGTAATCTTAATCTAAGAAAAGAAATTGCACGATGGTCTTTCACTTGGGGAGGTTCTTTAACGGAAAGAGACATTATTACCATGCCGGGCTGTACAAGTGCCATATCACATTGTTTGATGACACTAACCAAACCCGGAGACACCATTATTACCGAAAGTCCCGCTTATTTTGGCATACTCCAATTGGCTAAATCTCTGGGTTTATATATCATGGAACTGCCTACCAATATGACTACGGGAATAGAACTGGATGCGCTGAAAAAAGCACTTTCTACTAAAAAAGTAAAGCTCTGTTTACTGATGAGTAACTTCAGTAATCCGTCGGGAAGTATGATGCCCGTTGAACATAAAAAGGAAGTGGTGCGATTAATGGAGTTTTACAACGTTCCATTGATTGAAGACGATATTCACGGTGATTTGTACTTTGGCTCAAGCCGTCCAACCAATTGCAAAACCTATGACGAAAGCGGCATTGTACTTTGCTGCAGTTCGGTTTCAAAAACTTTGGCACCGGGATATCGTGTGGGCTGGGTTTCTCCGGGGAAATTCAAAAAAGAGATTCTACGCAACAAAATCTATCATACCCTCTCCACTCCTACTATCACACATCAGGTAGTTGGTGACTTTTTGAAAAATGGCCGATATGAAAATCATCTTCGAAAAATACGTCAGATATTGAATCACAACTGTACCAATTATATCAATACGGTTTTAGAGTCATTTCCCAAAGGAACTAAGGTAAGTCAGCCACAAGGAGGTTTTTTTCTTTGGATTGAATTGGATAAAAATATAGATACGGCCGCTTTTTATCAGTTAGCCATGCAACACAAAATCAGTTTTGCTCCTGGCAGAATTTTTACTTTTCAGAATCAGTTTTCAAATTGTATGCGATTGAGTTTTGGACTGCCGTGGACCAATGAATTAAGAGGGTCTATACAAACCTTGGGAAAATTGATTGGCCAATAAAACCAAGTCGCAGTTTGCAGTCACATCTCACATTTAACATCTCACATTTCACACCCAACTGGTCAAAGTACATAAAAAAACTGGACAGCCGCATTAACAAAGCGCTGTCCAGTTAACAAATTGAGAAACCAAAATCAATTCACATAATTATAAAACAAAATAAGCGTTGTTTTCCGCTTTCTTTAAATCGGGTTGAAGATCGAATTCTTTGATGATGTCAAACTCGCTTTGGTACTCGTTTAACATTTGCATCAAGTTCTTTTCGATGGTATTCGAAATTGCCGTAACAGGTGTATCTGTTGGTCTGTTTTCGAATGGATCCTGCAAATGGATGGCCATTTTTTCAATTAAGAAGAACGTTCCTCCGATAATTGTAATTAACGGAACGGCAAACCAGCTTAATAAACTGATCAATCCGAAAGGCAGCAATAGAATAAACAAACACAGCGTCATTCTGATGTACATGCTGTAAGTGGTTGGAAAAATGGTGTTTTTAATACGTTCGCATTTCCCCATTGCATCACATAATCTTGACAAAGTATTGTCTATTTCAACCTGTTGGTAAGGATTTAATCGTTTTTCTTTCTTGGCAATTCTAAGATCTCTACCATGAAGCAGTAATATGGCATTTGGAATATTCTGATGGTTTTTCACAAAATTCAGCTCTTCTTCACTGATCAAATCTTTAATTGGTTTTATTGCATCTTTATTACGCAGCGCCTGTCCTAAACTGTAACACCATGCGATTTGTCTTTTGGTGAAGTTTTCTTTGAACTCGTTTGCTTCTACAGAAAACCCCGGATCTTTATAAAAAGTAAGCATTTGTCGCACCAAAGTTCTGGACTCATTTACAATTGATCCCCAAATAATGCGTGCTTCCCACCATCTGTCATAAGCCTGATTGGACTTAAAAGCCAGTAATAAGGATATAATTGTACCTACCATGGTAGGAATTGCGATTGGTATTTCGATCGCAACATTGATGAAATAATGATGAAAAATTTCAAATAAAATGGTATAAGTCATTACAAGCGCCAATTCCACCTTAATTTTCCCGAGAACGTACCTCATTGGAATTCTTTTCTTTAATAACATATCTTTCCGTTTAAATTAAACTTGTTTTTTTTTTAGAAATTGGTTTTACACCAACTCTTCGTAGAGCGAAAGCACCGGTAGACCAGTTTTATCGTTTATACTCTCTTTTTTATTTTTCTTGAATTGAATTTTCTCTCCTTTGCGGGTTTCTACCAGCAAATCGATATCGTATTTTGAAATCGCTTCTGATAAGTAAGGAGCAAAATTCTCGTAGTTGTCTTCAAAACTGGAAGTCTGGCTTACAATTTCAAATGAAAAATTGTTGTTCAAAAACTGCTGAACATCTTTTACATGCATGTTGGCACGTCCGTTTTCAATATAAAGCGCTTTGTTGAAGTCTTCTTTGTATTGCTCTGAACCTAAATGCAGAATCGGGCATCTTTGATTTCCGGCTAATTGTACCAGGTATTGGTGAATTCGTTTTGTTTCCTGTTTGTACGAATTGGTAAGCACTACCAGTTTTATAGCAAAAACATCAATAATACGTTTAAAAATAGGAGAAGAAAGTCCGTATTGATTGTGTACCTTTATTTTACAATTGGGTGTATGTTCAATAATGTATCGGCAAGTGTCCAGCACTTCTTCCTGACTTGCAGTAAGTCCGGTGCGCATTTCACGTAAAAAATTAGAGGATGAAAAGGCATCAGGAGTCTCTGATACCATCATAAGAATAATTTCGCAATCTGAATCTTTTGCCTGACCAACAGCTGATTTTACAGCACAAATTGTATCGTCTTTTAAAGTAGTAGGTATAAGGAAATTTTTCATAAGTATACTCTTTTAGTTTATACTTACAAAGTAACTCCCGCCAAATTAGAAGGGTCTTAATATGAAATTAGAATTTTCTAAGATTCAACATTAGAAGTCTTAATGTTGCTTTTCCTTGAACTTGTTTTATTGAAGACAATGGTTACAATGGTACCTTTATTTTGCTCCGACTGTACCTGAATCTCTCCGTCGTGCATGCGGATGATTTTGGAAGCCAATGGAAGTCCCAAGCCGTATCCTATATATTTAGTCGCAATTTTACCCCTAAAGAAAGGCTCATACAAATGCGGGATATCTTCCGGTGGAATCCCGATTCCGATATCGTTGATGGCTACTTTTATCCAGTCCTGATTGGCGGAAAGGGTTACAAAAACCTCATTGTTATCAGAATATTTTACACCATTGGTAATAATATTATTGATAGCAAGCTCCAAAAGCGGTTTGTTACATGGAATTAAAAGCAAATTTGAATCTTTAGGTGCAAAGTTCAGCTTGATACTTACCCTGTTGTCCGGATAAATTTTGTCTAAATCCGACTTTACATCCATTAATACTTCGTCGATTCTGGCAATATCCAAAACTTGTTTTTTACCATCATAACCTGTTTGCGTAAGTTTCAGTAGACTTTCGGTCAAGTTTCCTAATCGGGAAGCCTGACTGTAAATATTTTCAAGGGACTGAATGTATTCCGGAACTTCTCTTTCTTTCAAAAGCATAATTTCGGATTCCGCAATGATTGTCGTTATAGGTGTTTTTAGTTCGTGTGAAGCATTATTGATAAAATTAGCCTGTATCTCGAATGAGGTTTCCAAGCGATCCAACATATCATTGAAGGTTTCCGTAAGATCGGAAATTTCATCTGAGTTTTTGACTTCCGGTAAACGATTGTGAAGGTTGGAAGCACTAATTCTGTTTACTTCTTTGGTAATTCTTGCCACAGGATTAATGACTCTTTTGGCCAGGAAACGTCCTAAAAAGAAGGCCAGAAATATGAAACCTATACCACCGAACAGCATGATTTTTAAAATATAAATGGTGGTGGTTGGCCCTTTTCGGTCACGAGCTCCCACAATTACAATATATTTTTGATTGTTCTCTGTAAAAACCTGTCCTAAATAATACTTGTTTTCGACCTCAAAATAGTCATTTCCGGTCCTTAAAACATTAGTATAAAACTCATTCGGTAAATTCAGCTTTGTATTGTAATCAAAGCTATTGGCACTGTTTATCTTAAGAACGAACTCTTCTTCTTCGATAAGTTCTTCCAGTCCGTTTTTTTTAAGATTACTGTAGTATTTTATTTTCTCCGGATCGTTCTGAAAATGAATAGATGCGACGATTTTAGCTCTGTCTCCCAGCCTTTTTAAGAAATGGTAACGATTATTTTCTTTGAATAGAACAAAAACAACAATACATAGAAGTAATGTACTAAAAGACGACAAGGCTACATAAGTATATGTTATTTTTTTTCTTATATCCATTTTATGGCTGTATCACATAACCCAGACCTTTCATGGTATGGATGAGTTTGGTTTCAAAAGGTTTATCGATTTTTTTTCTTAAATAAGTAATGTACACATCGACAACATTGGTATTCATATCAAAATTAATATCCCAGACGTTATCTAAAATCTGATCGCGGGAAACAATGCGGCCGCTGTTTTTAGCCAGATAGTACAACAGTTTAAACTCTTTTGCGGTCAGGACAATCGATTCTCCATCCCTTTTCACTGTCTTTGCCCGACCGTTTATTTCTAAGTCACCAATGGTTATGGTGTCTACTTTTTCGGTGTCCTGGTGGGCTCTACGGTGCAGTGCATTGACTCTGGCGTCCAATTCTCCAAACTTAAAAGGTTTTACCAGATAATCATCGGCTCCGGCATTAAGTCCGGTCACAATATTTTCTGACGTTCCAAGAGCGGTTAACAATAACACCGGAACAAAATTCTTACCGGCACGAAGTCTTCTGCAAATCTCAATTCCGTTAATATCCGGAAGCATTACATCCAAAACAACAACATCAAAATTGTAATTGTGAATCATCTCCAGAGCAGTTCTGCCATCCAGAGCCACACTAACTTCATTATTATTTTCGGCAAATCCTTTCCGCAAAATGGACAATAGATTTGGTTCGTCTTCGACTATAAGTAATTTCATCTTAGTTCAGGTATGAATAGCAAAAATAGGGATTGACTTTAAAAATATAAATCACACTCGTTATAAATTATGATTTAATTATGAACAATAAATCCGTTTCCATAAAAAAAGCCGACACTAAAAATAATGTCGGCTTTCTGTAAATAGAGAGTAACTCTCCTATTTTGTGATGAATTTTGGGTTGATTAAATTATCCAGTGAATAAATTTCGTCCCATTTTTCCTGTGTGATTAATTTTCTTTCGATCACCGCAATCTGGTGTACACTTTTGTTCAGTTTCAAAGCTTCACCTGCAATACTGGCACTTTCTTCATACCCTAAAATTGGGTTTAACTGAGTCACGATTCCAATACTGTTCATGACCATATTGTAGCAATGATCTTCATTTGCAGTGATTCCAATGATACATTTATCAATTAAAGTCTGAATTGCATTTGAAAGGTAATCTAATGAAGTAAACATGGCGAAAGCAATTACCGGCTCCATTACGTTCAATTGCAATTGTCCTGCTTCGGCTGCCATAGTTACAGTCAAATCCTGTCCGATTACATAAAAACAAGTCTGGTTTACCACTTCCGGAATTACCGGGTTTACTTTCCCCGGCATGATAGAAGATCCCGGCTGACGTGCAGGCAGATTGATTTCGTTGAAACCTGTTCTTGGCCCTGAGCTCAACAATCTTAAATCGTTACAGATTTTAGAAATTTTAACGGCTGTTCTTTTCAATGTTCCCATAATTTGAACATAAGCGCCGGTATCTACTGTAGCTTCAATTAAATCAGGAGAAAGAGTTAACGGAATTCCAACTTCTTTCGCTAAATAGTCTACACAGATTTCAGGATATCCTTCCGGTGCATTTACTCTTGTTCCGATAGCTGTTGCTCCCATGTTGATCTCTAAAACCAAACTCTGAGCATCTCTTAATCTTCTAACGTCCTCTCCAATAGTAGTAGCGTAAGAGTTAAATTCCTGCCCTAAAGTCATAGGAACTGCATCCTGCAGCTGTGTTCTACCCATTTTCAGAACATTCTTGAATTCTTCCCCTTTTGCAGCAAATGCCACTTCAAGACCTTCAAGAGTTTTAATGAAACTCTCCATTTTCAGGTAAAGTGCAATTCTAAAAGCTGATGGATAAGCGTCATTAGTAGACTGAGAACAGTTTACGTGATTGTTTGGGTGTAAGAAGTTGTAATCTCCTTTTTTATGTCCTAAATATTCTAAACCAATATTAGCGATTACTTCGTTAGCGTTCATGTTCACCGAAGTTCCGGCTCCACCCTGAATCAAATCGCTCACAAATTCCTGATCAAATTTACCGGCAATTACCTGGTCACTTCCATAGCAAATTGCTTCGGCTATTTTAGCGTCTAATGCACCGCAGTCTTTGTTGGCCAAAGCTGCCGCTTTTTTTACATAACCTAATGCTTTGATGAATAAAGGTTCTTTTGAAATAGGAATTCCTGTGATATTAAAATTCTCTACTGCTCTGAAGGTTTGGATACCATAATATAGATGATTTGGAATGTCTAATTCCCCTAAAAAATCATGCTCTTTTCTTGTTGATCCCATATAATTTAGATTGTTACGTTTTAACTTTAAAAAACAGTGTAAATCTACATCAAATTACCCTCATAGGAAAATATTTCAAATCAAATACTGCTAAGATTTTCTTAAATTTTACCTCTAAAATTAAGTACTTAACATTTTAAGGATCAAAAAATATCAAATTCACAAAAAAGAACCTTAAACAGAAATCCTTAACTCTATCAGACAAAAGGTCTTAAGTTTCTTTTTTATTCGATCCTAAAGTTATTCCTGAAATCGTAAATTATCTTTATTTCTCCTCTGCTTGTACTCCTATAATTAGTATCTTTTCACTCTGAAAATTATCCTTAAAAATCACCTTGAAAAAAGAATCTCAATATTTCCTTGATAAAGAATACGATACCATTATTTATGGTAAAGATGACGTCAATTTTAAAGATTTTGAGTGTTGTGTTTTTAACAATTGTAATTTTTCTGCCTGCACCTTTTTAGCGGTTACTTTTATCGATTGCACCTTTAATGATTGTATTTTCAATGAAGCCAAAATCAATTATGTTGCCTTTCGAACCGCCACTTTTAATCGCTGCGAAATTAAAGAGGTTAATTTTGCCATGTGCGACAAGCTGATCTTCGAAATTCATTTTTACGATTGCATTTTGGATTTTTCAAAATTCTACACCCTGAAGATTAAGGGGACTACTTTTACCAATTGCAGTTTAATTGCTGTAGATTTTATGGCTGCTGACCTCACCAGTGTCCTCTTTGACAATTGCGATTTGTTCCGCTCTGAGTTTGACAAGGCCATCGCCAATAAAGCTGATTTTAAGACGAGCTACAATTACACGATTGATCCCTCAAAAACTAAACTGAAAAAAGCCATTTTTACTTTGCCGGAACTGAAAGGCCTGTTATTCAAACATGATATTGTTGTGAGTTAAATATCAAAAGAGGCTTAAAACAACAAGAGAACATAGAAAACTCCTAATTAGATACTACTAAAGAATAACTCTTTTTCTAAAATTGTATGTAATATATTCTTTGTGGTTAGGCTTTCGCCCTTACAGGGCTAAACTTATACTCGATATTTTTCTCATAGCGCTTTGCACTATGCTGGTACTGGCGCTCTTTCAGAGCTTTACTTTTTTTATGCAGCTTCATTCTAAAGTTTTGACTGCATACTTTTTTAGATAATGATTACTTTTCTATAACAACTCACTAAATTTTCGAACAAATCCAAAAAAAAGCCGGTCAAAAAACCAGCTTATTCCTTACTATATTCTAATCCATATTGTCTAACTGAAAATAGTGT
Source organism: Flavobacterium sp. CFS9 (assembly GCF_041154745.1). Classification (NCBI taxonomy): domain Bacteria; kingdom Pseudomonadati; phylum Bacteroidota; class Flavobacteriia; order Flavobacteriales; family Flavobacteriaceae; genus Flavobacterium; species Flavobacterium sp. CFS9. The sequence continues at coordinate 4,083,686 of NZ_AP031573.1, read as the reverse complement.
ATCACTTTTAGTAAAACAGAATATCATAAAATAGAACATGTTTCTCTTACATCTACTTCACACATTTCACATTTCACAATTTACACTTCACTTCCTGGCTCTATGTCTTATTCTAATTATAATCAACAGTGGGTTCCGTTTTAGAACTTCTTCTCCATTACAAAATCTTCCATCAAATAACCGTTTCCAATATCAAGATCAGATTCTCCAATAACTTCGAAACCTATCTTTTTATAGAAACCAATAGCCGGATTGAATCGGTTTACATTTAAAGACAGTGCATTAGAATTGTTCTCAGCACCTAATCTTTCAATCTCTTCCATCACTTTTTTTCCAATTCCTTTTCCCTGAGTTTCCGGTAAAAGATAAATTTTATGAATTTTTGTTATCGCTTGTCCTTTATATTGATGTTCGATCCCGATAAACCCCACAGTAGATGCTCCTTCATCAACTCTGTAAAATAATTGTTCTCCTTTAGCAAACTGTTCGGTTAAAGCTTCTTCCGAGTAAAAAAGCGCTAACATATAGTCTAATTGTTCCTTACTTAAAATTTCACCGTATGTAATCGGCCATGTGATATCTACTATGTGCTGAATTTGTTTAATATCGCTAACTGTAGCTTCTGAAATTGCAATCATATTCTATTTTAAAATACTTTTATTACTTTGTAAAAACTTGATTTTCCTGTTCACTTACCCTAATAAACGTAGTTCGTTTGGTAAGCTCCTTTAGACGTGAAGCCCCCACATAGGTGCAGGTACTTCGCAAACCGCCTAAAATATCTAATATTGTATTGATAACCTCACCTTTAAAAGGTACCTGCACTGTTTTACCTTCACTTGCTCTGTACTCAGCCACTCCTCCAACATGTTTCTCCATGGCTGTTTTAGAACTCATTCCGTAAAACTGCTTGAATTTTTCTCCTTCTATTTCTATCACTTCTCCACCACTCTCTGTATGTCCGGCGAGCATTCCGCCTAACATTACAAAATCTGATCCCGCACCGAATGCTTTTGCAACATCTCCCGGTGTCTGACAGCCGCCATCACTAATAATATGTCCGCCTAAACCGTGAGCAGCGTCGGCACATTCAATAATAGCCGAAAGCTGCGGATATCCTACACCTGTTTTTACACGAGTAGTACAAACAGAACCACCGCCAATTCCTACTTTTACAATGTCGGCACCAGCCAAAAGCAATTCCTCAACCATTTCTCCCGTAACTACGTTTCCGGCAATGATAACCTTATCGGAATATTGTTTGCGGGTTTGCTTCAAAAACTGCACAAAATGCTCTGAATAGCCATTTGCAACATCGATACAAATGAATTTAAGCAATGGATTCTCTGCAATAATCCGGCTTATTTTTTCAAAATCTTCTACTCCTGTTCCCGTACTGATCGCAATATGATTATAAAAATCAGCTGTCTTATCTTTTAAAAACACCTTCCATTCTTGTGGCGAATAGTGTTTATGAATGGCTGTAAAGAGTTTTTCTTTCGCTAAAACTCTGGCCATTTCAAAAGTTCCTACCGTATCCATATTGGCCGCCATAATCGGAACTCCGGACCAGGTTGAAGTACTGTGCAAAAACTTAAAATCTTGCTTTAAAGAGACTTCTGATCTGCTTTTTAGCGTTGATCTCTTTGGACGAATCATTACATCTTTAAATCCCAGTTTCAAATCAGTTTCTATTCTCATAGGTTTCCGTTTTTGTGGCTCTCAAATATAATGAATTGTGAGTTGTGAAATGTGAAATGTTAGATGTAAACTGTTAAATATGAAATGCAAACTAAAAACTGTTCACTGAATACTGTAGACTGTAAACTTACCCGTGAATAGTTTCTCCTTTTCCGTAATTGGTAATAATCGATTCTTCGAAAGCTAACCACTCTCTCCAACGTTTTTCTACGTCAATTCCAACGCCGTACTTTCGGGCATAGGTGATAAAAGTAGTGTAATGTCCCGCTTCGCTTTCCATTAACTCTCTGTAAAAAACAGCCAGTTCTTCGTCCTGAATATTTTCAGATAATACCTTGAAACGCTCACAGCTTCTAGCCTCGATCATTGCAGAAAAAAGCAATCTTTCCACCAATCCGGAAACACGGCTTCCGTCTCCGCTTTTCTTCATGTACTGATACAATTCGTTTACGTAATCGTCTTTACGCTCACGTCCAAGTTTCAATCCTCTCTTAATGATGATATTATGAACCTGCTCAAAATGATCGATTTCTTCTTTGGCTAAAGCCAATAAATCCTGCACTAAATCCTGATGCTCAGAATTATTAGTGATAATCGTAATCGCATTTGTTGCTGCTTTTTGCTCACACCAAGCATGATCCGTCAGGATTTCTTCAATATTTTTCTCTACGATATTCACCCATCTCGGGTCTGTTGGCAGTTGTAATCTTAATACGCCCATATCTCTTTTAGTTTATTTTGTTTCAGGTTTTTCTTGTTTCAGGTTCCTTTAGGAACGAAAAAAAAGTTTAAAGTTCTGGCTCACGTTATTTCCGCATTACAAAACTTTAAACTTGAAACTTTAAACCTGAAACAATTAAGTTTCAAATTTTATTTTTAGTAAACGAAAATTGGTCTTTCGCTCATCATTTCATTTACTTCATCTGCTACCTCTTCGATAACCGCTTCATTTGTATGATCTGTAAGCACTTTATCGATTAAAGCAACAATCTTTTCCATATCTTCTTCCACTAAACCACGAGTAGTGATAGCAGCTGTTCCAATACGGATTCCTGAAGTTACAAATGGTGATTTATCATCAAATGGAACCATGTTTTTATTTACTGTAATTTCTGCTTTTACTAATGCATTTTCAGCTTCTTTACCAGAAATACCTTTATTTCTTAAGTCGATAAGCATCATGTGGTTATCTGTTCCGCCAGAGATAATGTTGTATCCTCTTTTTACGAAAGCATCAGCCATAGCGTTTGCATTTTTCTGCAATTGCATAGCATAAGTAAAGAAATCATCTTTAAGCGCTTCACCAAAAGCTACTGCTTTAGCAGCAATGATATGCATTAATGGTCCACCTTGATTTCCAGGGAAAACAGCAAGATCTAATAAAGAAGACATCATTCTGATTTCTCCTTTTGGAGTTTTTAAACCTTGTGGGTTTTCGAAATCTTTCCCCATTAAAATCAAACCTCCACGTGGTCCGCGTAATGTTTTATGAGTAGTAGTAGAAACAATATGACAATGTGGAATCGGGTCATTCATTAATCCTTTAGCAATAAGACCTGCAGGATGAGAAATATCAGCAAATAAGATCGCTCCTACGCTGTCAGCAATTTGTCTGAAACGAGCAAAATCCATATCACGTGAATAAGCCGAAGCTCCGGCGATGATTAATTTTGGCTGTTCTTTAGTGGCGATCTCCTGAATTTTATCATAGTCTAAACGACCCGTTTCAGCATCTACACCATAAAAAACAGGACGGTACAAACGACCTGAGAAATTCACGGGAGAACCGTGAGTTAAGTGACCTCCGTGAGATAAGTCGAAACCTAAAATAGTGTCTCCAGGATTTAAACATGCATGGTAAACTGATGTATTAGCCTGAGATCCAGAGTGTGGCTGAACGTTTGCATATTCAGCTCCAAATAATTCTTTGGCTCTGTCAATAGCAATCTGCTCAATTACGTCTACTACTTCGCATCCTCCGTAGTATCTTTTGCCAGGGTACCCCTCAGCATATTTGTTAGTTAAAACAGAACCAGCTGCTTTCATTACCTCATCACTTACAAAATTTTCTGAAGCGATAAGTTCTAATCCGTGAATTTGTCTGTCCTTTTCTTCTAGTATAAGGTCAAAAATTTGTTCGTCGCGTTGCATTTTTTCGTTTTTCGTTAATTTCCTGCAAAAATACAAAAAAACGTTTGTCAAACTGTTAGATTATGATATATTTGACATAGAATTTTTCAACAAATAATTAACATTCACATGCCAATAACCGCTAACGATACTAAGAGAAAATCATGGTTAGAAGTACCAGAAAATAGTGATTTCCCTATTCAAAATATTCCATTCGGTGTATTTCTTACCAAAGAAAATGTTGTTACTGTAGGAACGAGAATTGGCGACTATGCTATAGACTTAGGGGCTCTACAACAATTAAACTATTTTGCAGGAATTGATCTGACTGATGATATGTTCATGCAGGACACTCTTAATGATTTCATTTCTTATGGAAAAATAACCTGGAGACTAGTCCGCAACCGAATCGCTGATATTTTCGACGAGACCAATCCGCAATTAAGAGATTCCAAAAAAGACCGCGATATTGTTATTTTCAATATTGATGATGTCGAAATGCAATTGCCAGTTTTAATTGGTGATTATACGGATTTCTATTCCAGTAAAGAACACGCAACGAACGTTGGAAAAATGTTCCGTGATCCTGAAAATGCTTTATTACCAAACTGGTTACACATTCCGGTAGGATACCACGGAAGAAGTTCTACCATTGTTCCTTCAGGAATTCCGGTACACCGCCCGATGGGACAAACTTTACCTGCCGGTCATGATACCCCGGTATTTGGCGCGTCCCGTTTAGTAGACTTTGAATTAGAAACCGCTTTCATCACTACAGATGTAAATGTAATGGGCGAAAACATTTCAACTTACGAAGCGGAAGACTATATCTTCGGAATGGTTTTATTAAACGACTGGAGTGCGCGTGACATTCAAAAATGGGAATATGTACCACTTGGACCATTTTTAGCGAAAAACTTTGCTTCTTCAATCTCTCCATGGATTATTACAATGGATGCTTTGGAACCTTTTAGAACTAAAGGTCCTAAACAAGATCCTACCCCGCTTCCTTATTTACAAACAAAAGGAAAAAAGGCTTACGATATTCATTTAGAGGTTGCTTTAAAACCTGAAAATCAGGAAGAAACCGTAGTTTCAAAATCAAACTTCAAATACATGTACTGGTCTATGGCACAGCAGTTAACACATCATACCTCAAACGGATGTCGTGTAAACTCAGGTGACATGATGGGTTCAGGAACTATTTCCGGTCCAACTGAAGACAGCTTTGGTTCGATGTTAGAGCTAACATGGGGAGGAAAAAACCCAATAGCCTTAAATGGCGGAGGTGAACGTAAATTTATAGAAGATGGTGATACAGTAATCATCAGAGGTTACTGCGAAAGCAATGAAGTACGTATTGGTTTTGGAGAAGTTTCAAGCCAATTGTTACCTCCTTTTGTGAGACAATGAAGAGATCCTGCCATATCGGAAGATATATAAGTAAAAAACCTTGTTAGACAGCTAACAAGGTTTTTTTTTATTTGTTTTTTTTCACTACCGATTAATAGGATTCTCATGGATTTTTTAATCATTTCAATCCTATTAATCAGTGGCAAAAAATTATAACTATATAACTCGAAAATTAAGCCGGAATTTGCTGGCTCAAACAATGTAATGTTCCAAATCCCCAGATAAAATCAATACAGCTGATACCGATTACTTCTCTGTCAGGGAAACATTCTGCAAGTATATTCAAAGCCACACGATCGTTACTATCATTAAAAGTAGGAACCAGAACACAATTGTTCAGAATTAAGAAATTCGCATAGCTGGCCGGTAATCTTAACGTATCAAAATCTACACGTTTTGGCATTGGCAATGCGACAATAGTTGGCGACTTTCCATCTTCCAGTTTTGCATTTTGCAAACGTTTCAAATTGTCCTGTAATGGCTTATAATTAGAATCGTTTTTATCTGTTTCCACAATCGTTACAATCGTATCTTCGTTTACAAATCGACATAAATCGTCGATATGTCCGTGTGTATCATCTCCTTCTATTCCATCACCCAGCCATATTACATTGGTAACTCCTAAGTATTCCTTAAAAACAGCTTCGTAATCTTCTTTGGTGAAACCTGCGTTTCTAACCTGAATAGTCGGATGCATCAAGCACTCTTCAGAAGTCAGTAAAGTTCCTTTTCCGTTTACATCAATTGCACCGCCTTCTACAATTACCGGTTTTCCTTTGTACATTACCTGTGTAAGCGGAACATCAATAAAATCGGCAATTTTAGCAGGAACAAATTTATCCAGCTGATAGTTTTTATACTTTGCCCAACCGTTGAAATTAAAGTTCAAAGCTTCTCTTTTTGAACCATTTTGTACAATAATCGGTCCCGAATCACGCATCCAGCTTCTATTGGTCTTGTGAACAATAAAAGAAATATTCGCCAGATTCACACGTCCCATTTCCAGCATTCCACTTACTTTTTCTTTTAGTTTTTCATCGGCTACGACCAAAAAAACAGTTTCAAAAGTGGCTACTTTTTTAATAAATTCTACAAAAGCCCATTGAACAGCTTCGTATTTTCCCGGCCAGTCGTTTCCGTTATGCGGAAAACACAATACAATTCCTTGTTGTTTCTCCCATTCCGCCGGAAATCTTCTATTATTTGTTGACATAAAATGATTCTAAATTTGAAAGTGCACAAAGATAATGAGATAATGTGATAATTAGACAATGTGCTAATTGGATAATTAGATAATTAGATCATCTAACAATATAATGACCTGGCAATTATCTAATTGACTGATTTTCCAATTGACAGATTAAGTTAAAGATTAAATAATAAAGCCTTAATACTAGACCATAATCTGCTAATTACATTTGGCAAAACTAAAAAACACAAAAATGAAAAATGTAAGCCTTTCATTATTAGCTGCTTTATTTGTTATGGCAAGCTGTAATAATGATGAAACCTCAAAAAATCAGGAATCCGAAGTAGTAGTCAACGAAAATCCGGGCTCTTTTAAAGAAATCGGTTCTATTACCATTGGCGGAGAGGCAGCCGCTGAAATTTCGGCTTATGATGAAAAAACAAAAAGGCTTTTTATCGTAAACAATAGCGGAACGAATCAAATTGATGTCGTTGATATTTCCGATCCTACAAAACCCATTAAAATTGGTAAAATCGATCTGACTCCATACGAAGGCGCTTCTAACAGTGTTGCAGTTTACGATGGAAAACTGGCGGTTGCTTTAGAATCAACTCTTAACAAACAAGGAAATGGAAAGGTGGTTGTTTTTAATACCAGCGATTACAGCTTAATTAAACAAGTTACTGTTGGTGCACTACCTGATATGATTACGTTTTCACCGGATGGAAAATACATCATGACGGCTAACGAAGGAGAGCCTAACACTGATTATACGCAGGATCCAAACGGAACCATTTCTATTATTGAAACGGCTACCTATGCTGTGACTACTTTAGATTTCAGTTCTTTCAGCGGTCAGGCCGAAGCTTTGAAAAAAGAAGGGTTTAGAATTTCAAAATTTGCCAAGAGTTTTACTCAGGACATTGAACCTGAATACATAACGATATCTGATGATTCTAAAACTGCCTGGGTTACTTTACAGGAAAACAACGGTGTTGCCAAAGTAGATTTGACCTCTAAAACCATTACAGCTCTTTATCCTCTGGGCTTTAAAAACTTCAATACCGCCGAAAATGCTATTGATGTTAGTGACAAAGACGATAAAATTGCTTTTAATCCATGGAAAGTAAAAGGAATGTACATGCCGGATGCCATTAGTCATTTTTCAGTTAACAACACTCCTTATTTTGTTACTGCCAACGAAGGTGATGCCAGAGAATATGCAGCCTATGCAGATATTAAAAGAATGAAAGACATGAAACTTGATGCTACCGCTTTTCCTGATGCTGCTGCTTTGAAACTGGAAACCAATCTAGGAAGACTGAATCTTATCGCAGATATGGGAGATACAGATGGTGATGGCGATTTAGATGAACTGGTAGCTTTTGGAGCCCGCTCCTTCTCTATCTGGAACGGAAATACCGGAAAAATTGTTTATGACAGTAAAAATGATGCAGACAAAAAAACAAATGATCTTGGAACTTATGATGATAAACGAAGTGACGACAAAGGTTCTGAACCGGAAGCAGTTGTTTCTGCTAAAATGGGATCTCAGAATATTTTATTTGTAGGTTTAGAAAGATCAGATGCTTTTATGACTTATGATGTAACCAATCCTGCTTCACCGCAATATTTGCAAACGGTAAAAACCGGAGACGCTCCGGAAGGAATACTCTTCATTCCAGCTTCTAAAAGTCCAACCAAAAGAAGTTTGTTAGTCGTTAGCAGTGAAGGAGATGGAACTGTAAAAATATACCAACCGGATTTAAAATAACCTTCATATTTACAATTTCAAAAAGGGGCTAAAATTTAAATTTAGCCCCTTTTTTTGACCAAATATTTTGATTTCATTAACATATTTGCATAATTAAAACCCAAAAGATGGGAATTATGTAAGACCAAATAGAACACTATCTAAATTTCGTACTATAAATTTGTCCTGAGTTTAAAAGTTAAGGCTCAAAAATAATATTAAATAAAAATTTGGATATCATGAAAAAGAAATTAGCTTCAGTATCACTTTTACTACTATCAATCGCTGCCAGTGCGCAAAACACTACAACGACATCGACCCAGTCTTCAATTGACAAACCTGCTTATAATAAATGGTCTATAGAATTAAACGGAGGTTTAAACAAACCGATGAGAGCCATGACACCTGGCTATTCAACAGAGTCACTTAGTGCATTTCATGCCGATTTAGGTGCCAGATATATGTTTAATCCTAAATTTGGTTTGAAACTGGATGTTGGATACGATCAATTTCAGGAACGTAAAGACACTCCGGAGTTTGACAGTAAATATTACAGAGCAAGTTTACAAGGGGTTATTAACCTTGGAAGAGCTTTAAACTTTGAAACCTGGACAAATACTTTTGGTTTATTGGCCCATGGAGGTTTTGGTGTTTCTCAATTAAGCAGCGATAAAGGTTTTGACGGGAAAGATTATATGGCTCACGGAATTATGGGATTAACCGGACAAGTAAGACTTAGCAACAGAGTTGCTTTAACCGGAGATCTTACCGGAATTGTTAACGGAAGACAAAACCACAACTTTGACGGAAAAGGTGTTCCTACTACCGGTTCATTAGACGGTGTGTTACTAAATGCATCTGTTGGTTTGACGTTTTACTTAGGTAAAAACACAAAACATGCTGACTGGTATTCTGAAGAAAATGAAAGACTAAACAAATTAGAAGACCGAGTGAATACAATTGAGACTAATCTTATTGATACCGATAAAGATGGTGTTGCTGATTTGTATGATTTAGAGCCAAACACGATTTCAGGAGTGGCTGTAAATACTAAAGGACAATCTATTGACAACAATCAAAATGGTGTGCCGGATGAATTAGAAAGCTACTTAGATAAAACTTATGCTAAAAAAGGAAGTGAAGTAGCTCCAACAAACCGTACTGTTGAAGAACTAATCAACGGAGGATATGTAAATGTATACTTTGATTTCAATTCTTCTAAACCAACCAATACTTCTCTATCTGGTGTTGATTTCTTAGTGAAATACCTGAAAAACAATCCTGGTAAATCAGCAGATATTATTGGATACGCAGACGAAATTGGAAACTCTAGTTACAATACTGAATTATCAAGAAAAAGAGCTGAAGCAGTTAAAAAGATTGCAACAAATGCAGGAATCGATGCTTCAAGGCTAAATGTAATTGCTAACGGTGAAGACACTTCTGTGAACAAAAACTCAAAAGAAGCGCGTCAAATCGTAAGAAGAGTTACTTTCCAGGTGAAATAAACAATTCTAAGCTAGTATAAAAAGAGACTGTTTAAATTTTTAAACAGTCTCTTTTGCATATAAATACTTAAAAGTGGCTTTAACATTCTACATCTTACTTCAACGCGGATAAAAACAGATCTTAAAAATTGTAAACTCTTTATAAGGAGAAAAAAATCTGTCTTTATCCGTGTTTTTACGAAGTAAATCCGTTTTATCAGCGTCGAATTAAAGCTAAAATTTAAAACAATATTGTTTGTGCTGAAAAACAAAAGAGGCTGTTTAAAATTAAACAGCCTCTACTTCTTTGCCTTTATGTAAAAGTTTTTTTACTTATTGATCAATCGCTCTTTTAGTAATATCTCCAAAAGCATCAATTCTTCTGTCTCTGAAAAACGGCCAGTTCTGACGTACGTTTTCCTGTAGATCCAAATCAACTTCAGCAATTAAAATTTCTTCCTGATCGTGAGAAGCCTGAGCTAAGATCTCACCCTGAGGCCCTGCGATAAACGAAGCCCCCCAAAACTGAATTCCTTCTGTTCCTTCAATATATTTTTCTAATCCAATACGGTTTGCAGCGGCAACAAAAACACCATTCGCAACAGCATGACCTTTCATTACGTTCATCCATGCACCATATTGATTATCTCCGTATTCTTCTTTTTCTTTTGGATGCCATCCAATTGCTGTTGGATAAAATAAAACCTCAGCCCCTTTTAAAGCAGTAATACGTGCTGCTTCCGGATACCATTGGTCCCAGCAAATAAGTGTTCCCACTTTTCCTTTTTTAGTCTCAATAGCCTGAAAACCTAAGTCACCCGGCGTGAAATAGAATTTTTCATAAAAATGCGGATCGTCCGGAATGTGCATTTTACGGTATAATCCTGCTTCTGTTCCATCCGTATCAATGATGTAAGCACTATTGTGATAAATTCCTGCCATTCTCTTCTCAAAGAAAGGAACAATAATTACTACTCCCAATTCCTTTGCCAAAGCACTAAAAGCAATAAATGAAGTGCTGTACAATGGTTCGGCTAATGCAAAATTATCTACATCTTCGCTTTGGCAAAAATAATGACTGCTGTACAATTCCGGAAGCAATATTACTTCAGCTCCCTTAGTAGCTGCGTCTCTTACCCAGCTGATACATTTTTTAAGATTATTCTCGGCAACATCATTCAGATTTAACTGAATAACGGCTATTTTATACTTTCTTTTCGGCATGACATAAAATTTAGAGTGCAAAAATAGTGTTTTTTGAAAGAATGACAAAGAACACCTATACTCCAGTTCTTATAAAAAGAAAACCATCTTACAAATATCTTATTCTATTAAAGAGTCAAATAATTGCAAAATGGTTTCGTTACCTAAAATTTATCGTCTAAGAACTTAATTATTCAATAACCACTTTTGTCGTGATAAACTCCGTTTCTGATTTTTTGAATTTAATTTCAAAAGTTCCTTTGGTTGCAGACTTAAATTTGTAAACTGTCTTTTTAGGATCCGGTACCTGAGTGGTACAAACTCCTGTTGGATATTTAACTTCAACTTGCAATCCTTTTACTCCCCCAATGGTCACTTCACCAATTTTACTAAATTCTCCACAAGCGTTATCGACAGCAAAAGTAACATCATAGCTTAATTCTTCATTAACCTTCCCGGTTGCCGGACCTTTCACTTCGGTCACTAAAGCAGCTTTAGTAATTGATTCAGGAATACTTGGCGCATCATTATCGTTACTGCAGGAAGTTAACCCTATAGCTAAAAATAATACTACAAAAACTGATTTTAATTTAAACCTTTTCATATAAAATAATAATTAATTGTTAATTACTATGAAGATGCTGTTCGATTACAATGGTTGCTTTTCAAATTTGTTAATTCTTTCGACAAAACAAACAAATCATTAAAAATCAAATACTTAATCCATTAAAATACTTTTAAAAAAATACCCTTTACTTATGAAAAACCAAAATTTATCGCATAGCCCCGATAGAAACGGCATCCTTTTTCCTGCTTCTTTAGCAGGGAAAAGATAGAGTGAATAGCGGGACAAAAGTGCTTTTAAAAATGAGTTACTGTGCTTCAAAAAAAAACACCAGCCTTTCGACTGGTGTTTGTTGTATTTATGATGTTATTTCTTTTAAACAGTTTCTTTTTTACCGAATACTTTTTTAAACAGACTTATTACAGCCAATACTGCAAAACCTAACACTAAACCTGTAACAAATTCTTTTAGAATAGAAGGCACATTAATTTCTTCCATTAAATGATGTATGAACGGGATATAATGTACAAAAATTCCGCCTGCTACCAAAATCAAAGCAATTGTACCAATTACGGTTAAACTTTTAATGACCAAAGGCAATGCTTTTACTAGTATGTTTCCAATAAATTTCGAGATACTTTTCTCTTTTTTACTGAATTTAATTAGCTTATACCCTGCTTCATCCATTCTGACAATAAGTGCCACGATACCATAAACCCCAACAGTTGCAACTAAGGCAATTATTGACGTTACGATGATTTGCTGGCTAAGTGGCTGACCAATTACGGTACCTAAAGCAATAATCACAATTTCGACAGATAAGATAAAATCGGTCACGATTGCTGATTTTATTTTTCCTTTCTCAGCTTCTAAAATTTCTTCTTCTGTAAACGTTTCGTCTGTGATTCCTTCAGATTCTTCATGTTTGTGTGGAAATACAAATTCGTAGATTTTCTCCGCTCCTTCATAAGCCAAAAACAAACCTCCAAGTACCAGAATTATAATGATGGCTACTGGTAAAAAAGCACTTAACAAAAAAGCAATGGGTAAAATAATCACTTTATTCAACAACGAACCTTTGCTGATTGCCCATAATACCGGAAGCTCTCTCGAGGATGCGAACCCTGAAGCTTTCTCAGCATTTACGGCTAAATCATCGCCCAAAATACCTGCTGTTTTCTTTGCTGCAACTTTACTCATTACTGCAACATCATCCATGATTGCTGCGATATCGTCTAATAGTACGAAAAAACCTGATGCCATTATACTTATTTTGTTTTAGAAAAATCACTTAATTAACTGGTTTTAAATACGCCAAATTAATACATGATCCTGGTTGTTTATTGCTGCGAATCTAAGACTTTTTTGTTGATTTTTCTAGCCAAAAATTAACTGCATTGCCCTAAAAGCACCCAAATAATAATAAACACGAAAATAGTTCCAAAACAACCGCCACCTAATTTTTTCGCACCGTAACCTGCTATTAACCCTCTAAAAATATTGTTCATGATATTTCGATTAAGATTATTCCTCTTTTCATTTGATTTTCAAATTACTACCGTAAAGTTCTATACTTTACTCATAATTATTTTATAGTACTTTTAGAAAAGATTATATTATTTATGAATCGAAATTCTTAAACTAAATAAAAAGCCAACCTTACGGCTGGCATTTTTATAAATCCTATGATTTAATAGTAAACTTAATCGGTTGTAACACTTGCGCCTCTGCCAATTAAAGTGGCTTTGTCTACAATACCTTGCCCCGTAGGAGGAGCTGGTGGTTTTTGATTGTCTAATCTAACTCCCTTAAAGGAAGATAAATTTAAAAGCCTGCTTAAAATCAGATTAACCTGAGAACTTGGAAGTGCATTACTGGTAAAATCAAGTGTGGTGTCTTTATCTGCAATTGTGGACAAAGAAGGCAATTCGATAGAAGTAAGAAGTATATTACTGTGAAAATACAATCCTTTACTTGACGTTAACACAGGAAACGCAATAAACGTTAAAGATGGATTATTTAGAATCCCTGTATCGTATCCCTGTATTATTTTCAATGCAGGAAATACAATCGATCCTAATTTATTGTTATTATCGACATCTAAATCATCGTAAACCTCAATAAGATTGCTCAAGTTTACATTAGTCAACTTTGAATTATTCTGAATCTTTAAGGTTACCAGTTTTTTCACTGCGCTCAAATCTATATTGGTCAAATTTGTTGTGCTTGTAACATAAATATTTTCTGTATAGGGTCCAAACTCGGCATCTATTTGCGCCATTGCCTGTACATCTGTAACATCTCCGGTTATTATTATACTTGTTTTTCCCTTGTTCTGAGTACTTCCCGCATATAAAGCATAAGGCACACTCAACAACTGACTTGTACCGCTGATGGTGTAATTACTTCCTCCGGTTGGATCGATTTCCGTTTTGATAAAGTGTGATCCTGCTCCCCAGTTTATCCCTGAGAAAGTTCCTGTAGTTGGTGTACCGCCTCCTATTTCTATAGTGGCCAATCCATTACTGTTTGTTGTGGTGGTTTGGGTTTCTACATAAGAGGCTGTACCACTCGTTGATCCGAGTAAAATACTTGTTTTGATACCCACTAAAGTACCTGCAACCAACGTCCCGTCCGTTTTTCGAATAACCGACTGGTAACTCATTTTTTGCGGAGCCTGCGCAAATAAAAAGGTAAAAGAACTTAATAATAGTAAGGCAAGAGTAATTTTTTTCATATATCTGTCTGCTGTTTTATTTTTTTATGATTTTAAACGTTTTTATGCTTTTGTTTCCTTTATTTACCGTCAGAAAATAAATTCCGTGATTTAATTGCTGCATTGGCACGCTCGTTTCGGAACCCGCAATTTTTAAGTTCTCAGATACAATCTTTCCAGTTGTATCAAAAAGCCTGTAAGACAAATCTTTCCACTCTTCTTTGGTAATGACTAAAGTAAGCACATCAACAGTGGGATTTGGATAAGCGGTCATGACAAGATCAATACCTTTAAAATCATCATTGCCCAGAGTGGTTACCTCATAAGGCTGTTGAACACCTTGCAAAACAGATTCGTTAGCACCAGATAAGCTCACATATGAGATCTGTCCAACCGAATAACTGGAGCTACCACCGCTTCCGGTAGCATTTCCTCCTGCAACTACCACACTCTGTTGAGAATAAGCACTGCTCATAAATGAAATGCAGGTAACTAATAAACCTAAAAAAGTCCGTCGTTTTTCTTTCATACAATTGTTTTTGATCGTTAATAATTCAAATATATAATAATTCCTACGCAGATTTTCATGCCTCAAAAATGATTATACAAAAAAACACCGGCATATTTTACCGGTGTCTTCCTGAAAATGAGAAATGATCTCTGATGTATTTCTCTTATAAATTATTCTTCTTTATGCGTTTGATTTCTAAAAACCAATTGTCCGTCAAAAGCATCTAATAGGATGATACTGTCCGTAGTAATCTTTCCTGCCAGAATCTCTTTTGACAACTGGTTCAATACTTCTCTCTGAACTACTCTTTTTACAGGTCTAGCACCAAACTGAGGGTCATATCCTTTATCAGATAAGTAAGCAATTGCTTCCGGTGTTGCGTCCATTGTAATACCTTGTAAAGCCAGCATTTTTGTAACACTCTTCAACTGTAAACCTACAATTTTAGAAATATTATCTACTGTTAAAGGCGTAAACATCACGATCTCATCGATACGGTTGATAAATTCCGGACGAACAGTTTGTTTCAGTAATCCTAAAACTTCAACCTTTGCAGATTCGGTAGCCGATTCAATACTTCCTTTTAAGTTTTCAAACTTATCCTGTATAATCTGACTTCCCATATTAGAAGTCATAATGATAATGGTATTTTTAAAATCGGCCAGACGTCCTTTGTTATCCGTCAAACGACCTTCATCTAAAACCTGAAGCAGGATATTAAACGTGTCCGGATGCGCTTTTTCAATCTCGTCTAACAGAATAACAGAATAGGGTTTTCTACGAACTGCTTCTGTCAGCTGTCCTCCTTCGTCATAACCTACGTATCCGGGAGGCGCACCTACTAAACGGCTCACACTGTGACGTTCCTGATACTCACTCATATCGATACGGGTCATGGCATTTTCGTCGTCAAAAAGATATTCCGCCAAAGCTTTAGCCAACTCCGTTTTACCTACTCCGGTAGTTCCTAAAAACAAGAACGTTCCAACGGGCTTTTTCAAATCCTGCAAACCGGCACGGCTTCTACGCACAGCATCACTCACCGCTTCAATTGCTTCTTCCTGACCTACCACACGTTTATGTAATTCGTCTTCCAGATGCAAAAGTTTTTCTCTTTCGGTCTGAAGCATTTTCATCACCGGAATCCCGGTCCATTTTGCAACCACCTCGGCAATATCTTCACGGGTTACTTCTTCTTTAATCAAAGAATTACCGGATTGAAACTCCAGCAATTGTTTTTGCAAAACATCCTGACGTTCCTGCGCTTCCTTTATTTTACCGTAACGAATTTCGGCCACTTTTCCATAATCCCCGTCACGTTCCGCACGTTCCGCTTCATATTTAAAGCCTTCAATTTCGAGTTTTACCGCCTGAATTCCGTCTACAATATCTTTTTCGGATTTCCATCTTGCATAAATCTCATTGCGTTCTTCTTTTAAGTTCGCAAGATCCATACGCAGGATTTTCAGTTTGCTTTCTTCTTTTTCACGTTTAATGGCCTCAATTTCAATCTCCAGCTGCATGATCTTACGATCTAAAACATCCAGTTCTTCCGGTTTTGAATTGATTTCCATACGCAGTTTCGAAGCCGCTTCATCCATCAAGTCGATAGCTTTGTCCGGTAAAAAACGATTGGTAATGTAGCGTTGTGACAATTCTACCGCAGCAATAATCGCCTCATCTTTAATCTGAACTTTATGGTGGGTTTCATACTTTTCTTTGATCCCGCGCAAAATTGAAATAGCACTTTCAGTATCCGGCTCATCGATTAAAACTTTTTGGAAACGACGCTCCAATGCTTTATCCTTTTCAAAATACTTTTGATATTCATCTAAAGTTGTTGCTCCAATGGCTCTTAACTCACCACGAGCCAAAGCCGGTTTCAGAATATTAGCCGCATCCATAGCACCTTCTCCTCCACCCGCACCTACAAGCGTGTGAATTTCGTCAATGAATAAAACGATATCTCCTTCGGCAGAAGTTACTTCTTTTACTACTGCTTTTAAACGTTCTTCAAATTCTCCTTTGAACTTAGCACCGGCAATCAATGCCCCCATATCCAATGAGAAAACGATTTTATCTTTTAAATTTTCCGGCACGTCACCATCTACAATTCGATGCGCCAGTCCCTCGGCAATAGCCGTTTTACCAACTCCCGGTTCTCCGATTAACATTGGGTTGTTTTTGGTTCTTCGCGTCAAAATCTGTAACACACGACGGATTTCCTCGTCACGTCCGATAACAGGGTCTAGTTTTCCGGTACGAGCCAGTTCGTTTAGATTTTTGGCGTATTTATTTAACGAATTATAGGTTTCCTCAGCTGAAGCCGATGTTACTCGTTCTCCTTTTCGAAGTTCTTCAATGGCAGCTTTAAGCCCTTTTCCCGTAACACCCTGGTCCTTTAAAATTTGAGAAACTTTGCTTTTTGAATCGAAAATAGCCAAAATTAAATGTTCGATAGAAACGTATTCATCATTCATTTTTTGAGCAATAATTTCTGCTTCATTCAATGCTTTGTTTGCGTCTCTGGAAAGCAATATATCTCCTCCCGAAACTTTTGGAAAGCTTGCAATAGTACTGTCTAATATTTGTAAAAACAACGGTACATTTACATTCAGTTTTTTCAAAATAAACGGTGCAACATTTTCATCTACTTCAAAAATAGCTTTAAAAATGTGTTCGTTTTCAATCTGTTGCTGTCCGTTGCGTTGTGCCAGCTGCTGTGACAACTGTATGGCTTCCTGCGACTTTATTGTAAATTTATTTATATTCATATCTATACGATTTAGGATTGATTATTAGTGATATAGTTCGAGGTCTTTAAAATTACAATTTATTGGATTAAATTTTTAACTTTAAATATTCTAACTTTGCTATCTGAACGTTCAAATTATATTCCATACTAAAAATACAGACAAAATGACACTTTTTATTGGTTTTCAATCCATTTAAAATGCCAAAAAGTCACAAAACAAGTCAAATATGAGTTTTTTTAATTCAATCTTCGGGAATTCGGAGTCAGCAGATACCCCAAAAAGCAATGTAAATTGGACGGAATTAACCGATGTTGCCCAATTAATGGAAATCGAAGCGATATCCAACGAAAAACCGGTAGTCATTTTTAAACACAGCACAAGATGTAGCATTAGCCGTATGGCTTTGAAGCAATTTGAACGTGAATATGCTTTAGAAGATACTGTGAATCCTTATTTTTTGGATTTAATAGCACATCGTGATGTCTCAAACGAAATTGCATCGCGATTCAATGTTTATCATGAATCTCCACAATTAATCCTGATCAGAAACGGGAAAGCTGTTTATGATGTTTCCCATAGCGATATTGATGCGGAAGCATTGAAAAGTAAAATCTAGATTTTTTTTATTGTGAAAAGTGAGATGCAAAAATATGAAAAGTTACTATTATAGTTTCGCATCTCACATTTTACATCTTACATCTTACAATTAACATTTCATTTAAAAAGTTCCTTCTGAGCCTCCTCCGCTGAAACCACCACCTCCAAAATCCATTGGAGAATCTTCGGGTTTTGCTTCGGGTTTTACTCCAAAAGCTGAAGCGACAATTAAGGTCTCCATATTTAAAAATGGATTTGACGAATTCAATCGATCCGGTTTAAATGTTAAACCACTTTCTCTGTCTTTTAATTTCTTAATTGAAAAATAAGCTATAGCAAACAAAACTATCCCAGCAAGTGTTAATGCTGTTTCGATTGGCAAAACCGAATGATAAAATCGAATCGTATAAATTGAAAAACCTATGGCTAAAAAACTAATCCATAGTAAGATTCGATCTTTAGTTTTCAAAGCCTGAACTAAATATAGAGGGGGGACAATCAATGTAAAAGCATAGAAGAAAAAAGCAAATGGTATGTCCTTTTCTATGGCTATTGGATTGTCCATAAGTGTTACCGAAAGCTCACGAACCACTAAGTAATTGCACGAAAGATAAAACAGTACTAAACAAAAACTATTAGCAAATAAAAGTCCATTATAGTGATAAGTTTCCGTTAGTTTTTCAATATTTTTTTTAGTAAAAAAGTAGAATCCTGCCGAAAATAGCAGCGTGACAAACGGTAAAATCATTTTTCCAATTTCTCCTAATTCTAATAAACCGAAGAATAAAATAGCAGCCGAAGCCGCGCAAAACACCAATAATGCCGGTAAATTCAAATATCTTCTATAAAGCAGAAACGATTTAAACGCCACAAAAATGGCAATTATTAGTTCGTATCCTTCGGTAGTGATTGCTACAGCAATTCCAATATTCAAAATTGATCCTAAAACAAAAGCATCGTCTAAACCATGTCGGTAATACCTCATATTAGCCAAAAATTCTGCTCCAACAAAACCAACCAAAGCAAAAATATAACAGCAGATGCTAAAAAAGAATTGTTCATTGCTAAGTCCCAATAACGTAATGGCTCCACAAATGGAGAGATACAAAAATGATCCCAGCAGAAAAAATCCCAGTCGAACCAGAATATTGTTCTGTATTCTAAAAACACCCAGCTCTCTTTTAATTCTATCTTTTTGATTTTTATCGATAAAACCAGCTGCATACAGAGAAGCAGCTTCTTCTATTAAAGTCAAATCGTCTAATTCCTCTTTATCGTATGCTGTCATGCTGCTATTTCTTTATTGAATTTCTTAATTAACTTAATAAACAATATTATCGAACCTATAAAATATAACGGAAGAATTAAAATAAATAATTCCCAGATATCTGAAAAATTAATATTCTCAAAAACTCTAAAGATGAATATATTGAGACCTATATAGGCATAAATAATCATAAACACATACAGTGAAATAGCTTTAAGCCTGTAACTTGCTTTATAAAAATAATACGTTGAAGCAGCCAAAACAATTGCAAAAAGCAGCCAAATACCATCCGCATAAGTATCCGTCAAGTTGTGAATTAATGCAATACTGGCAATGTGCAGGGCAAAAGTGTGATAAATAATATTGAAATGTATTTTTAACTGGATTCGGGAGCTGTAAACCGTCCATAAAATAAGTAAAGCAGCAAGTAAAATTGCAGAATAACTTAAACTTGGATCCTGGTAGAAATTACTATTATTCACCAAATCCTGTGGTGTAACGGAAAGCCCTACGTAAGCCGCCAAACCGGTAATTGCAATTGTCAAAACACTTTTATTGTCGAAATAATACGCACAAAAGAAACTTACCAGCGTTGGAATTAAAGTTGCCAGTCCGTAATGCGTACCGAAGGTCTGGTACTGGAACTGTAAATATCCAATAAAAATACAAGTAAGTATATTAGCGGCCAGGACCAAATATTCTAAAACCGGATGCTCAAAGGTGGTTTCTGATTTTTGAAATCCTTTGGCATTTTTAAAACAGAAGTAAAAGCAAATTCCAATAACGACCAACAGCAGCGATAGAATTGCAATGTGACCTATTGAATCAATATTTTTGTAAATTAAAATCCCGATTCCTGAAGTAAACAATAATACGGACAAGTACAGGGCTAATTTAAGTTCAGCATTTAGTGAAAAAATATGCAATCTGCGATAGGATGTAATTTCCTCATACTTATCTTTACTCAATAATCCCCTCTCCCAAAGGCCTTTGGTGGCCTGATCATCAAACTTATTCATACTTTAATTTTGAAACTAAAAATCAAAAATAAACTTTTTTTACCAAGAACAAATATATTAAGTAAAAAAAAACCTACTAAACTTAATTATTCACACAAAAAGCTTTAATACTTTTAAACTGCAATAAACAAAAAAACCGATTCATATCAGATACAAATCGGTTCTTTTAATGGGTCTGCTTGCTTTATAAAGCTGCTTTCATTTTATCTTTAATAGCATTCAGGCATAAATTATTGATACTGCCTTCATGGCTGTGTTTTGTTTCTTTAGGCGATTGGTACGTTCCGGCCTCCAACTGTTCTGCAACTTCCTTATAGGCGTCTCTGAAAGGTATACCGGCCACTACCATTTCATTTAAAGTATCTACTGTAAACAAATAATCGTATTTTTTATCTTTCAGTATGTTGTCTTTCACAGTAATGTCCTTTACGGAGAAAATAGCAATGTCCAGACACGCTTTTAAGTTTTGAATCGCAGGAAACAAGCCTTCTTTTAAAAGCTGAAAATCTCTGTGATAGCCACTTGGTAAATTATTAGTGATTAAAGTTATTTCGTAAGGAAGGGCCTGAATCTTATTGCATTTTCCTCTGATCAATTCGAAAACATCCGGGTTTTTCTTGTGAGGCATAATACTGGAACCTGTTGTAAGATGCGATGGTAAACTTATAAAATCAAAGTTCTGACTCATATACAAACAAACGTCCATGGCAAATTTTGACAAGGTTGCCGCAACACTGCTCATAGCAAAAGCTACAGTTTTCTCGGCTTTTCCACGACTCATTTGGGCTGCAACGGCATTAAACTTTAACGTTTCAAATCCTAATTCCTGAGTCGTAAAAGTTCTGTTGATTGGGAATGAGCTTCCGTACCCTGCGGCAGATCCCAGCGGATTCTGGTCGACTACTTTCGAGGCTGCATTTAACATGGTGATATCATCAATTAAGCTTTCGGCATAGGCTGAAAACCACATTCCGAAAGACGATGGCATTGCGATCTGTAAATGTGTATATCCGGGCAGCAAAACGTTCTGATGTTTCTCTGCAGATTCCATCAACAAATCAAAAAGTGTTTTTACCTGCTCTTTTATCGCTTTTAACTCGTCTTTTAAATACAAATGAACGTCTACCAAAACCTGATCGTTACGGGAACGCGCTGTGTGGATTTTTTTTCCGGCGTCTCCCAGTTTTACGGTGAGCAAATACTCTATTTTGGAGTGTACATCCTCAAAACTGTTTTCTATTTCGAAATTTCCAACAGCAACATCAGCAATAATCTCATGTAAAGCGTCCACTAAAGAAGTGGTTTCTTCCTGAGTTAATAAACCTATCTGTCCAAGCATTTTGGCATGTGCAATTGACCCTAATGCATCGTATTTTGCAAGAACTAAATCGAGTTCACGATCGTTTCCAACGGTAAATTGCTCGATTTGTTTGTCTGTTGGTATTCCTTTTTCCCAAAGTTTCATAACTTAGATTTTTAGACTTCTTAGATCGTTAGATTGTTAGACTTCTTTCTTTGTCTTTATTTTCTAATCACACCAATATGCCTGTTTATATTACAAACCCGACAGGTTTTTGAAACCTGTCGGGTTTAATTTCGTTTCAATTATAATTTAAAGAACCCGTTGAGTATTTTGATATACAAATCAATTCCTTCTTCAATTTCATTTACAAAAATAAATTCGTCTGCAGAATGTGAACGCAGGGTTTCTCCCGGTCCTAATTTTAAAGACTGGCAGCTTAAAACGGACTGATCTGAAAGTGTAGGCGAGCCATAAGTGGTTCTTCCTAAAGTGATCCCGGCTTGTACCAAACCATGTGCCACCGGAATTGACGAAGCATTCAGGTGCATTGATCTTGGCGTTACTTCGGCGTTTATATTGGCTTTTACTACTTCGAGTATCTCCGTATTCGAATAACAATCGGTCACGCGAATATCGACTACTAAATCACATTCTGACGGCACTACATTGTGCTGTTTTCCTGCACTGATTTGTGTTACGGTCATTTTCACAGGACCCAAAACTTCCGAAATTTTATCGAATTTATAATTTTTAAACCATTCCATTACGGGAATTGATTTATAGATGGCATTATCGTCGTTTTGATGTGCGGCATGACTTGCGGTTCCTTTGACTTTTACGTCTAAAACTAACAATCCTTTTTCGGCAACCGCCAACTGCATTAAGGTAGGTTCGCCCACAATAGCGCAATCTAATTCTGGTAAGTGCTTTAAAACGCTGTTTAAACCATTCTTTCCGCTGCTTTCTTCTTCGGCAGAAGCTACAATAACGATATTATGTGATAAATCTTGGTTTTCGTAGAAGTGCACAAATGTTGCCAGTAACGAAACCAGACAACCTCCTGCATCATTACTTCCTAACCCAAATAATTTTCCCTCTTTTTCAATGGCTTTAAACGGATCGTTAGTATAAGCCTGATTAGGTTTTACGGTATCGTGGTGTGAGTTTAATAATAGTGTTGGTTTATTTTCGTCGAAATGTTTGTTGAAAGCCCACACATTATTATTTTCTCTTTGAAAAGGAATTTCGTTTTGATTGAACCAATTTTCGATTAAAAGGGCTGTTTGTTCTTCTTCACTTGAAAAGGAAGGGGTTTCGATAAGACTTTTTAATAAACTAATTGCTTCCTGGGTAAGCGTTGCAATATTTTTCATTTTCTATTAGGTGCTGATATGCTAAGATTCTAAGGTTCTAAGTTTTTCTAAACTTATATTGCTATACTAAATCTTAACCTAAATTTTATTGGCGCAAATTTCTTAAAATAATATTTAATACGCCTCGCGCATTTCTATTTTTTTGCCACTAATTTCACTAATCTACACTAATTGTTTAACCAAATATAATTCGTGAAAATTCGTGTAATTTGTGGCGATATCTTTTATAACGTAATGGTTGTATGCGGAATCTCTGAATTCTGAAGCATTTTGTGGTGTCCGATTTTAATTTGCTGTACTCCTCTTGACAAACTATTGAAGCAGTTATCCAGTTTTGGAATCATTCCGGAATGGATTACTTTTTCTTCTTTAAGTTTGTTATATAAAGCCTCGTTGATTTCTGTTATTACAGATGTATCGTCTTCTGAATCCTGCAAAACTCCCTGCTTTTCAAAACAATAGGTCAATGTCACCTCAAAAACTTTAGAGAGCGCAATGGAAAGCTCACTTGCAATAGTATCGGCATTGGTATTTAACAATTGTCCGTTCTTGTCGTGTGTAATGGCACAGAAAACAGGAACAATTCCGGTTTCTAATAACGTAGCCAATAACTTCGTGTTAACTTGTTTTACATCTCCGACAAAGCCATAATCAATCGTAGGATGATTTCGTTTTACAGACTGAATTAAATTCCCGTCGGCTCCCGAAAATCCTATCGTATTATTGTCTTTTGCCTGTAATTGCGCTACAATGTGTTTGTTGATTTGGCCTGCGTAAATCATGACCACAACATCAAGCATTGCGGCATCTGTAATACGGCGTCCATCGACCATTTGCGGCACTAGTCCGATACTCTGAGCCATTTTCGTAGCCGATTTTCCTCCACCATGAACCAGTACTTTATGACCTTCTATTTTAGAAAAATCAGTTAAGAATTGCTCTAATTCTATCGGGTTGTCTATGATGTTTCCGCCTATTTTTATTATTGTAACTTTTTTCATGAGGTTCTAAGGGACTAAGGTTCTAAGGGACTAAGGTTTTTATTCGGCCGTTTCTTAGCATCTTAGAAACTTAGAACCTTAGTACCTCAAAAAAATTATATTTTTTTGAGAATCTTCTGTAAAACTAACTGCGCTGAATACGTTCTGTTGTTCGCCTGCTGAATTACGATTGAATTCTTGCCGTCAAGTACTTCATCGCTTACAATAACATTACGACGAACAGGCAGACAGTGCATGAATTTTCCGTTGTTGGTTAAAGCCATTTTCTCGGCTGTAACCGTCCAGCTTGAATCTGTATTGGTTACTTTTCCGTAGTCGTTAAAATTACTCCAGTTTTTTACGTAAACGAAGTCAGCATTTTCAAACGCTTTGTTTTGATCGTATTCAATTGTACAGTCTTTCGTGATTTCGGGACTTAATTCGTAACCTTCCGGGTGTGTGATTACAAAATCCATGTCTTTTTGCATTTGCATCATTTCTACGAATGAATTCGCAACGGCCTGAGGCAAAGCTTTTGGATGTGGCGCCCACGAAAGTACGACTTTGGGTTTATGCTTGGTTTTGTATTCTTCCATGGTAATAGCATCTGCCAAAGACTGCATCGGATGACGAACGGCACTTTCCATGTTTACGATGGGTACGGTTGCGTGTTTCAAGAATCCCGAAATTACGGTTTCTGCATAATCTTTCTCTTTATCCACAAGACCTGCGAAAGCACGAATCGCAATAATATCACAATACTGAGATACTACTTCAGCTGCTTCTTTAATGTGCTCTGAAGCACCGGAATCCATAATGGCTCCGTCTTCAAATTCTAACGTCCAGCCTTCATTAGTGAAGTTCATTACCATAACATTCATCCCTAAGTTCATTGCCGCTTTCTGAGTACTCAGACGCGTTCTTAAACTTGGGTTAAAAAATAACATCCCTAAGGTTTTATTTTTTCCTAAACTTTGATTTTTAAGTGGGTTCTTTTTGATTTTTAACGCACTTTTTACCCATTTTGATAATGAGTCGATATCTTGAATTGAAATATAGTTCATCTCTTTCTGTTTAATCGGTTAATCGTTAATTTGTTTATTTGATAAAACATATTAACTTTTATTTTTTTCTGGTGATATTACTTCGATTAACCAAATTAACGGTTAAACAAATAAACATCTTTACACAATCCTGGTAAATGGGATTTCCTCTTTTAGCGCCCGCAGAATAAAATTATCATCTAATCCATTTACGATCCAGGTTTCAATATTGGCTGCTTTTGCAATTGCGGCTGCTTCTATCTTCGACTGCATCCCTCCAGTTCCATGTGATGATTTTGATTCTCCAATTTCTTTTTCCAATATTTTTAAATCCTCTACCAGTTTGATCGTTTCAGGAACTTCATCGTGAATAGAATCTTTGGTATAAATCCCGTTGGTATTGGTCGCAATAATCAGAATATCAACATTTAAAAGAACTGCTGTCAATGCTGCCAGTTTATCATTGTCTCCAAACCGAATTTCATCTGTAGCAACCGTATCATTTTCATTAATAATCGGAATGTAATTGTTCTCTACCAAAACGTTTATCGTATTGACAATATTGACTTTAGACTGTTCTTTCTCGAAATCAGAATAAGACAATAAACATTGAGAAGTCAATAATCCCAAATCACTGAAATTCTCGTGGAAAATCCGCATCAAATGTGGCTGACCTATTGAAGCTAATGCCTGCTTAACGACAATTTCTTTTCCTTTACTTTCGAGCTTTACAAATTGCTTTGCCGCTGCGATTGCTCCGGAACTCACAATTACAAACTCGTAATCTTTGTTTAAAGCTGCAATCTGCATTCCGAGATCTTCAATTTTTCCCCGCGAAATATGATTGGTTTCTTTGGTTAAAGTGTTACTTCCTATTTTTAATAAAATCCTTTTTTTGCTCATTTTTTAAAGATGCTAAGGTTCTAAGATACTGAGATTCTAAGATTTTTATCCAGAACTGACTAATTATCTAATTCCCTCAATTTTCGTATTATCTAATTTGCACATTGTGTTATTTAACCGCAAAGGGCGCAAGCTTTTTTCTTTGTCTAGATTAACGCTAGGTTCGCAAAGCTTTGTTTTTTTGATAAATTACAATTTTTAAAATTCCAAATTCCAATAATTTACAATCTAAGAAAATCCAACTATCTAATTGTCTAATTTCCTCAATTACCTAATTTGACCTTCTCCGTACACATACCATTTATTGGTTACGAGATGCTGAAGTCCGATAGGACCCCGCTGATGCAATTTATCGGTACTTATCGCTAATTCACCTCCCAGACCAAACTGACCTCCATCTGTAAAACGTGTTGAGGCATTTTGATACACAGCTGCAGTATCTACGGCATCCATAAATTCCTGTGCTGCCTTATCATCTCTTGTAATAATTACTGCCGAGTGTCCTCCGCAATATTTATTTATTTTTTCGATTGCATTTTCTTCAGAATCAATAGCTCCAATTACGATTTTATAATCCAGGAATTCTTCGTACCAAATGTCTTCGTTCTGGAGTGTTTTGGTGTCTTCAAAACTTTTTAGTGACTCATCAACAATTACTTCTACTTTATATTGCTTTAACTCTTCAATTAAAATAGCTGTAAATCCTTCAAAATTAGGCAGCTTTGAATCTATCAAAACCTTATCGACCGCATTACACGCTGAAATTTTAGAGGTTTTGGCATTTATAATGATTTTTAGAGCCAAATCTGTGTCAGCTTTTTCATGAACGTAGACAAAATTATTTCCTCGTCCGCTTACAATAACGGGGCAAGTGGCGTGTGCTTTGACAAACTCAATTAATTTTTCTCCTCCTCTTGGAACAATTAAATCCACTTTTTGAGTTGGTTTTTCTAAAAAAGCCTGAGTTTCGGCACGATTAAAATTCAAATATTCCACCCAGTCTTTCGAAACGCCGTTTTTCTCTAAAGCCTGATGCCACAGACTCACAATTTTCAAATTCGATTTTAAAGCTTCTTTTCCTCCTTTCAATAAAATCTTATTTCCGGATTTAAAAGCTATTCCCCCGGCTTCAATAGTAACATCGGGACGGGATTCGTAAATGATTAAAATCGTCCCGAAAGCGGCAGTCTTATTAATCACCTTTATACCATTATCATGAACAAAATGAAAACGTTCTACTCCAACCGGATCTTCTTGCGAAGCCAGTTGATTGAGTGATAAAATCATTTCATCCACTTTTTTATCATCTACCTTTAAACGCTCTTCCATGGCTAAGTCTGAGCCGTCATAATCAACAAGATCTTCCTGATTGGTTAAGATAATCTGGTTCCGCTCCTGCTCGACCAGCTGTGCCATAGCACGCAAAACCAGATTACGTTTTTCAATTGATAATGGGTTCATTTTTTTGGTTTAATTGGTTAGTTGTTAATCCGTTTAAACGATTAAACGAATTAACAGTATATGGTAAACTTTAATTTTTAAGTTCTTCCAAACTCTCTTTTAAAGCTGCAATGAAAGTATCAATATCTGATTTCTTCACTGTTAAGGGAGGAAGAATTCTTAACAGATTTTTATTGTTGGCACTTCCTGTGAAAATATGTTTTTCGATGATTAGTTTTTTTCTTAATGCAGCTACATCAAAATCAAATTCTACTCCAAGCATCAAACCTTTCCCTTTTACTTTTTTAATTCCTGGAACTTCTTTAATTTTTTCTAAGAAATAAGCCGAAACTTCGTTTACATTCTTCTGTAAATCCAATTTTTCAATTACATCCAGTACCGCAATACCGGCAGCACACGATAAATGACTACCTCCGAAAGTGGTCCCCAACAATCCGAAACTTGCTTCAAATTTTGGAGAGATTAAAATAGCTCCAACTGGAAAACCATTCCCCATTCCTTTTGCTACTGAAATAATATCAGCATTGATTCCGTGATGCTGAAAGGCGAAAAACTTTCCGCTTCTTCCATATCCTGACTGTACTTCGTCTAAAATTAAAATCACATCGTGCTTTTTGCAGACTTTTTCTAAAGCCTGAAAAAATTCAGTTGTTCCCTCGTCTAAACCTCCTACTCCTTGAATTCCTTCGATAATTACTGAAGAAACATCTCCTTTTGCAAGTTCTGCTTCAACTAATTCGATTTGATTTAAGGGTAAAAAAGTAACTTCCTGCTGTGCATTGATTGGCGCTACAATTTTTTTATTATCGGTAACAGCAACGGCTGCAGAGGTTCTTCCGTGAAAAGAATTATCAAAAGCTACAACTCTTGATTTCCCGTTATGAAAAGAAGCTAGTTTTAATGCATTTTCGTTGGCTTCTGCACCTGAACTGCATAAAAACAACTCATAATCTTCTAATCCTGAAAGCTTTCCTAGTTTTTGAGCCAGCTCTACCTGCAATGGGTTCTGAATCGCATTGGAATAAAATCCTAAGTGATCCAATTGGTTCTTTAATTTGGCTACGTAATCCGGTTGTGTATGTCCAATAGAAATCACACCATGTCCGCTGTATAAATCTAAGTATTCTACTCCTTTGTCATCTACAATTGTACAATCTATAGCTTTAACCGGAGTGATGTCGTATAATGGGTAAACGTTGAATAAGTTCATGTTTTTTGTTTGTTTTGTTTCAGGTTTAAAGTTTCAAGTTGCTCATAGCACGCAAAAACTGAAACTTTAAACTTAAAACTGATTTCAGTTTCATGTTGAGAGTTTCAAATTACGTATCAAACGTGAAACTTGAAACTTTAAACTTGAAACAAATTTTTCTAAAATCCGCTTGGTTTCAATTTTAAACCGGTGGTTTCTTCTAATCCGAACATTAAATTCATGTTTTGAATGGCTTGGCCTGAAGCACCTTTGGTTAAATTGTCAATAATTGAAGTGATCAATATCCGGTTTCCTTTTTTCATTAAACTGATGATACATTTGTTGGTTTGAACGACTTGTTTCATATTGATGTTTGTCGTTGTCACTGTAACAAAAGGCTCATTTTTATAGAATTCTTCGTATCTGGCTACCGTTTGTTCCAGGCTTTCATCCGAAATGGTATAAAGTGTGGCAAAAATTCCTCTTGGAAAATCTCCTCTATTTGGAATAAAAAGCAATTCACTTTCAAAATCATCCTGTAACTGCACCAAACTTTCTCCGATTTCTCCCAAATGCTGGTGTTCAAAAGCTTTATAATGTGACATATTATTGTTTCTCCAGCTAAAATGAGACGTTTCTGAAAGTCCCACTCCTGCTCCGGTACTTCCGGTTGTTGCATTAATATGAACATCATTAAGCAACAAATCACTGTTTGCTAAAGGCAACAAAGCCAATTGGATCGCTGTAGCAAAACAACCCGGATTTGCAATATAATTTGCTTTTTTGATCGCTGATTTATTCAATTCCGGAAGACCGTAAACAAAATCTTTTCCATCAAAATGAGCATCTTTGTTCAATCTGAAATCATTCCCCAAATCGATGATTTTGGTGTGGCTTGCAAACTGATTCTCTTTCAAAAACGAAATAGATTTTCCGTGACCAAGACATAGAAACACTACATTTACATTCGGGTTAACAATATCTGTAAAATTCATTTCGATATCTCCCATCAAATCCTGATGTGCCACAGAAAGTGGTTTTCCCGAATTGGTTGTACTGTAAACAAAATCAATGTTTACCTTGGGATGATACATTAAGATTCTGATGAGCTCTCCGGCTGTGTAGCCTGAACCACCAATTATTCCGACATTAATCATGATCTAAATGGTTTACAGATGAAAATATGTTTTGAGCATTACCTAAAATCTTAATAAATCCTTTTGCATCTTCAGATGTCCACGCATTATTCATTTCTCCATACTGACCAAAACCTGTATTCATTAAATCATTTTTAGATTCAATTCCGTCAAGTGAAAAATGGTATGGTTTTAATGAAACTGTTACAGTTCCATTCACTGTTTTCTGTGTGTCCTGCAAAAAGGTTTCGATATTACGCATTACCGGATCTAAAAACTGACCTTCATGGAATAACATTCCGTACCAGTTTCCTAACTGTTCTTTCCAGTATTGCTGCCATTTACCAAGTGTATGTTTCTCTAATAAATGGTGGGCTTTGATGATAATTAATGGTGCAGCGGCTTCAAAACCAACTCTTCCTTTAATTCCGATAATGGTATCACCTACGTGAATATCTCTCCCGATAGCATAAGCATTTGCCAGCTTTTCAAGTTTGACAATATTTTTCTCAGGAACATCTTTTTTACCGTTTAAGGCTACTAATTCTCCTTGCTCAAAATGCAAAGTCACTTTTTCTTCACCTTCTTTTTGCAATTGCGAAGGATAGGCTTCACTCGGCAGAGGTTCACTTGACGTTAGGGTTTCTTTACCACCTACACTAGTTCCCCAAAGTCCTTTATTAATTGAATATTGTGCTTTTTCCCAAGAATAATGTACTCCATTTTTAGACAAATAATCTACTTCTTCTTGTCTTGAAAGCTTTAAATCTCTAATTGGAGTAATGATTTCAATTTCAGGAGCAATAGTCTGGAAAATCAAATCGAAACGGATTTGGTCATTTCCTGCACCTGTACTTCCATGTGCAATGGCACTTGCTCCTACTTTTTTAGCATATTTGATTGCTTCAATTGCCTGAAAAACACGTTCAGCGCTCACTGATAAGGGATACGTATTGTTTTTTAACACATTTCCGAAAATCAAATATTTTATAGCTTTGTCATAATATTTGTCTACAATTGTAAGGTTCGCGTGTTGTGCGCTCCCTAACTCATACGCTCTCTTTTCGATAGCTGACAATTCTTCTTCGTCAAATCCTCCTGTATCTACCAGAACCGTATGAACTTCGTACCCTTTTTCATTTTTTAAATATTTCAAACAATACGAGGTATCTAATCCTCCACTATAAGCTAATACAACTTTTTTCATTTTTTATAATTTAAGCTAATACTTTCGTATTTAGCACGTTTGAGATTCTAATTTTTAGTTTAATTTTTTAAGATAAGAACCCGAAAAACAATGTTTTATTCAGGAACAAAGCTTGTTTGATTTTTTTCAGTCTGCTTAAAACAGCTACATTAAATGGGTGTTTTGGCGGATCTTTCTGTTTGTCTTTTGGATCATACAGCATCCCTGTACAAAGACACATTTTGTTTTCTTTGCTTTTTAAAATTTCGTAGTTCGTACAGGTTTTACAGCCTGCCCAAAAACTTGGATCGGTAGTCAGTTCAGAAAAAGGTACAGGTTTGTATCCTAAATCAGAGTTTATTTTCATTACAGCCAAACCTGTTGTAATACCAAATATCTTAGCATCAGGGTATCTTTCCAGAGAATAATCGAAAACTTTTGACTTGATTTTTTTGGCTAAACCTAAACTTCTGTAATCCGGATGTACAATTAAACCGGAATGGGCAACAAACTTTCCGTGCTCCCAACTTTCGATGTAACAAAAACCTGCAAATTTTCCGTCTGCCAAAGCAATCATCGCATCACCATTCGACATTTTTTTCTGAATGTATTCAGGTGTTCTTTTAGCAATCCCGGTGCCTCTTAATAAGGCTGATGATTCTATTGTATCGCAAATTTCCTGTGCGAATTTGAAGTGTTCTTCCTGAGTAACAACAATAGAGATTTTCATTTCAATAGTTGAAGTTAGAGTTAAAAATTAAAACGTATTGTTTAGTTTGAAATCCTGAATTCAATCCAATAAAAATAAGCAAAATAGAAGTAACATTCTCAAAATCAAAAACTTGATTAAGAAAATTCAAAAAATAATATATACTTTTAGGATATGTTTGTCCAATGGACAAATGATGTGATTTCAAGATGAAAAATGAATATAAATAAATACGCGGCGAAAAACTCGGTGAACACTATAGGGATAGTGTCCGTACTTCGGGAGAAGTTACAGTTGAGTTTGTCCGTGACAAAGAAGTTATATGTAAACTTATTTTATTCATTGACTGCAAAAGTACACTATTTTTTTATTTACAAAACAAAAAAGTAAAATTCTAACATTTTTTTTACAGAATGTTAATATTGGTCCATAAAAAACCCGATAGCTAAAAATAACTATCGGGCTATCAATAAATTAAAAATTTATGTTTTAATTTTTAGTAAACGGGATTGTATCTCCGCTGCTCAAAATAATCATGTCAAAACCACTTTTAGCCTCATTAAATTTGAATTTTAATCCGGCTTCAGCTGATTGAAAGACATCTTTTTCATTTTCTACCGCCTTAACTGTAAACTTAGGATAGTTTGTTATTTGAACACTCAATGCACTATTTTTTTCTGTAAAATCAATTTTCAAAGGAGCTCTTGAAGTTGAATATGTTCCTACATAGCCATCTAAAACTATATCTTTTTCTATTTTACCATTTCCTGCTGTCCAAACGTTATTTGTTACATTATTATCAGGGAAAACATGATCAGGATCAAGTGTTATACTTTCAATTTCTTCAGTAGAATTGTGTTTGAAAGTCCATACCTTATTTCGTTGCCAAATTTCCACCGGTAATTTCACTCTTGTAACTTTCCCGCTTTTTGTTTTCACATCTAAAATAACCGGCATTGGCATCTTGTCAAAATTTTCGACCGTGATTGCAACCCCTTTAGACGGATCATTTTTTATGTATTTAATTGAATTAATCCCTTGATTAAAACGCCAGTTGTTCACAAACCAGCTTCTCCAGAACCAGCTTAAATCTTCACCCGCCACATTCTCCATCGATCTGAAGAAATCATCCGGTTGTGGATGCTTATAAGCCCATCTTTCTATATAAGTACGGAAAGCAAGATCAAAACGCTCTTTTCCTAAGATTTGTTCTCTTAAAATTACCAGACCGGAACCTGGTTTAAAGTAGCACAACATACCAATATTAGCTTCCTTCATATTATCAGGTGAACTCATTATCGTCTCTAAATCGGGTCTTGTAAATGGCTCCGCTAATTTATTTAAATCTGATGGTGCTTCTTTATATTCACCTTTGTTAAACTCGGCAGTACTAATTGAGTTAATAAAAGTATTAAATCCTTCATCCATCCAGCCAAATAATCTTTCGTTTGAACCTACAATCATAGGAAACCAAATATGTCCAAATTCATGATCGGTTACCCCCCATAAATCCTGTCCTTTTGATTCCCAACTGCAAAAAACAATTCCCGGATATTCCATTCCGCCTTCATTTCCTGCCACGTTTGTTGCTACAGGATAAGGATATTCAAACCATTGTTTAGAATAATGTTCAATTGATGCTTTTACATATTCCGTAGAACGTCCGTAAGCTTCATTCCCACCACTTTCTACCGGATAAGCTGATAAAGCCAATGCTTTTTTACCACTTGGTAAATTAATCTTTGCGCCGTCTAAAACAAAAGCTGCTGAGGAAGCCCAGGAAAAATCACGAGCATTTTTTATCTGATAATGCCATGTTTTCTCTCCTGTTGCTTTAGAATTTGCCGTTGCGGTCACTTCTTCAGCAGAACGAATTGTAACAGTTTTATCACTTTGACCCGCTTCTTTATAACGTTTAAGCTGTTCTGCCGGTAATACTTCTGCACCGTTTATCAATTCTCCTGATCCTACCACATAATGGTTTGAAGGTACCGTTAATTTCACATCAAAATTCCCATATTCTAAGTAAAACTCTGATGCTCCTAAATATGGTGCAGTATTCCATCCTTTTATATCATCGTACACACACATACGTGGATACCACTGTGCAATCGTAAAAATTTTACCATTTTTCGTTTCTAAAACTCCCATTCTGTCCGATCCTTCAAAAGGCGCAATGAATGAGAACTCTATTTTTATTTTTACAGCTCCTCCTTTTGACGCTAATGTTTCCGGAAGAAATATCTGCATTCTGGTGTCTGTAATTACATATTTAGCCTCAACTTCAGTCTTTTTCTTTCCGCCTGAAATTACTTTTACCGATTTAATTTTATTACCTCCGTCAAAAACCTGTCCCTGAGCACCATTACGACTTCCTGTAAGTGGCACTACCGCGTTTCCTCTTGAATCATTTTTGAATAAATTTTGATCTAGATTCAGCCACACAAATGACATTTTATCTGGACTATTATTGGTATAAGTGATCACATCTGTACCAATAATTTCATTCGTAGTTCCATTTAATTTTGCCGTTATCTGATAATCGGCTCTGTTTTGCCAATATTCAACTCCCGGCTGACCGTTTGCAGAACGCGTTGGAGTTCCATTTTTGGTATAAAAATTTGGTCCAAACGCATCGTGATAATCGTAATTGTTAACAGGATTTACTACTGTTGCAGGAGGTGTTTGCTGTGCCCAGACAGAAGAAACTCCAACAAACAAAGCCATGGTTAATAAGGCTTTTGAGGATTGTTTTTTCATAATTTTTAGCTGTTTATGTAGCAAATTAATGAAAAAAAAAGCTATTTTCAGAGAAATTATAAAAGGTAAATCCAATTTTGGCAAAATTTTATGCAAAAAATATTTTAAGCCATTTTCCTAAAAAAATAAAATTTATAAAATATATTTACATCAGTATATCACTAATCTTTTTCAATTTCAAACACTTTGAATACAACTATCTACAATTCAGCGATAAGCGTCTCAATAAAACATTCCGGAGCAGAATTATTTTCATTAAAAGACAATCAAAATAAAGAATACATTTGGGAAGGTAATCCAGACTTTTGGGGCAAACATTCTCCGGTACTTTTTCCTATTGTAGGCACCCTTAAAAACAATACTTATACAATAGATGGAAAAGAGTATCAATTGTCTAGACACGGTTTTGCACGTGACATGAACTTTGAATTGATCGAAAAGACTGAAAATACAGCAATCTTCTCTTTAAAATCAAATGCCGAAACATTGCAAAAATATCCTTTTGATTTTGAACTACAGCTTACTTACAGCGTTGAAAACACCACTTTGAATATTGGATATAAAGTGATCAACACAGGAAAAAGCAAAATGCCATTTTCGATTGGAGCTCACCCTGCGATAGCATTACCGGGAGATTTTAAAAATTATGCTTTCCAATTCGAAAAACAAGAAGTTTTAAAATATTACCTTTTAGAAAATGATTTGATTTCTAATCAAACAGAAACTTTGAGAAGTGAAAATGGATTAATTCCGTTTGACTACCAATTATTCGAAAACGACGCATTAATTTTTAAAACCCTGGAATCAAAATCGTTAACACTCCTTCAAAACTCCAAACCCTATGTCAAAGTTGATTTTGAGGACTTTCCAAGTTTAGGAATCTGGACAAAACCACAAGCTCCTTTTATTTGCATCGAGCCCTGGCTTGGGTACTCTGACACTGCTGAAAATTCTGGAGATTTATTCGAAAAAGAAGGGGTTTTGGTTTTGGAAGCTAATCAAATCTTCAATTCAAAATTTAGTATATCAATATTATAATCTACAAAAAAATGCTGGAATTTAATTTTACTCCATTTCCTGTAATCGAAACAGAACGTTTGCTTTTACGAAGAATTACAACTGATGATGTTAATGAAGTTTTCGAATTGCGTTCGAATCCTGAAACGATGAAATTCATCCCGCGTCCCCTGGTTAAAAATTCTGAAGAGGCTTTGGAACACATTGCCATGATCGAAGATAAAATTGTGACTAATGTTGGAATCAATTGGGGAATTACTCTAAAAGATAGTCCTAAATTACTAGGAATCATTGGCTATTACAGAATGCAGCCGGAACATCACCGTGCTGAAATTGGATATATTTTACTACCGGAATTTCACGGAAAAGGGATCATACCTGAATCCGTAAACCGACTGATCACTTATGGATTTGAAGAACTGAAACTACATTCTATCGAGGCTGTGATAGATCCTGAAAATTATGCTTCTGAAAAAGTGTTGCAAAAGTGCGGCTTTGTTAAAGAAGGACATTTTAAAGAATGTGAACTTTATGACGGAAAGTTTATAGACAGCGTAATCTACTCATTAGTAAACAATAAGAAATCATAAATCTAGTTGACAAAAAAATATTCCTGTTAAATTAATTATTTCGAATAATAGAAAGACCTGCTTTGCGTTATATTTGCAGTCGAAATAAGAAAAAAGAACTTATTTCAACATCTCCAAAGTCTATTTTTATGAAAAAAATTTTTATTGCCCTAGTTCTTTTCTTTTCAGTTCAGTCTCAAAGTCAAACTTTTATCAAGTTTAATGCAGCAACCGCCTTATTAGCAGTGCCAAATGTTGGCGTTGAAACCAGCATAGGCAAAAATCTAACTTTTAGTGTTGACGTAATGGCATCATTTTGGGAATCTTTTGATGGAAAAAATCCAATGCAATTCTACACACTAACGCCTGAACTCCGTTATCATTTTAAAGAAAACTATAAAGGTTTTTATGTAGGCGGGCACGCTGGACCGGACGTCTACAAAATTCAAAAATGGAATTACTGGAACACTAACATGTACGAACATGGTTTTGGGTATCGCTTAGGAGTTACTGTTGGATATAACATAAAATTAAATGATAAACTTTTACTCGATATTTTCGCAGGAGGTGGCTGGCACCAAGGTTTTTATCACGGGTATTACAACGATGGAACTCCCGGAAGATATGAAAAAGCACAAAACTGGAACAAAAGCGGCGAATGGCTTCCCTACCGTGGAGGTGTTATGATTTCTTATAAATTGTAAACTACTTTGCCAATTTAGGCAATGTTTTAATATATAAATTTTCAACTTTCTTTCTTGCCCAATCGGTTTTTCTTAAAAAAGTTAAGCTTGATTTTATACTTGGATTTGACATGAAACATTTAATTGGAATTAATTCCGCCAAAGTATCAAAACCATAGTATTCCACTAATGTTTCGACTATTTTCTGAAGCGTTATACCATGTAAAGGATCTTTTGATTGATTTTGCATTTTATACTTTTAAATAATCTTAATAAAAGACCGTACTTTCAATAGCATGGTCTTTCTTTTTTTACAAAACTAAAAAATTTAATTCTTTTAGAATTTATAAAAGTTTTTCATTTTTGTTTTACATTTGTACACTATGTTAAAAACAGTCAATATACTTAATAAAAGAGCCCGATTTGATTACGAAATAATCGATACTTATACTGCTGGAATTGTTTTGTCGGGTACTGAAATCAAATCCATACGACTAGGTAAAGCCAATATTACCGAAAGCTTTTGTGAGTTTAACAATATGGAACTCTTCGCAATCAATACCTATATTGAAGAGTATTCTTTTGGAAATCAATTCAATCATAAATCCAGAAGCGAGAGAAAATTACTTCTAAACAAAAAAGAACTTAAAACCTTGCATAAAAATGTTCAGGCAAAAGGACTTACTATTGTTCCGTTGAAATTATTTACCAACGAAAAAGGACTTGCCAAACTGCAAATAGGCCTTTGTAAAGGAAAGAAAAACTACGACAAGCGTGAATCTTTAAAAGAACAAGATACGAAACGCGATCTGGACCGAATTAAAAAAGCATACAACTAAAAACAATCCCCTTATAAAACACTCATAAACAAGTGCTTATTAATATTTTATCGTTATTTTTACTAGAAACCATTTAACCTTAAAATATGAAAAAGTACCTAATTTTATTCATGACTGTTGCTATTTTGTCAAATTGTGGTAGTAATACATCCATTGTCAGCAGTTGGAGAGATCCTCAAACAACCGTAGCTCAAGAGCATTTTAAAAAAGTTTTAGTTGTTGCTTTGGTAAAAGATGAAGCATCAAGAAGAACTGCTGAAAACAGAATTGCCGCTGGAAATCCTATTTTTAAAACGTCATATCAATACCTGAACGAAACGACCTCTCAACTAACCAAAGAACAGAAATTGAAAATTTTACAAGACGAAAATTTTGATGGTGTTATTACAATGCGTTTAGTTAGTAAAGAAAAAGAAACCAATTATGTTCCCGGAACTTATACGGGAATGTATTATGGTGGTTTTGATGGTTTATACAGTGGAGTGTATGGCTATGGATTTGGCAACTGGTACGGAATGTACTCACCTCATTTTTACACCCCTGGATATTATCAGGAAACTACCGCTTATATGGTAGAAACAAGTATTTTTTCATTGAAAGACAATAAACTAATCTGGACAGGTACAACTAAATCAGATTATGTTACCGATCTTGGTCAAACCATTGATGCAATTATGCAAGCAGTCGTAAAAGAAATGAAAAAAGACGGTTCGCTTCCTCTTAAATAATATCTTGAAAAGCAATATTTTGATATTGCTTTTTTTTCTCGAAATTTATGACTAAATTTGTCAAGACAATTTGAATAACAAGAAAAATGAAATCGCTTCTTAAAAATGCAAGAGAACAAAAAGGTCTAAAAACTAGAGAAGTAGCACAACTACTCGGTATCGATCAGGCTTTAATAAGTAAATTTGAAAGCGGTTCGCGAAAACCAACCAAAGATCAAATTGTTAAGTTATCTCAACTTCTAGA
Source organism: Flavobacterium sp. CFS9 (assembly GCF_041154745.1). NCBI lineage: Bacteria > Pseudomonadati > Bacteroidota > Flavobacteriia > Flavobacteriales > Flavobacteriaceae > Flavobacterium > Flavobacterium sp. CFS9. Next base: position 4,045,256 of record NZ_AP031573.1, on the reverse strand, counting down.
GATAGACTACGAAACTCTAATGATCGCATGGCTTAAGGAAAAAATTCTCTATGAAATTGGTGATGATGAATTTGCTTTAAAAGCACTTGAAGTCGCAGAGAAAGAAATCAAATACAACAAAACAGTCTCCAAATTAAAACTGTCAACCACTTTAGAAAAAATTCTAAGTGAGATAGATGTTTTAAAAGAAAAACTGGATACTTACAGACAATTTGATAGCTATAAAATCAGTCAGGCACTTGAACTCGAATATACATTTGAAAGTAACAGAATTGAAGGAAATACCATGACGCTTCGCGAAACCGATATGGTTATCAACGAAGGTTTGACTATTTCAGGAAAAAGTATGAGAGAACATCTTGAGACCATTAATCATCAGGAAGCAATAGGTTTTATCAAAGATTTGATGCAAAAAAGCAACAGCTTAAATGAACGCGATCTTTTATCTATCCATAATTTAATTTTAAGAGGTATAATTCCTGAAGATGCAGGCCGTTACCGAAAAGTACAGGTGATGATTCAGGGAAGCAGTCACATGCCTCCACAACCTTTTTTAGTTGCCAAAGAAATGGAAGAGTATTTTATTTGGTATGAGATCAATAAAAATAAATTACATCCGGTTATTCTTGCCGCCGAAATGCACGAAAGATTAGTTACAATTCATCCTTTTATTGATGGAAACGGCAGAACCTCCAGATTAGTCATGAATTTAATTTTAATGCAAAAAGGTTATCTAATCGCCAATATAAAAGGAGATTATGAAAATAGAATGCAGTACTATCAGTCTCTGGAAACCGCCCAGACAACAAAAAACAAAGAAGATTTTTTATTCTTTATTGCCAGAATTGAAAAAGAAAGCCTGGAGCGCTATATTAGTATTATAGGTCAATAAAAAACGAGAGCCCACTATCTTTAGTGGGCTCTTACTTTAATTTTTATCTTCCAATAAAGGAACGAATCGAAATTCTCCAAACTCATGTTTTTCAAATTGTGTTTCATTCTTCCGAATCAATAAAGTCATAATCTGAACATCTTCTCCTAACGGAATAACGAGCCTTCCTCCTATTTTAAGCTGCGCCATTAAAGGCTGTGGAATAAATGGAGCTCCAGCGGTTACAATAATACTATCAAAAGGAGCGTAACTTGGTAATCCTTTATAACCGTCACCAAAAGATAAATGTTTTGGACGAATGTTTAATTTTGGAAACAAATTAGAAGTCGTTCTAAACAATTCCCCTTGTCTTTCAACACTGTACACTTTTGCTCCTAACATAAACAAAACAGCTGTTTGATATCCTGATCCGGTACCAATTTCTAAAATCTTATGATCTTTTTTAACCTCTAATAATTGCGATTGAAATGCAACCGTGTATGGCTGCGAAATAGTTTGTCCCGCACCTATAGGAAATGCCTTATCCTGATATGCATAATCTTCAAAACTTGAATTCAAAAAAAGGTGTCTCGGGATTTTTTTTATCGCATCCAAAACTGCTCTATCAGTAATTCCTTTTTGCTCTAAAGTGCTTACTAATTGATTGCGAAGTCCTTGATGTTTGGCAGTATCTTTCAAAATGGGTTGGTTTTATTTTTGCAAAAATAGGAAAGTAAATCAATTTTAAATGCTTTCATACAGAATGTTTTCAACTCAGAAACTTCTTTCAAATTAATATAATCCGAACCATTTACCATTCAAATGCTTGTATCAACCGTTCGTCATTTTTTTTAAAATTTTCAACTGATGTGTTGCTACTTTTGAAACATCAAACAGGAACTAATAATTTAAAAACCAAAAATTATGAACACAATAAATTTTAAAAACCCAACCAAAATTCTAAAACCATAAGCAATAACATTAGTTTTTAAATTCACTTGTAAAAAATCAATCAATCAATCAATCAATCAATCAATCAATCAATCAGTAAAATTAACTAATCATTAAAACCAAAATTATGGAAAACCAGAAAGAAGTAAATGTTTACAAAATTGCTAAATCATTAATCGTAGGATTTATAGTCGGATTTGTACTTTATAAATTTATCACTGTAATCGTACTCAATTAATCTAATTCTCAATCAAAAAACATCAATCATGAAAACCAATACATTTATAAAGATCACAGTTCTATCTCTTGGAATTATTTCTACCGGAAATTTATTTGCACAAAACAAACCCGAAAAAGCACCATCAGTTCCCGCTAAGGATACTTATTTTGGAATTACAGTGGAAGACAAATACAGAAACCTTGAGGATTTAAAAAATGAACAAACATTAAGCTGGTTAAAGGCTCAGGCAGATTACACAAACAATATTTTAAACTCAATTCCGGGAAAACAAACTCTTATTGATGAGCTGACTTCTATAAATAACAGAGTTGCCGAAGCGATCAGTGGAACGCAAATTATGGAAGACGGAACTTATTTTTACCAAAAGACCACTCCAAAAGATCAGGTAGCAAAACTATATAAAAGAGATGGTTTAAAAGGAAAAGAAACCTTAATCTTTGACCCGCAAACTCTAAAAGGTGAAACAAAAGATGTATTTACTATTAGTTCCTTTTCTCCAAATAAGAGCGGAAAACTAATTGCTATAAATGTTTCAAAGAATGGCGGTGAGATGAGCGACATGTTTTTAATAAATGTAGCAGATAATAAAATTTTAACCGATAAAATTGACAAATTAAGATTTGGAACTGCTAACTGGTTAAGTGATGACAAATCGTTTTTGTACACGCAATCACCAACAGCCGATATCCACGATGCAAAAGCACAATTGAATATCGTAACAAAACTACACGTTGTGGGTAATGATACTGCTCAGGATAAAGTAATTTTTTCAAAAGCAATGTATCCTGAATTAAAAATAGCTGATGAAGAAATTCCTTTTATGGGTTATGACGTAGACAGTAAGATCCTTTTTCTGATGCCTTATTCTGTAAATCCGAACATGAAAATGTTTATTGCCAAAGGTTCTGAGTTGAATAATTCCAAAATTAACTGGAAATTATTGACGGACAGAAAAGATGAAATTAAAAATTTTGCTTTCAGTGATAAAGACATTTATTTTTTCACGAGTCTAAATGCTCCAAAATTTAAAGTAACAAAAACCAGTATAGCCAATCCAAATTTAGCAACCGCAACACTAGTGATCCCTGAAGACAAAGAATCCAATTTGAACCCTATCACAATTACTAAAGATGGAATTTTTTATACCAAAACAAAAAACGGAATCGAAAGTAAATTATTCTTTACTGATTTTGACGGAAAAAATCACAGAGAAATTAAAACACCAAAAAAATCCGCTACTATTGTTTTAACTTCAAGAGGAAGTAAATATTCAGACCTATGGGTTAGAACAACAGGATGGACAACTAAAGGAGAGCGTTATAAATACGATGTGAAGAAAAACAATTTTATCAGAGAAGAACTCTCTACGATTACTGAGTACCCGGAATTTGAAAATTTTGAAATTGAAGAATTAATGGTAAAATCGCATGATGGTGTCGAAGTTCCACTATCCATTATTTATAAAAAAGGAATCAAAAAAGATTCAAACAATCCTGTCTTATTCTATGGTTACGGTGCATACGGAATGTCTATGTCTCCTAGTTTTAACCCTAGTTTACTTTTATGGGTAGAAAGAGGCGGAATACTTGCTGTTGCTCACGTAAGAGGCGGTGGAGAATTAGGCGAAAAATGGCATTTGGAAGGTCAAAAAAGCACAAAACCAAATACCTGGAAAGACGTAATTGCCTGCACCGAATACATGATTAAAGAAGGATATACTAATCCGACAAAAACGGCAATCTACAGCAGAAGCGCCGGCGGAATTTTTGTAGGAAGAGCCATTACTGAAAGACCTGATTTATATGCGGTAGCCATTCCCGGAGTAGGAAGCATGAATACCGTTAGAGGCGAAAATGCACCAAACGGACCTGCAAACACACCTGAGTTTGGAACCATGAAAGTAGAAGATGAAGCTAAAGCCCTTATAGAAATGGACTCTTATTTACAACTAAAAGAAGGTGTTAAATATCCCGCAACCTTAACAACTGCAGGATTCAACGACCCTAGAATTATTGTTTGGTCTCCTGCTAAATTTGCCGCCCGATTGCTTGAAGTAAATGCATCTAAAAAACCTACTTTATTAAAAGTAGATTATGAAGCAGGTCATTTTGGAGGAGCTTCAAAAGCAAAATCTTATGAAGAAACTGCAGATGTTTTAAGCTTTGCGTTATGGCAGGTCGGACATCCTGATTTTCAACCTAAAAATTAGTTATTTAAAATGTAACTTTGGCAATGCTGGCATTGCCAAAGTTTTTAAAACTTAAAATTATGATCAAAATAATTATAGTTTTGACTATTGAAATAGGCCATTGTTTACTTAAAATTTTATCTTAATGAAATTATCTGTAAAAATTCTAATTACTTTAGTCGTTATATTCTGCCTGCTCTTTTTGAGCGCTTTTATTGCAGGAATGATTTATGGATACCACGCACCACTTAAAGTAAAATAGCTTATAAAAATGTTTCAAAAAAAGGATCACGTTTTCATTTTAGTTCAGATCATTATATGGACTATCTACGCAGGAATAATTTTTATTCCCCAAATTATAATTCCGGAATTTAATATATTAAAATACAAAAACTGGCAACTACTTTTAGACTTCGTTGTTAGTGTTTGTGTACTTACTTTCGTCTCGATAGTTTTAAAACATTTTTATGACCGGTACATAAAACTGGACGATTTTAAACTCTGGGAAATCATTAAAATGCTTTTTTTAATTTTCGCAGCTGCTCTCCTTTTCTTCGGGATACTAACGGCGTATAATTATGTAATGCTCAGTTATGTTTATGAAAACCCTGAAGTTTTTGATCATCCGTCTCAATCCGCAAAAAGACAGGTTTTATTTATTTTTGTGATGGGTTTTCTTTTCTTCCTTTGGATCGTTGTATATACCATTTACAAAACGACCTCACAAATCAAGAATAATAAAATGGATCGAATGGAAATTGAAAACACTTTAAAAGATTCGCAATTGAATGCTTTAAAGGGGCAAATCAATCCGCATTTTATGTTTAACAGCTTGAATAATATTCGTGGACTAATTTTAGAAAATCCCGAAAAATCAAGAGAAATGATAACCAGATTGTCTGAAATGCTTCGATATTCCTTAACCAAAAACGAAATCACTACAATTGCACTGGAAGAAGAAATTGAAATGGTAGAAAACTTTATTGAAATTTCAAAAATTCAAATGGAAGAACGTTTGAATTTTACTTCTCAAATAGACAAAACCACTTTAAAGCTGCAAATCCCTCCTATGATCATTCAAATGCTGATCGAAAATGCGGTTAAACATGGAATAGCAAAATTAAAAGACGGAGGCCAAATTTCATTAGAGATCAAAATGGAAAATAACAATTTGACTCTTTTAGTTATCAATACCGGAATACTTACCATTGAAAAAGATTCCACACAATTAGGAATCAAAAATATCGAGAAAAGATTGCATTTAATTTATGGCGAGAAAGCTAGTTTTAAATTGCAGGAAATAGAAAATAAAGTAATTGCAAAAATAACTATACCAATACTTTAAGTATGAAAAAAATAAAAGCTGTTATTGTTGAAGATTCCCGTCTGGCCAGGAATGAGCTTAAAGAACTAATTAAAAATCACCCGGAAATTGAAGTTATCGGAGAAGCAGAAAATGTAGATTCAGGCTTTAAATTAATACAGGAAACCCAACCCGACTTGCTTTTTCTGGATATCAATATGCCCGAAAAAGATGGTTTTGAATTGTTGGAAATGCTCGACAAAGTCCCTATTACAATTTTCACAACGGCTTTTGACGAGTACGCGATCAAATCTTTCGAATACAATGCTTTAGACTACTTACTAAAACCAATAAATCCAAAAAGATTTGCTCATTCAATCGAAAAAGTAAGTCAAAATCTAATTGAAAAAGAAGAAAAAAGCAATAAGAAACTAACGCTAAACAATCAGATTTTTATTCGCGATGGCGAAAAATGCTGGCTTGTGAAAATTGCCGATATCTTTCTGTTTGAAGTAGATGGCAATTATACCAAAGTATTCTTTCAGGATGAAAAAGCAGTACTTAATAAATCATTAAACCATATTGAAGAGAAACTTCCTGATGATTATTTTTTTAGGGCCAATCGAAACCAGATTATCAATATAGAATACATACTCAAAATAGACCCTTGGTTTAGTGGTAATCTGCTCGTACAACTTCCAAAAGAAATAAAAGTAGAAATATCACGAAGACAAACCAACAACTTTAAAGAGAAGTTAAGTATGTAAATACATTTAAAATTGTTCAAATAATTTCGACTTTGTCATAACTAAACTTTTACTTTCAACAAATAAATTATATTTTTGTTTAAAATACATTCTCATGTTAAAAGTAGGAGTTTTAGGTGCAGGTCATCTTGGTAAAATACATTTACGCTTATTACAACAATCTGACCAATACGAATTAGTTGGATTTTACGACGAAAATCAGGAAAATGCCGAAAGAATCTCAAAAGAGTTTGGCTATAAAAACTTCAACACAATTGCAAAATTAATTCACGCTGTGGATGTTATCGACATTGTGACTCCAACTCTTTCACACTACAAATGTGCTAAGGTAGCCATCAAATCAGGAAAACATATCTTTATAGAAAAGCCAATTGCCAATACGGTTGAAGAAGCCGAAGAAATTATTGCTTTGGCTGCGGAATATAATGTAAAAGGTCAGGTAGGTCATGTTGAACGCTTTAACCCTGCGTTCATTGCTACAAAAAACATGATCGAAAATCCAATGTTTATAGAAACGCACCGTCTGGCCGAGTTCAATCCTCGTGGTACAGACGTTCCTGTAGTTTTGGATTTAATGATTCATGATATTGATGCTATTTTGAGCGTTGTAAACTCAAAAGTAAAAAACATCAATGCAAGCGGTGTTTCCGTGATTAGTGAAACTCCGGATATTGCCAATGCCAGAATCGAATTCGAAAATGGATGTGTAGCCAATTTAACGGCAAGCAGAATTTCGATGAAAAACATGCGTAAAACAAGATTCTTTCAAAAAGATGCCTACATTTCTGTAGATTTTCTGGAGAAAAAATGTGAAGTAGTCCGAATGAAAGACGCTCCGGAAATTCCGGGTGATTTTGATATGATTTTACAAAATGCAGAAGGTGTAAAAAAACAAATTTATTTTACAAATCCTGATGTAGAACAAAATAATGCGATTTTAGATGAGCTGGAATCATTTGCCAATTCTATAAACACAAATACAACTCCGGTTGTAACCCTGGAACAGGCAACAGATGCATTGCGTGTGGCCTATCAGATAATTGATTGTTTCGATAAATAATTTGGAAGTTTTAAAAAATAAATTAGCCACGAGTCCATAAATTAATTTGTGAGCTCGTGGCTAAAATCATAAATATAATATCAAAATTAAATGAAAACTATAGCTGTAATTGGTGCAGGAACAATGGGTAACGGAATTGCTCATACATTTGCACAAAGTGGTTTTGTGGTAAAACTAATTGACGTTTCTGAAAAATCATTAGACAAAGGAATGGCAACTATTGCTGCCAATTTAGACCGAATGCTTTCTAAAGGAACCATCACTCAGGAAGAAGTTACCAAAACGATCACCAATATTATTACCTATACCGATATTAAAGACGGTGTTGTTGGTGTAGATTTAGTAGTTGAAGCTGCTACTGAAAATGTAGAGTTAAAACTCAATATTTTCAAACAATTAAACGAAGCTTGCTCTCACAATACCATCCTGGCAACTAATACTTCTTCGATATCTATTACTCAAATTGGAGCAGTTGTAGCACATCCTGAAAGAGTTATCGGAATGCACTTTATGAATCCGGTGCCGATTATGAAATTGGTCGAAATCATCCGTGGATACAACACCAGCGATGAAGTTACTAAAACGATCATGGACTTATCTGTAAAATTAGGCAAAGTTCCAGTTGAAGTAAACGATTACCCTGGTTTTGTGGCAAACAGAATATTAATGCCAATGTTAAACGAAGCCATTGAAACATTATACAACAAAGTGGCGGGAGTTTACGAAATTGATACCGTAATGAAATTAGGAATGGGACACCCAATGGGACCTCTTCAATTAGCTGATTTTATTGGTCTTGATGTTTGTCTTGCTATTTTAAATGTAATGTACGACGGTTTCAAAAATCCGAAATATGCCCCTTGCCCACTCTTGGTTAATATGGTGAGAGCCGGAAAATTAGGAGTAAAATCCGGTGAAGGTTTTTATGATTATAGCGAAAGTAAAAAAGCAGAGAAAATCTCTAAGCAATTTATCCTTTCCTAAAAAAGAAGTACCATGTCGATAGCATCGAATTTAAACACAATTAAGGCAGGTTTACCGGAAAATGTAACTTTAGTTGCCGTTTCTAAAACAAAACCTGTTTCCGATCTAATGCAGGCTTATGATGCCGGTCAGCGTATTTTTGGTGAAAACAAAATCCAGGAAATGACTGAAAAATGGGAACAAATGCCAAAAGACATTCAATGGCACATGATTGGTCATGTACAAACCAATAAAGTCAAATTTATGGCGCCTTTTGTAAGTTTGATTCATGGTGTTGACAGCTTAAAATTGTTGCAGGAAATCAATAAACAAGCATTGAAAAACAATCGGATTATTGATTGCCTGCTTCAAATACATATTGCAGAAGAAGAAACTAAATTTGGATTAGACGAAAACGAATTAAAAGCGCTTGTCACTTCCTTTGATTTTACAGAGTTGAAAAACATAAAGATCTTAGGAGTAATGGGAATGGCAACTTTTACAGAAGATCAAAATCAAATTAAAAAGGAATTTACACATTTAAAATCTATTTTTGATTCCATAAAAGAACTGAAAGCTGAAAACTGCAATCTGACTACTGTCTCTATGGGAATGTCCGGAGATTATCAACTTGCAATTGAATGCGGCAGCACCATGGTTCGCATTGGAAGCAGCATTTTTGGAGGAAGATAAGTCCTAATTGTTAATTGTTAATTGTTAATTGTTAATTGTCAATTGTAGATTAAAACTGATTACTAAAAACTGAGACTGAATACTAATTTGTACGCAATACTAGACATAGAAACCACTGGAGGCCAGTTTAATGAAGAAGGAATTACCGAAATTGCCATTTACAAATTTGATGGCCACGAGGTAATTGACCAGTTCATCAGCCTTGTCAATCCTGAAATTCCGATTCAGCCCTTCGTGGTGAAATTAACTGGAATCAATAATGCTATGTTGCGGTCTGCTCCTAAATTTTTTGAAGTTGCTAAACGAATTATAGAAATCACTACAGATTGTATAATTGTAGCACACAATGCTTCTTTTGATTACCGAATTTTACGCACAGAATTCAGACGTTTGGGTTACAATTTTGAAGCCAAAACCCTTTGTACAGTCGAACTTGCCAAAAAATTAATTCCGGATCAACCTTCCTATAGTTTAGGAAAACTGGTACGAGCCCTTGGAATTCCAATGGCAGACAGACATCGTGCCAGCGGAGATGCAATGGCAACAACCAAGCTGTTTAAAATGCTTCTGGAAAAAGACTTGAAAAAAACTATTGTAAAAGATTTTATCAAACTGGAAGTAGAAAAAGGAATTGCTCCGAAATTTCTGGACATTCTGGCACAAATGCCTGCTAAAACTGGTGTGTATTACATTTACAATGAAGACGGAACTCTAATCTACATTGGAAAAAGTCAAAACATTAAAAAGAGAGTCAATCAGCATTTTACAGGAATTACCACCAAAAGCAAAAAAATTCAGGCCGAAGTTTTTACCATCACCTATGATGAAACCGGAAGCGAATTAATTGCACTCTTAAAAGAAAGCGAAGAAATAAAAATAAATCGTCCCAGATATAATCGTTCACAACGAAAAACGATCTTTCAGTATGCTTTATATGCAGAGAAAGACACTAATGGTTATATCAATTTAAAACTTGAAAAAGCGGACGGCCGTAAAAAAGAGATTACCTCATTTGCAACTTTGCAGGAAGGTAAAAATGCGCTGTTCAGATATACGTCAAAATACCAGTTATGCCAAAAGCTAACAGGACTTTATCAAACCAAAAAAGAGTGTTTCCAGTATAAAATCAAAGAATGTGATGGCGCCTGTATTGAAGAAGTAACACCTGAAGTTTACAATGCCCGTGTACAACAATTTATCGCGGAAAACAGTTTCGAAAATAAAAGCATGATTCTACTGGACAGAGGCCGAAATGTCAACGAAAGAAGCGCTATTTTAATCGAAAATGGTCTTTATAAAGGATATGCCTTTTACGATCTAAATTATCAGATTACGAACATCGAGATTCTAAAAAACATTTTAATTCCGATGCAGCACAATCGTGACGTGAAAAACATTATTCAAAGCTACCTCCGAAAGAGTAAATCTATAAAGGTTCTTCATTTTTAACACTGCAAAACTTTCCTTATCTTCGTGAGGATGAAAAAAATAAAATCAAAATACGAAATCTTCCGCGAAAAAGTCAAAATCATCCTCTACGGGACCGATACATTTTTTGGAAAAATGTTTGATTTGGTTCTTCTTGGATTAATCCTACTAAGTGTTATTTTGATCATGATGGAAACCGTCCAGGGAATCAATCAGAAATACCACACCCAACTTATTGTCTTCGAATGGATTATCACTGTATTTTTCACTATCGAATATATACTACGAATAATTTCGATTCAAAAGCCAATCCGATATATTTTTAGCTTTTACGGAATTATTGATCTGATGGCAGTTCTGCCGATGTATTTATCGATATTTTTCCCAGGTGCAAGCGTGCTTTCCATAATAAGAGCCTTGCGTTTCTTTAGATTGTTTAAAATACTGCATATTCCGCAAATTTCACATCAGTCGATACAACTTCGGGAAGCCATCGAAGCCAGTAAAGAGAAAATCCTTGTTTTTATTTATTTCGTATTGATCAGCACCATAATAATCGGTTCGATTATGTATCTGGTTGAGGGTAAAGAATCCGGCTTTACAAGTATTCCTATGAGTATTTATTGGACCATTGTTACTTTAACCACAGTAGGTTACGGTGACATTTCTCCACAGACTCCTCTTGGTCAGTTCATTGCAGCCTTTGTTATGATTTTAGGTTACGGAATTATAGCTGTTCCTACTGGAATTGTAACAGCTGAATTCGCAAAAAGCAGTCTAAAAAACAGTGTCGTAAGCAGCAAAAAAACATGCAAAAATTGTAATACACAGGTGCATTTTGATCATGCTCAATATTGCTTTGAATGTGGGACGAAATTACCTAACTATTAATTCAACGAAAATTTCCCAAATCACTTTAATCAAAAGTTAACTAATATCAGGTCTACGGTTTAACCGCCATAAAGACTACAAAACATGAAATACCTAATTACCATCGTCGGACCAACAGCAATAGGCAAAACGGCTTTAAGCATTGCTCTGGCGCAGCATTTTAATTGTGAAATCATCTCCTGCGACAGCCGTCAGTTTTTTAAAGAAATGACAATTGGTACCGCAGTTCCAAATCAGGAAGAATTACATTCAGCGACACATCATTTTATACAGAATAAATCTATTTTCGAAAATTATACAGTTGGTGACTATGAAAAAGAAGCGCTTTTAAAATTAGAAGAATTATTCTCCAAAAATGATTTCGCTATATTAATTGGCGGTTCAGGGCTGTATGTTGATGCCATCTTAAAAGGATTTGATGAGTTTCCTGAAATTGATCCCGAAATACGTTCTGAGATAAACGCAAACTACGAAAAACTCGGAATCCATTATCTACAGGAACAATTACAAAAACTGGATCCCGATTATTATCAAAAACTCACTATAGAAAACCCTCAAACACTTCAAAATCCGCAAAGAATGATGCGTTTCACAGAGGTCTGTATTGGGGCTCAGAAACCCTACTCTTCTTTCTTAAATCAGAAGAAAAACAACCGAAATTTTACTCCTGTTTTGATTGGTTTAGAAGCCGACAGGGCTATAATTTACAACCGTATCAATCAGCGTGTAGATATAATGATGAATGACGGTTTACTGGAAGAAGCCAAAGCTTTGTATCCCAACAAAACGTTAAATGCGCTTCAAACAGTCGGGTATCGCGAATTATTTAGTTATTTTGATGGAGAATTCTCGTTGCCATTTGCCATCGAAGAAATCAAGAAAAATACCAGACGCTTCTCCAAAAGGCAACTCACCTGGTTCAAACGAAACGAAGCTGCCAAATGGTTTGATTACGCAACAGATAGAAAAGAAATCACAACTTACATCGAAAACCTTCTAAAGTAAAATCTATTTCTTTCTTCTGATAGAAAAACAAAAATCAACACTCTAAAATCTAAAATTCAGTAATGCCAATATCTCCTAATTTTACTTCCATTCTAAGCAAAGACTGGGAAATCAATTTTACGCAATGTACGCCAAATGGTTTTCTAAAGTACACCGACTTATGCAACATTCTGCAATTGACAGCTGCTGCACATTCTGAAATTGGAGGCATCAGCTTTACTGATATGCAGGAATTTCATCAGGCCTGGGTCTTAAGCCGTATGCGAGTAGAAATTATTGATCTACCAAAATGGCGAGATGTTGTTACAGTCACAACATGGATCAACAGTTTAGAAAATTCCCGTTCCGTTCGTGCTTTAGAGATACACGCAAACGGAAAAAAAATAGTGGGATGTGAAACTTTCTGGGCTGTTTTTAATACACAACTACGACGTCCGGAAGCTTTAGCACTGCCTTACGAACATTTTGAATTGTATCCGGAGAAACGCGCTACTACAGAAGGTTTTTCAAAAATAAATATCACTCATGAAAAAGAAGCTATTTTTGAAAAAACAGTTTACCTCTCTGATCTGGATATTGTAAATCACGTCAACAATGTCAAGTATCTGGAATGGTGTCTCGATCACGTTGACCCCAAAAAAATCCTGAAACAGGAAGTAAAAAGTTTTGAAATGAACTTCATGAAAGAACTTTCGCTTCAGGATAATGTGATCATTCATGAGGGCGAAAACGATAATCAAACTATTTCAACATTCAGTATTACCAAAGGTGAAAAAACATCTTTTGCTTTAAAATTGCACTGGAAATAACAGAAACTTTTAAAAAACTTCTCTTTAATCTCAACTCATGTGGAGTTTCTAATGTGATTTTTCCTTTCAGTCGAAAAGACAAATGTGGTGTATTTAAAATTTGATTCCCTATAATAAAAATAAAAAACGATGCGGTGTTGCATCGTTTTTTATTCAATCAAGTTATTTTGACTTTTTTTTCTTCTTCTTTAACAGATCCATCTTACCTTCAATCCTTTTCTCAACTTCTCTAATGTTGCATTCAAAGGCAAATTGTAACGTACAAAGTTTGGCTTTTTTAATTTCTTTTAAGGCTAATTCAAACTGTTGCTGTGCTTCGTAAAGAATTGCCTTTTTGACAAAAATTTCAGACTTGTTGATTCCTTTTACCGTTAAAGCAAAATCAATTAATTTTTCTGCCTCTTCAAAATCTTCATTCAAAATTAAAGTTTGCGCATAATGCGGATATATCTCAAGTGCATAAATATTTATTGCCAAAGCTTCCTGAAAATACCATTTGGCTTCTTCATAATTCCACAATTGCTCCGCCTGAATCCGTCCATACAAACAAAAAATCATCGTATTTTTAGCATCAAATGAAAATGCATAATCCAAAGATTCAATCGTTTCTTCTAATGAATAAGGATAACTGTCCAGAGCCTGAAAGAGATATTTATCTATTGTTTTCATTTCGTAAATCTGTTGTTAACTTCTGACGCGTTCCTTTATAACTTTTCTCTATTTTATTCTTTTTAAAATCAGTTCCGGTAAAAACTCTGATCGGATTCCCCCGCTGAATGTTCAGTTGATTTTCCCATTGTTTTCCGACATGATTTTTAAGCTGTTGTAAAGTTTCGTCTTCTATTTTTTTTAATAATCGTTCTGTAGCCAGTTTTTTATTCTGATGCTGTGAACGGCTGTCCATCGCAACAACTGCAATTCCTGTTGGAACATGAGTCGCTCTGATTGCCGAACTCACCTTGTTTACATGCTGTCCGCCAGCCCCGGAACTTCGCATGGCCTGATACTGAATGTTACTTTCTACAATTGATACATTCTGTAGTGGTTCAATCTCAAAAATGCCAATAAACCAATTTTTACGTTTGTGCATTTTCCTAAACTGACTTTGATCAATCCACTGAATAGTTCCTGTCCAGGAAGCTGCAAATTGAGCAGCATTTTTACCTTTTACTGCAATTGTTGCCGTTTCAATTGTTCCATTCTCCTGACCTGCTTCCCGCTGAAGTAAAGTCGTTTCTAATTGCTCCTCCTGTGCTTCCTCCAGAACTTTTTTAAGTACCTGAGCCACTACCCAGGTGCATTCTGCCGGTCCCCGACCTGCTGTTATCTGAATTATTTTTTCCATTTTTCTATTATCTTAAGAAGCTTTTCTCTGTTTTTAGCTTCTTTTACAAATTTTGGAAGTCTTGAAACTACTGTACCGTTACCACTTCCTTTATTATTTCTTTCTCTTAATTCTGCTTCAATGTATCTCCCTAAATAATCGATGTGCTGCTGGTTATAAGCCCAAAAAATAGCTGTTCCCACTTCTTTTTGAAACCAAAGTGGCAGATTGTAATAATGCTCTCTAACTAAACCGTTATCTTTTTTTGAGTTCTTCAAAACCTTTTCTACTTTTGGCTTCCATTCTTCCTGAAAATTACAATGCGGACATTTCGTTTTATACTTATTCGGCTTCTCTTTTAAGGGCTGTGATCTAAATTCATACTTCTCATAGCATTGATTGCAATGCGCTTTACCATAAGCAATATACTGATAAACGGGACTATCCAGTTTAAGATAACAATCTTTACATTCAAAAACTTTAGTATAACAATGCCCGCACTCACATCCCTCTGAAAGTTTGCTTTTTATCTTAGCCTTAGAATCACATTTCGGGCACTTCACTAAAATCTCATTTACAAAACTTTCTAAAAACTTATTTTCATCCTGAAATCTTTTCATAATCTTTGTTTTTTATCGGTCCATTCTAACAATCTTTGGTATGAAAGTTCCCAGAACTTCAACCAAATCACTTTGATTTGACATCACCTTAGTAATGTCCTTGTACGCCATAGGTGCTTCATCAATGTTCCCTCCAATCAAGGTAACCTCATTCGCTTTTAATACCTTTTTAATTTCACTTTGCGTGAAAATACTTTTGCACTTTGCTCTCGAAAATAAACGTCCTGCACCGTGGGACGCAGAGTTTAAACTCTCAGCATTACCTTTACCCTTCACGATGTAACCGGGAGCGGTCATCGATCCGGGAATAATTCCTAATTGTCCCCCTCCTGCAGGCGTTGCACCTTTCCTATGTACAATACATTCCTGACCGTTTACCATTTCTTTCCAAGCAAAATTGTGGTGATTTTCAATCGTAACCACTACCCTTTTTCCGATAGCTTTGGCAATTCGTCTGTGAATATCATCGTGACAGGCTTTTGCATATTCACCGGCTAAATTCATAGCAAGCCAATATTCCTGACCGTCATGCGTATTCAGGTCCAACCAGGCCAAATGCTGCACATTTTTTGGCAACGGACATTGTTTTGTCGCCAAATAGGTATAATGTTTAGCAATATTTGCTCCTAATCCCCGAGATCCGCTATGCGATAAAACTGCGAAATACTCTCCTTTATCAAGCTTCCACTCATTTTCAGGGTTCTCAATTTTAGCAATCCCAAATTCTACAAAATGGTTCCCGCCTCCGGAACTTCCTAACTGTTTATAAGCCTTTGGCAAAAGATTTTTCAATAATGGAATGTCTTGAAATTCACTTTTATAAAAAACATCATGATCTACTCTTGAAGCATGAGTTTCATAGATTCCAAATTTGGTATTGTCCTTCAAAATAGCTTCTAATTGATGTTCTTTACCTTTAAAATGAGAAGCTGGTAAGTCAAAAATCGAAAGACTCATTCGGCATCCAATATCTACACCAACTCCATACGGAATTACGGCATTATCAGTGGCTAAAACTCCTCCGATTGGCAGTCCATAACCCGAATGCGCGTCCGGCATTAAAGCGCCGGCTACTGAAATTGGCAGTTTTAAGGAATCATACAATTGATATTTCGCCTGTTCATCAATCTCGTTTTCTCCAAAAATTTTGAAAGGAGCTCTGGTATTTTTAAGCTGATGCATTCTTACCTGAACCGGTTTTATTAAACCTTCTGCCACCTTACCCCAAGTACCATTTCCTTCGTACTTTTCAGGATTTAGCAAAACATCTTTTGCTTCGGTTAGAATAGATTCTTTTTTCTCTCTTTTTCTATATCTGTTTATTTGCCCTAAGGCGATATTTATTGAATTGTTTTTTGGAAACCCCAATTTAATCAGGTCTTTTCCGGATAATTTATTTCCCATGATTTAGATCATTTCGTCTACATATTGCTGATACAATGCCTGCAGACTTTTATTTTTAATTGGACTTCTCTCTTTTGGATTCTCTTTTTCGTAGTAGCTCCATTTATGAGAAGTGCCATGTATTAATCTGTTTATTTTATATCTCAGATGATTGTTTACAATATAATTGTCTATAAACTGAATTTGACTTTCCAAATCAGAATCAACCATTTGGGTATGTGTTATCACATAAGGACTAACACGCAGCACATATCGCCAAGGCTCATTGAATACATAGTTAATTTTGTATCGTTTACAATTGCTACACCAGCGTTCTCTTTTATAAAAATGTGTTTTTTCTTTTTCGGTCAATTCTAATTTTGAACTTTTCCATTCCCATTCAGAAAATTCTTTTACAGTTTGGATATTCTCAACGTATACATGTTTTCTTTTTCTCTTTTTCTTTCTCTTAAAAGATTTTTCAGGAGAAAACCTCCACGTATTTATTTTTTCCAATAATTCTCTGTAAAATGAAGCTTCACTTGATCTGGCGACATCATCTCTTAACTTAAAATTACGCTGCCATCCTTTTTGATAGGGAACTTCCAATAGAACAAGAGGTAAATCTCTACGCTTTTTCCAAAGGTCAGCTTCAAGCTTTCTTAACTCAATTAATTGCTTTTCAAAATCTTCTTTAATTAATCGTCTTTTCTTTCTTTTACTTTTAAAACGAGCACATAAAGCATACTCATCTACCGTATAATTTTCCATAAAAAAATTATAGTGCATTAAATTAACAGCCCAATAGGCTTAGCATTTTATCCGTGAAGGATAAATAAAAATCGATTTTCGGGAAAATTTGAAGTGTCTAGAATAAAAAAAAGCCCGAAACTAAATGTCTTCGGGCTTTTATATATCTAAAAGTATATTTCTAAGATTGAAATAAGCCACGAAGAAGCACTTCATCAAAATTGTTTGATGTGAAGCTCTGAGATGTAGATGTAAATACAAACATTTTTTCTTCGTTTTTAAAGGGTTATTATTTTTTTCGTCTGCAAATATTCAGAATACTTTTTTGATTTTCCAAATTTATTTTAAGAAAAATCATTACAAAAAATTTATTTATATTATGCTAAAACCAAAACAGAAACTACATTGCTTAAAATCAAAAAGATAGAAATTACACTTTAATAATGTTTTTTTTATCTTTTTTGCTTAACCGCAAAGAACGCAGAGAAAAAAACGCAGTATTCGCAAAGCCTTAAAACTAAATCTTAACGAACTTCTCGTGCCAGGCTGTTAAAATTTCGCATAAAAAAAGTCCTGATTTCTCAGGACTCTAATATTTTTCTGTTTGGTCTTTATTTTTTGTTATTCTGTAACTTTGCTTTTAACAACAAGTCTGAAACCTTCACCGTGAATGTTTAAGATTTCAACATCTTCGTCAGCTTTTAAGTATTTTCTAAGTTTAGCAATGTAAACGTCCATACTTCTGGATGTAAAATAGTTATCATCTCTCCAGATTTTAGTCAAAGCTAATTCTCTTGGCATTAAATCATTTTCATGAAGAATCAACATCTTAAGCAATTCATTCTCTTTTGGAGACAATTTTATCGGTTCTTCGCTTTCAAATGTCAGAAATCTTAATTTAGAATTTAAATGGAATTTACCAATATTAAACTCAAACTGCACTTGTTCAGCTTTTGTATCAGCAGATTTTCTTTGAATAATTGCTTTAATCTTCATCAATAAAACCTCAGAATCAAAAGGCTTATTCAAATAATCATCAGCACCGGCTTTGTATCCTTTCAATACATCTTCTTTCATTGATTTAGCTGTTAAGAAGATAATTGGCACTTCACTGTTCTTTTCTCTAATCTCCTTGGCTAAAGTATAACCATCTTTATAAGGCATCATCACATCAAGAATACATAAATCGTATACATCTTTCTTGAATTTTTCGAAACCTTCCATACCGTTTTTAGCTAAAGTAACTTCAAAGTCATTTAACATTAGATAATCTTTAAGAACTGCCCCAAAATTAAGGTCATCTTCTACTAAAAGTATTCTTTTGTTATTATTTTCCATATTTTAATTTATTAATGGTATTTTTATTATAAAGGTGCTACCTTTTCCTTTCTCGCTTTCAACATATACTTGACCATTATGGTCCTCTACTATTCTTTTCACATAGGCCAGACCTAGTCCGTGTCCTTTTACATTATGTAAATCTCCTGTATGTTCTCTGTAAAATTTCTCAAAAACTCGCTTTTGAGCTATCTTACTCATACCGAGACCATTATCTTTTACTTTTATCAGAATCATGTCTTTCACATTTTCTGTAAAAATTTCTATCTCCGGTGCACCTGGTGAATATTTTATCGCATTCTCCAAAATATTAACCAATACATTTGTAAAATGTACTTCGTTGATCAGGCAGGTCGTTCTCGCTGCATTAAAATGCTTCGCAACGCTTCCACCTCTGTCTTCTAAAATTAAATTTACATGTTCAATTGCATCATCAATAATATCATGAATAGCAGTTGGCTCTTTTGTAATATCTAATTCTTTCTTTTCAAGTTTAGAAATACGAAGCACGTTTTCTACCTGAGCATGCATTCTTTTATTTTCATCCCGGATCATTTGAAGATAGCGATACACTTTCTCTTTATCCTCAATTATCTTAGGGTTTTTAATCGCATCCAAAGCTAAATTAATCGTTGCTATTGGCGTTTTAAATTCATGCGTCATATTATTTATAAAATCCGTCTTGATTTCAGAAATATGTTTTTGACGTAACAACTGATTCAACGCACTGGTATATGCCACTATAATGATTAATGTAAAAATTATTGATAATATGGTAATACTTAATAATTCTGACAATAAGAATTTCTTTTTATGCGGAAACGTAATGAATAATTCATACTTACTATTTCCTTCATTATCTGTATAAATTGGCACGTGGTAACTTGCATCTTTATCGTAATGAAATCCATCCGATCTTACTTTCGTCGCAAGACCATTATTAAGAACTCCGTATTCAAATTTGGTTTTCACACCATATTCTTCCAGTTCTTTCTTTAAGAGTTTTTGAAGTTTATCTTTTGTAATTCTACCTTCTATAGGTGTCAACGAAGCAACATCTTTATACTGAATTTGCTGTTGAACTTTATTTAAAATATCAAGACTCCCTGATTTTTCGATTTTTAAGTCAGGTATAATACTTTGTCCTAAAGTACTATTGTCAATATTATTGTTATTATTGTATACTTCTGTAACTCTCTTCGAACTAAAGTTTTTAAATCTTTCGCTGCTAAATTTTTTATTAAAAATCGAGCCGCTAATATCATAATCTTCAGATGTAAGCGTATTAGAATAAACTATTGTTTTGTTTGTTTTTGCATTTCTTTGAATGTAAAAAACCTGCAGTAAGTCTTCTTTTTTAGGTGTTTTACCGGTACTGTCTTTAATGCGGTTGTATTTATCGTAAAAACTGTATTCTTCCTGCTGCTCCAATTTATCAGCAACATTTCCAATTACCTGAGTAACATGATATTTAAACTGTTCATCGTTATTTTTGAACGAAGAATTAAACCAATATACCTGCACCAAAATTATCCCTATTAAGGACAAGCTCATCAATAAAACAAGTAATCTAAAAAATAATTTATTCATCGAAACAAAATTAATATTTTAACAATATACTAAATAATACATTAACCAAATATTAACATTTAAGACTGATTTTGTTTTATATTTAAAATTTTAAGAATTTTAACAACTTCTTCTCTAGCAATTTTAAGATTACTGTTATTAATAACAAAATTGCTTAAAGAAATTCGTTTTTCATCATCCCACTGCATTTTCATCCGACTCAAAACTTGTTCCCGTGTAGTTTTATCACGTTTAACAACTCTTTCAATTCTTATCTCTTCAGGAGCTATAACAGTTACTATAACATCACAATCTTTATAACGGCCACTTTCAAACAAAATTGCAGCTTCGTAAATTACATAATCGTATTTTTTATTTTTTAACAACCAAAGCTCGAAGTCTTCTTTAACTGCCGGATGTACAATTGAATTTAAAATAGCCAGTTTGTCGGCATCATTAAAAACAATCTCGGCTAATTTTGCTCTGTTTAAAACGTCATTTTCAAAGAGCGAGTCTCCAAAAGCAAGTTTAATTTGTTGTACAATCTTTTCAGACTGCATTACTTTTTTGGCTTCATCATCGGCGATATACAAGGGTACCCCCATTTCTGCAAAGTAGTTTGCAATAGTGGTTTTTCCGCTTCCTATTCCGCCTGTCAGGCCAATAATTTTAGCCATACCTATATTTTAAAAAACATATTAGGAAAAGCCTCTTGGGGTTTTTTCTTTAAAACAATAACTTTTAGGAACGATTTTAAAAATCCGGTTCCATAGCCATAAAATTGCTTCCATACTGCAATTACAGATAGATATCCAATTTTAATGCTTTTATTCTGTATAGTGGCTGTCAGAAAAATTACCACGAAATATACAAAATATAATTGTAACAAGATATCAATATTAAAAATTAACAATAAAAAAGCTAATAATAATCCTACAACAAAAACACTTGGAAAAAAGAATGTCAATTTATTATGTTCCGGATACCAGCTATTTAATATCGGTCTGGCGATTCCGAATTTATTCACCTGAACCGAAAATTTCTCCCAGTCAATTCTACGTTTATGATATACATACGCTTCTGTAAACAATCTGGTTTCAAATCCAAGATTCCACAAACGAATAGAAAGATCCGGATCTTCTCCCGGATGAATATTTCCAAATCCTTTTGAAGCTATAAAAGCTTTCTTTGAAATCCCCATGTTAAAACTTCTGGGCTGAAATTTATTGATCTTTTCAGAGCCCCCACGAATTCCTCCCGTTGTTAAAAATGAAGTCATCGCAAAATTAATGGCTTTCTGAATATCAGAAAAACTATCTAATGCTTTGTCCGGTCCTCCAAAACAATCCACATACTCTTTATTAAGTGCTTTTCGAACCTCTGTCAAATAATTAGGAGGTATAATACAATCAGAATCAAAAATGATAAAGTAATCACCTCTGGCCTTTTGCATTCCAAAGTTCCTTGAATCACCCGGCCCTGAATTTTCTTTAAAATAATACGATATATTCAATTTGCCCTGATAGTTCATTACGACATCTTTACAAGGTATTGATGATCCGTCTTCGACAAGAACAATTTCAAAGGCTTCATTATAATCGGATTTAGATAAACTTTCTAAAAGCTCATCTACTTCATCCGGACGATTATACACGGGTATAATTAAAGAAAAAATCATAGCGATCACGCGGTATTAAAGTGGCAATATTTTAAATTTCAAAATTTTAACAAAGATATGTTATATTCATAAAAAAACCATTCGTCGCAACGAATGGTTTTCATTTATAATTGTATTTTTTTCTTTTTTATTTGATACTTTCAATCTCAACAACTTCATTCGCTTCAGCAGCATAATCTACACCAGCAAATTCAAATCCAAATAAATTCAGGAAGTCGTTTCTATATCCTGCCAAATCTCCAATTGCAGGTAATGTTTCAGTTGTAGCTTCTAACCAAAGTTTAGCCACTTTAGCCTGTACATCCTCACGCATTTCCCAATCGTCGATTCTGATTCTTCCTTTTTCGTCTACAGGAACCTCTCCTCCATTGTACAATCTGTCCTGAAACAAACGCTGGATTTGCTCGATACAACCTTCGTGAATTCCTTCTTCTTTCATTGTTTTGTATAAAAGAGAAATATACAATGGAATAACCGGAATTGCAGAACTTGCCTGAGTTACTAAAGCTTTGTTTACAGAAACATAAGCTTTTCCTCCGATAGATTTTAATGTATCACTAATAGAAAATGCTGTCGCTTCTAAATCATCTTTCGCACGACCAATTGTACCTTTACGGTAAACTGCCTCTGTTAATGATGGTCCAATATAAGAATATGCCACTGTTGTAGCACCTTCAGCTAATAAATTTTCTGCTTTTAAAGCATCAATCCACATTGCCCAGTCTTCCCCTCCCATTACAGCAACTGTATTGGCGATATCTTCGTCATTTGCCGGAGCAATAGAAACCTCGGAAACATTTCCGGTATGAAAATCAACTGTTTTATTAGTAAAAGTTTGTCCGATTGGCTTTAAAACCGAACGATGTAAAACTCCAGTAACCGGGTGCTGACGCACCGGAGAAGCTAAACTGTAGATTACTAAATCAACCTGACCTAAATCAGCTTTAATTAAATCTAAAGTTTGTTTTTTAATTTCGTTTGAAAAAGCATCTCCATTGATACTTTTTGCATATAAACCTGCTTTGTGGGCTTCTGTTTCAAATGCAGCAGAATTATACCATCCTGGTGAAGCTGTTTTTCCTTCAACCGGTGGTTTTTCAAAAAATACTCCAATAGTTGCAGCATCAGAGCCAAAAGCACTTGTAATTCTTGAAGCCAATCCGAAACCTGTTGAAGCACCAATAACTAAGACATTTTTTGCTCCTGCAATTGGTCCTTTTGATTTTATATACTCTATTTGATTTTTAACATTTTGCTCGCTGCCTTTTGGGTGGGCTGTCAAGCAAATAAATCCTCTCATTCTAGGTTCTATAATCATATTTTTGTTTTTTTCGTATTTTAAAAAATCTTTAAAAATGCAAAGATTTTATTTTATTTACGTTTGTTTAATTCGCTTTTAAGATGACAAATATAAATTATTTCTTTAGTTCAACAAGGCTTTAGCATGATTTAAAGCCGAATCAGAGACAACTGCTCCGGATAACATTTGAGCAATTTCTATAACTCTTTCTTCCTGAGACAATAACTTAAGTTCTGATTGTGTATCCTCATCAACCGTTGATTTAGAGACTTTAAAGTGTGAATCTCCTTTGGCTGCAATTTGAGGCAAATGAGTTATGGCAAAAATTTGCATTGTAGTACTCATTTCTTTCATAATTTCTCCCATTCTAATCGCAATTTCTCCTGAAACTCCGGTATCAATCTCATCAAAAATTAAGGTTGGAAGTTTTGAATATTGCGCTAAAATTGCTTTAACTGCTAACATAATACGGGACATCTCTCCTCCTGATGCTACTTTTTTCAGTAAGCCGAAATCAGTTCCTTTATTGGCTGAGAATAAAAACTGCAACTCATCTTTCCCGTTTTGAAAATAGGTCTCAGATGGTAAAAGCTCCATATTGAAACGAACATTTGGCATTCCCAATGTCTCTAAAATTGAAACTAACTTTTGAGACAAAACCGGAATCGCATCGATTCTGTTTTGATGAATGATCACCGCAAAAGCATCTAATTCTATCACTTTCTGTGCTATTGATTCTGACAAAGCAGTGATTTCATCTCCAATATTATCCAATTCCATTAGGGAATTTTCTAATGTCGTCTGTATTCCAAGCAATTCATCAACAGTAGTTACCTGATGCTTTTTCTGCAAATTATAAATCAGCTGCAGTTTTTGACTCACTAATTCTAATTGTGCAGGATCGTTTAAAAGCTTTTCAGAGGCATTCTGTAATTCTTTCGAAACATCATCAAATTCAATGGTTAAACTTGTAATTCTCTCAAAAACACTTTGATATTCCGGAGAAAAAAGCGCTATTTTTTGTAAGGCTGCTTTTATTTCATTCAGATTGTGGAAAACGCCAAATTGCTCTTCATTAGCAATTGCCAGCGATTTGTCCATTGCCTCTTTTATGATCTCAACATTGTTCAGTTTTTCAAAATCGGCTTCCAATTCTTCCTGCTCACCTGATTTTAGTTTTGCAGTAACCAATTCATTTAACAAATAAGTATTGTATTCCTGCTCCTTTCCTGAATCGCTTTGTTTTTTCAACAAAGCATTTAGTTTGGATTTATCTGATTTATATCCTTTCAAAATATCCTGATACGATTGAATCACTTCTCCATTATTGGCAATAGCATCAATAATTTTAAACTGAACTCCTTCGTCTGATAACTCCTGAGTTTGCTGTTGTGAATGAATATCAATCAAAAACAAACTTAGATCCTGCAGTTCCTGCAAATTTACTGGACTATCATTAATAAAAGCACGCGATTTTCCTGAAGGCAAAATTTCTCTTCTAATAATCGTCTCGTCTTCATAATCGAGATCATTTGCTGTAAAAAAATCTTTCAGGTTGTATTTAGAAATTTCAAATTGTGCTTCAATTACACATTTTTCTTCTTTATTTTTTAGCGAAGTTAAATCGGCTCTTTTTCCTAAAACCAATCCTATCGCTCCTAATATAATAGATTTACCTGCACCTGTTTCACCTGTAATAATAGAAAAACCTTTTGAAAAATCTATAGTTAATTTTTCAATCAGTGCATAGTTTTTAATCGACAAGGACGTAATCATGGAAATTTGGGAAATATAAAAATTAATAAAGAGAGTATTTTGTAAGCAGACTAAAATTTAATCTGCGACCATTTGGTACTATTCAACGGAGATACTTTATTTAAGACATCGGTCAGATCTGTAATTGGAATACTCGGTCCTCCTGAAAATATGGAGACAATTTCGTCTGATTTGGCGTCAAAAAACACTCTCGTCAAAAAGGCATTAGGCTTTACCGAATTCAATTTTCCGAGAAGCATCAAACCCGACTTAATCTTTTCTTTAGCCGCTTTCAAATCCTGACTCATCCCGTCTAAACCGTTATGGTACATGAACATGGTTTGACGCAAATCGCTGTACATTGGCGAAATCATATCAGTAATCAGATAATAACGGTTTTGAACTCCATCTGACTGGCTCCAGCCTTTTGATCCTCCTTGCTGTGCTACGCTTGCAATATTCTGTGCGATTTCAAGATACTGATTTCCTGCGCCCATTTGAAAACTATCGGCGTCCATCGCTAAAATTATATAGCTGTAAAAAGAAACTACAGATACTAAATTGGACTCAAACGTAGTCGGATTAAACAACAAAGGTTCGTATTCAATATATCTGAAATTGAAATCTTTATCGTTGTAATTTAATACTGGTGAAGAATAAGTAGAATTATAAATCAATCGTGAGGATTGTACCTGAATCGTCCCTGAAAACTGATCAGAGCTGTTCGATGACAGTGTAATATACATCGAGCAATTGATTCGCTCATTTTGTTTTAAAGCCACTCCGGTCCAATCTGTTTTATTGACAAACTCCGACAAAGAAGTCTGAAGCGTTTTAAAAACCTGCTGATTGGGATTGGGTAATCTTTCTGTATTAATAGTTACAGTGCAATTTAGCTGCTGTGCTTGTGTGAAGCCAAAAATCAAAAATGCTAAAAAAGTAACTAGTTTATTCATACGAAAGATATTATTTTGATTACAGCATATAACAGACTTACTATCCTTGTTATTGCTTTCTTTACTCTAAATCCTTATGATTTCGCAAAATGCAAAATCACTTTATTTAAAATATCAACAGCAACAGATTCTTTTGATTTTAATTCCATTGGTTCTATTTTAAACCCCTGATCAATAAAGGTTACTTTATTGGTTTCTTTTTTAAAACCAGCCCCTTCATCTTGTAAGGAATTTAGAACAATCAAATCTAAGTTTTTTTTCTGAATTTTCAGCTTCGCATTTTCAATTTCATTCTCAGTTTCCAATGCAAATCCAATTAAAAACTGATTTTTCTTTATCGCTCCTAATGAAGCCAGAATATCTTTTGTTTTTTCAAGTTCGATCGAAAATTCATCTGCTGCTTTCTTAATCTTTTGTGAAGCGACTACTTTTGGCCTGTAATCAGCTACTGCAGCAGCAGCGATTGCTACATCAACATCATTAAAACACTCATGACAAGCCTCGTACATTTCCTGTGCCGAAACTACATTGATTACTTCTACTAAACTATTCTTAGCCTTATAATGTGTAGGTCCTGCAACTAAAATCACCTGAGCACCTAAGTTTGCGGCTTCATTTGCCAGATCAAAACCCATTTTTCCCGAAGAATGATTTCCTATAAAACGCACAGGATCGATCGCTTCGTATGTAGGACCGGCAGTAATTAGTATTTTTTTTCCTTTTAAAGGCAATTTACTTTCTAAATCGGCTTCCAGAAAGGCAATAATATTTTCGGGTTCAGCCATTCTTCCTTCTCCGGATAAACCGCTGGCTAACTCACCGCTTTCAGCCGGAATCATAATGTTCCCGAAACTTTTTAAAGCCGTAAAACTAGACAAAACCGAAGGATGTTTGTACATGTCCAAATCCATTGCCGGTGCAAAATAAACCGGACATTTGGCTGATAAATAAGTAGCAACTAAAAGATTATCGCTGTTTCCGGTTGTCATTTTAGACAAGGTATTGGATGTTGCAGGTGCAATCAGCATCAAATCGGCCCAAAGAGCCAAATCAACGTGATTGTTCCAAACAGCATCTTCATCATCCTGATTAAAGAAACTGGAATGTACCGGATTTTTTGATAGTGTAGATAAAGTAAGTGGAGTTACAAAATCCTTAGAAGCAGGTGTCATTATCACTTGGACATGTGCACCTGCTTTTATAAAGAGTCGTACTAATGAGGCTGTTTTATAGGCTGCAATTCCACCAGAAACCCCTAGTAAAATTTTCTTCCCGTTTAAAACTGACATTATACTATATTATTTGTTTGAACCTCTGTGGTATGTTTTACCGTCTAACCACTCCTGAACTGCTAAAGCGTGAGGTTTTGGTAATTTTTCGTAAAATTTAGAAACTTCGATTTGTTCTTTATTTTCAAAAACTTCTTCAAGACTGTCGTTATAAGTAGCAAACTCTTCTAATTTCTCTGTCAATTCTTTTTTAATTTCAGAGTTAATTTGATTTGCTCTTTTAGCCATAATGGTAATTGCTTCATACACATTTCCTGTTGGCTCTTCAATAACCGTTTTATTGTAAGTTATTGTATTTACAGGAGCATTCGTCTTTTTTAAATCCATGACTTTATTTTATTTAGTAAATTTTTGTAAATCTGTTTCCACTCTGGCATTCATTTCATCTGCCTCTTTTTTATACTTCGTAGCACTATTAAACTTAATTAAGTTTCCATAAGCTACTTTAGCCACATTTAAACGCTCTTCCATTTTTGAAGGAATACTGTTAATTGCTAATTTATATGCTGAATCGTATTTATAAAACAATGCATCTTCTTTTAACGGTGTTCCCGGAAAATCAGCAATAAAATTATCAAAAGCAATTAATGCTGATTTGTAATCAGAAATTGTATTGTAACCTTTAGCGTTTTCGTATGCTTTTTTCTCCAGTTTACCATTCAAAACTTTTACAGCTTCATTTGCCTGAGCGATATACTCAGAATTTGGGTAACTTTCAATAAAAGTCTGTAATTTCTCTAAAGCTTTTACAGTATCTGTCTGATCCAGGCTGTAAACAGGTGCTAATTTAGAATAGCTGTACGCTCCTAAAAAAGCAGCTTCCTGAACTTTTTCACTTCGAGGATAACCAGAAACGAAACTCTCAAACTGATAACCCGCTAAGTAATATTGCTTTGTTTTGTAATAAGATTGTGAGAACATGTAAAATAATTTCTCTGCCTGAGGCTTCCCTCTGTAAGAAGATGCCAATTGTTCAAAAAGACGTATGGCTTTTGAATATTTACCTGCATCGTACATTTTCGTTGCCACTTCGAATTTTGCAGCAACATCATCGTTCTTTAATGCCTTTTGGTATTCGCTACAAGAACAAAAAAGGACAACAACAATTAACAGAGATACTATTTTTTTCATTTTCTTACTTTTATTATGATTTCTTAGACAATTATGCCAAAGCAAAATCACACCGAAGTTTCGGTGGCAAATTTAGTTATTAATTTAGCTACTACAAAATATTTTTTTTGGTATAACAAAACACCGATAATCTCATACTTATTTAATGCTGTTTTTCACAAATTCATTCAATCTGCCTGCTAATGAATCATCAACAGTTACCAATGGTAAACGTACTGTGTTCTCAGCAATACCAAGGGCTTGAAAAACTTGTTTAATTCCGGCAGGATTTCCCTGCTCAAAAATCATATCAATACAATCAGACAAAAGATACTGTGTTTTAAACGCTTCAGTTACCTTTTTATTGAGTCCTAAACGAATCATTTCTGTAAATTCTTTTGGAAAACCTTGTCCAATAACCGAAATCACCCCTGCTCCACCTGCCAAAACAATTGGTAAAGCAATCATATCATCTCCTGAAATAATCAGAAAACCTTCCGGAGCATTTTTAATCAACTGTAAAGCCTGAGCCATATCTCCGGCAGCTTCTTTAATTGCTACCACATTAGCAAAATCATTCGCCAAACGAATTACTGTTGACGGCAGCATGTTACTGGATGTTCTTCCCGGAACATTATATAAAATCACAGGAATTGGAGAAGCTTCCGCAATAGCTTTAAAATGCTGATAGATTCCTTCCTGTGTTGGCTTGTTATAATAAGGAGAAACGGAGAGTATCGCTTCAAAAGCAGAAAAATCTCCTGTTTTTAATTCTTCTACTATCTGCATGGTATTATTTCCTCCTACTCCAAGTACTAAAGGAAGTCTTCCTTTATTAGTATCAATAACCGTTTTAATCACCAGTTCTTTTTCGGCTTGTGTCAGAGTAGCATTTTCTGCCGTTGTTCCCATAACTACAAGATATTCAACACCACCGTCTATCGAAAAATTAACGATACGCTGTAAAGCTTCGATATCTACTGAAAAGTCTTTTTTAAATGGGGTTACAAGGGCAACACCAGTTCCTATTAATGATTGCATATTCTACTTTATAATTTTATTTTATACTCTTTAAATATCTAAACAATTCGTGCACGAAAAGTTTGTAATTCTTTATAGCAGTATCAATCATCCATCGATTTAATTTTTCATCTACTGATGCGAATCCTACTTTAAACTTCGCTTTTGACTTGGCAGTTATCAGCATCAAAATGGCCGTTTCGATGTCATAATAACTTATCAAAAGATCAAATTCTGTTTTTATAAATTCATTCAAGAAACCTTCTGTAATCTCCCCTTTCCAATTGACGCTTTTTCGTCCAAAAGTTGGTCTTGAATACGTTTGTTTCTCGCTAAATTTACTTCTGTACACTGCAATTTTGATATTCTCCGGAGTAATTCCTTTTGAAACCAACTCCTTTATCAGGTCTTCTGAATGATCAAATCTACTCTCATCAATCAGTAAACCAATTGTTTGCACATTACTTGTAAATACTTCATTTTTGACATTATTCAAGTTATTTTTTAATGATTTTTTTACAAAAAATTCCTTTATATAATTTAAAAACATAGTACTTTTACCAGATTACAAAATTAATTATTTAAGTCGCATTTAAGATGGTAAAACTAAAAAAGTATAACGGAGTTTTGAAACTTTTTGTTATATTCTTAACACTTTTTTTTATATTTTCCTGTAGCCAGAAAAATTATAATCTAACAAAAATTGAAGGAAAGCTACTTCCGATAACTGAAAAAGGAACTGAAACTCCTGCAATTGAGAACTTTATTAAACCTTATCGTGATCATATCAATAAGGATTTGGATAATATTCTGGCTTATTGCCCTGAAACTCTTGATAAAAGCACAGGAAAATGGCAAACCAGCATTGGCAACCTTATGGCTGACGTTTGTGTTAAAAGAGGAAACCTTGTTTTTGAGGCACGCGAGAAGAAAACTATCGATTTATGTTTATTAAATCATGGCGGTATCCGAGCGATATTACCTAAAGGAAACGTAACAACCAGAACAGCATTTGAAATCATGCCTTTTGAAAACAGTATGGTGGTTATGGCTTTAAAGGGGGATCAAATTTTAGAATTGACTTCCTATATTATTAAGGCGCAAAAAGCACAACCCTTATCAGGCATGACTTTTACAATTGCAAAAGATAAGACTGCAAAGAATATTATGATTCAGGGAAAACCTCTTGATCTTAATAAAATTTACTATGTAGCAACAAATGATTATTTGGCAAATGGCGGAGACAGTATGTCTTTTTTCGCAAAAAGTGTTCAAAAATATGATCTGAACTACAAACTGAGAGATGTATTAATTGATTACTTCAAAGAAGTTGATACGATTCCGGTAGCAAAAGACATCCGAATTACAGAAGAATAAAAATACCATTTCGCAAAAACATACAAAATGAAAAGAAGAGAATTTATCGAAAAAACAGCTGCAAGTACTGCCTTATTAAGTTTAGGTTTGTCGTTGAGCAGTTTTGAAAATAACGATATCAAACACTTAACCATTCTACATACTAACGATGTTCACAGTCATATTGATCCATTTCCGGCTGATGATCCCCGTAATCCAAACAAAGGTGGTGTCTCACGCAGAGCTGCACTTATAGAAACGATTCGCAGAGAAAATCCAAATGTACTTTTATTGGATGCCGGTGATATTTTTCAGGGAACTCCTTACTTTAATTATTATGGAGGGGAACTGGAATTTAAATTAATGAGTATGATGAAGTACGACGCATCGACTATTGGAAACCACGATTTCGACAATGGTCTTGACGGATTGCACGCACAAATGCCTCACGCTAGTTTTGATTTTATCTGTTCGAACTACGATTTCAAAAATACAGTGATGAACGGTCTTGTAAAACCCTATAAAATTTTCAATAAAAACGGAATTAAAGTAGGTGTCTTTGGTTTAGGAATCGAGCTCGCAGGACTGGTTGACAAGCAACTGTACAAAGAAACGGTTTACAACAATCCGGTAGAAATTGCGCAGGATATGACGCAATTGTTAAAGAAAGAAGAGAAATGCGATTTAGTAGTTTGTCTGTCTCACCTTGGATACAAGTACAAAGACGATGAATCTAAAATTTGTGATTTAAAACTGGCTGCTCAGACTCAGGATATTGATTTGATTATTGGAGGTCATACACACACTTTCTTAGACAAGCCAACTGTTGTAAAAAACAAAGCCAATCAGGATGTTTTGGTGAATCAGGTAGGCTGCTACGGAATCAATTTAGGAAGAATAGATTTTTACTTCGATAAAAATAAAGCTCACACAAACGAAGGGAAATCAATTATTGTTTAGCGCTTTTCTTTTTCTTGGTTTTCGTTCTTTCCAGAAAGTACTCGACCATAAAAAAGTACGCTAAAATTTGGGTGACATCCCGGATCAATACCAGAACTACGGAATAGGAAAAGTATTCATTGAAAATATAAAATATGTCTGAAAAGATATAAGAAATTGCCATTAATGACATGAGTAAAGCTAAATAAGTTCCTTTTGTAATATAACTCACAAAAGAAAAAAAGCTTAACACACTTAAGACGATTCCGTAGATCACATAAATCATACTAAAGCGCTTCATATTATCAAATTGCATTCCCAGCGCTGATACTAAGAGATATACAATAAAAATAACTACTATAGAAACTGGAAGAAAATCTTTTTTTTCCAGTTTTATTTTTTCATGTCCTCCCAGATAAAGTCGGATAATTAAAAGGTAAACGACCAGAAAGCACAAGACTCCCCCTAGTTCAGAACTTTCGATATCCATTAGATTAAACACCTGACCAACAAAACTGAATAAAAAGATAACCCCTTCGATTTTCCCGATATTAAATTCGGTACTAATCAAAAAGTAAATAAAAATCGAAGGAATTACAATGGCTTTGGCATAAGTCGCAAATAAAAACAGCTCGGTCCAGTCAAAAATGGCCGTGCATAATAATGCTAAAAAAAATAAAATCAACGACGGTTTATTCGCTTTCATTTAATTTGTTTATAAAATCTTCTTCAGACAGTATAGGGATATTTAACTTACCGGCCTTTTCTAATTTTGCCGGTCCCATATTATCTCCTGCGACGACAAAATCTGTTTTTGCCGAAATAGAGCTTCCTACCTTACCACCATTGTCTTCAATAGTTTTCTTCAATTCATCTCTTGAGAATTGAGTAAAAACTCCTGAAACCACAAATGTTTTTCCGATAAATTTTTCGGTCGCATTCGGGTTTATCTTCTCTACAATTTCAAACTGAATGCCGTAACTTTTGAGACGGTCAATAATTTTCTGATTCTCTTCGTTTTCAAAAAACTCAATTACACTTTTAGCGATTCTTTCTCCAATTTCATCTACCAAAATCAAATCCATCAGGGTGGCCTGACGCAATGCATCAATATTTTTATAATGTTTCGCCAGTTTTTTAGCAACCGTTTCACCTACAAAACGAATTCCTAAGGCGAAAAGAACGCTTTCAAATGGGATTTCTTTTGATTTTTCAACTCCTTTTACCAGATTCTCGGCAGATTTTTGCGCCATTCTCTCTAAAGGTAAAATATCTTCTACTTTTAATTCATACAAATCGGCATAATTATGCACCAATTTATTATTGAAAAGCAAGGCAACTGTTTCACCGCCAAGGCCTTCAATATCCATTGCTTTTCTTGAAATGTAATGTTGAATCCTTCCTATAATCTGGGGTGGACATCCATAAAAGTTAGGGCAATAATGATTGGCTTCTCCTTCGTTTCGAATCAATTCGGTTTGACATTCCGGACAATGCGTGATGTATGCAGTAACTTCTGAATCTTCAGGGCGTTTGGACAGATCTACAGCAATTATTTTTGGAATGATCTCTCCTCCTTTTTCTACGAAAACGGTGTCATTGATTCTGATATCCAATTTTTCAATCTGATCCGCATTGTGCAAAGAGGCTCTTTTTACAATGGTTCCGGCCAGTTGTACCGGCTCTAAATTGGCTACAGGTGTTATTGCTCCTGTACGACCTACCTGATACGAAATAGACTGAAGTTTAGTAGAAACCTGTTCTGATTTGAATTTATAAGCAATAGCCCAACGTGGCGATTTTGCGGTGTATCCTAATTCTTCCTGATGCTGAATGCTGTTTACTTTCACCACTACACCATCGGTTTCATAAGGTAAATTGTGGCGGTGTACGTCCCAATAATCAATGAAGTCGAAAACTTCCTGCATATTTTGTACCAGTTTTGCTTCGTTAGGCACTTTGAATCCCCAATTTCTGGCAGATTCCAATCCTTCAAACTGGGAAGTAAACGGAAGATTGTTTCCTGTAACAAAATACAGTAAACATTCCAGCGGACGTTTGGCAACCTCAGCACTATCCTGTAATTTCAAACTTCCTGAAGCTGTATTTCTGGGATTTGAGTAAGGTGTTTCTCCAATTTCAATTAAATCCTGATTCATTTTTTCGAAACCGGCAAAAGGCAGGATTATTTCTCCTCTAATATCAAATTTGTCCGGGTAGTTTCCTTTTAATTGCAAAGGAATCGACTTTATGGTTTTGATGTTGTTGGTTACCTCATCTCCCTGAAAACCGTCTCCTCTTGTTAAGGCCTGAACCAGTTTTCCGTTTTCATAAGTAATACTGATGGAAGCGCCATCGTATTTTAATTCGCAGGTATATTGCAGCTCTACATTTCCTAAAACTTTCTGAATTCTAGTTTCCCAATCTAACAGATCTTCTTTAGAATAAGAATTATCCAGGGAATACATGCGATACTGGTGTGCAATTGTTTTAAAATTCTTAGTCACAGCACCTCCTACTCTTTGAGTTGGCGAATTTTCATCAAAAAACTCAGGATGTTTATTTTCTAAATCCTGAAGCTCCTTTAGCTTAATATCAAAATCATAATCAGAAATTGTAGCGTTGTCTAACACATAATAATTGTAATTGTGCTGATTAAGTTCGTTTCGTAAAGCCTGAATTGTTTCTTGAGTACTCATAAGATTTTAAAATACCGGAGGTTATGATTTTGAATAATTGAATACCAAAATTAGGATTATTTTTGTTCAAAAACAGTAAAATCCGAAAGTTTTATAAAATCGAAAATCAAGTTGCAAAACGATGCAACTTGATTTTCTTCCTGCCCATTCTTCTTAAAAAAGAATTAATAAAAACCAACTTCCAAATGGTTTCTTCATTTCACAAATTCACACTAACAATCAAATCATTAGTCTAAAAATGTAACTCTATTTTTGAATTATAATAAAGTCTGAGCGTCTGTTTAACAAATGTTCTGCTTCAGTACATTTTACACCATTTTTACATTTATTGATCGGACGGCTTTCACCATAACCAATAGCACTTTCGATTCTTCCCGGGTCAATTCCCTGCGAAAGAATATAATCGCGTGTCGATTTGGCTCTATTGTCCGAAAGTTTCAGATTATAAGCATCTTTACCGCGAGAGTCTGTGTGGGACTCGATTTTGATGCGGATTTTAGGAAATTTTCGCATCACAAATACTACTTTATCCAGTTCAGTGGCAGCTAAAGGCGTAATATCGTATTTGTCGTAATCAAAATAAATCGGGTTAACATCTACTTTTTCGACACCTTGTTTTTTCACTACCAGGTCATCATAATTACTAAGCTCAAAATCAACATCGGTAATTTCAGCTTCATTGATCTTGGTTGTTGCGACCTTTTTTTCGTCGTCACTGTAATTAAATTTTGAAGCTACCAAACGAACCGCTTTATTGCAAGGGATTGTCACAGCATATTTACCGTCAAAATTGGTTTTAGTTTCTGCCAAAACTTCATTGTACGGATCATAAGCTATAATAGTAACATCGGCTAAAAGTGCTTTTGATTTATGATCGATTGCCTTACCAGAAATATTCTGATTGCAAACGGGCTGACCTTTAGTAAAGGAATAAATATCATCATCGCCTTTTCCTCCTGCTCTGTTGGAAGACACATAGCCATAACTTCCGGTTTTATCAATCACAAAAGTAAAATCGTCTTTGTTACTGTTTATCGGAGCTCCTAAATTTTTCGGTGTCGAAAAGCTTCCATCGGGCAACATTTTACTTTCGTACACATCTAAATCTCCTAAACCATAATGTCCGTCTGAAGAAAAATAAAGTGTTCCGTTACGAAAAAACGGAAATAAATCATTTCCTAATGTGTTGACTTTTGGTCCTAGATTTTGCGGCGAACTCATGGTTCCGTCAGTTGCAATTTTAACCACATACAAATCGGTTTCGCCATAACCTCCCGGCATATCTGAAGCGAAAAAGAGTAATTTTCCATCGTCACTCAAACTAGGATGCCCGACCGAATAGTCGTCACTGTCAAAAAATATCTTTTGAGGATTTTCTACTTTTCCGTCAATTAAAGATCCTTTTAGAATTTGGAAGTTATTAATTCTGTCCTGGTCGACTACTAATTTGTTTTTCTTGACAATATTAGACGTATAGTAAATTGTTTTTCCACCGGCATCAAAAGATGCGGTTGCTTCATGATATTTAGTCATGACATTTGGTATAAACAATTTTTCATTGAACAGACCTCCGTCGGCAGGATTTCGTTCGGCTACATACAAATTCAAAAACGGCTGATTGTTCCAGTTGTAAAGTTTATCTGCAAACTTCGTAGTATCTCTTGCGGACGAAAATACGATTCGGTCCTGAAAAAATGTAGCTCCAAAATCAGATTTGCTGGTATTAATGTCTAAGTTTCTGGTGTCGTACAAAGACTTTGTTTTGGCCAGACTGTCTAATTGTTTTTTCTGAGCAACATACCGATTGATCTCTTTCTGATCTCCTTTTTTATTGAGATACTCTTTGGTAATTTTATCGGCATCGTCATAATCCATAACCGCTTTCATACACTGAATATAGCGCAGGTAATAAATATCAGTCAGATTATTCCCTTGAATTTGATAGAGCCTTTTATACCATCTAAGTGCATTTCTTCCATCGGAAATAAAATAATAAGAATCTGCAGCATTCTTTATTGTTTGTGCTGTTGGATTCTCTATATTTTGTAAACACTCTTCGTAAGCTTTAGCTGCATCGGTATAAGAGAAATTTCTAAACAATGCATCGGCTTTTTTTAAATTAGTCTTTTGAGCAAAACCAAAGGTAATGCTCAAGACTAAACTGAGGATATATAGTTTTTTCATAGAATTTATGTTTTAGAAGAATCGAGGTGATTTGATTTTACTTTGTTTTTTCATAAACTGATAACGCAAGATGATCTCATGTGATCCATCGTTGTATTTATTCAAACCACTAACGGTATAATCAAAGGCATACCCCGCATAAAAACTTCTGGATATCTGAAAACCTGCCAGAAAACTTATCGAGTCATCTGTTCGGTAAGATCCTCCTACTACAAACTTTTCTACTATCATAAAATTTGCCGAGATATCAGCAGTAAGTGGTGCTCCACTCACTGCTTTTACCAAAAATGCCGGCTTAAATTTTAAGTTTGGATTCAAATCAAAAACATAACCTCCCATCAGGTAGTAATGCAATCGATCGTAAGATATAGATTCCTGAATATCATTATAATAATCACTTCTGATAAAACTTGGAACTGAAAGCCCAACATACCATTTGTTAGTATAGTAGTAAACTCCTGCTCCTACGGCCAGTTTCAATTGATTATTAATATTCTGATTCAGTAATACATCATTGTTATTATAGAATCGTCCTTTTGACCAATCTACGTTTAACA
Organism: Flavobacterium sp. CFS9; assembly: GCF_041154745.1. Classification (NCBI taxonomy): domain Bacteria; kingdom Pseudomonadati; phylum Bacteroidota; class Flavobacteriia; order Flavobacteriales; family Flavobacteriaceae; genus Flavobacterium; species Flavobacterium sp. CFS9. Next base: position 4,008,259 of record NZ_AP031573.1, on the reverse strand, counting down.
TTCGCATACCCGCTTTTAATCCAAACGCAAGTCTTTTTTCATACCCTAAAGGAATTGAGTAAGCGAAGTTACCGTCAATATACAACTCATTTGACGGACCAATTTTGTCGTTAACAACACTTAATCCTAAACCAATCATCTCGTTTCGAAGAGGTGAATGAACAGAAAATGATTGTGTTTCGGGTGCTCCATCAATTCCAACCCACTGCGAACGATGCAAAAGTGTAGCCTCTATGGTCCCGGTAGATCCTGCATAAGCTGGATTCACCGACATCGTATTGTACATGTATTGCGTGTACTGCGGATCCTGTTGTGCGGCGGCACAAAATGTGATAAAAGAACATATTAAAATGAAATACGATTCTAATGATTTTATATATAGTTTCATAACGATACTTATTAAGTTTAATTAATTAGATGATTAATACGGTAGCTTATCTCATTATAGATAACCATCCTTTTTTAACCGTTCCTTCTCCTAATTCTATCACATAGAAATAAGTACCTGTTGGCAGCATATCTCCTCTATTGATAACTCCGGATACATTAGCGGTTCCGTCCCAATCATTTTCATAATGTTGTTTACTATATACCAATGAACCGTATCTGTTATATACTTTCAACTCATTGTTTGGATAAGTTTCGATACAGTCAATTCTGAACAAATCATTAGCTCCGTCATTGTTTGGCGTAAATTCATTGTAAACGGTCAGACAAATAGGATCTACAAATGCAATTGCTACGTTGTTTGCTGCATCAACATCTAATGGTGTTGACATTTCGACAGTGGCAGTATTCATATATTTTCCAGAACCCGGATTAGGTTCTACGAAATCATATGCACTTAATACCTCAGCAGTAACCGAAAGCATTGTACTTTGCCCCACATCGATAGTCGGAATGCTCCAGACTTTTGTATTGGAATCAAATGAACCTGAGGTTGTACTTGCTCTCATAAACTTTAATCCTTTTGATAATACATCAGTCGCTACAACATTTACAAACTTACCTTGTCCTACATTGTTTATTTTAATGGTAAAAGTTACTTCTTCACCATAGTTTGGTGTAGGATTGTCAACCGTATTACTAACTGTAATATCAGAACAGGTGGCCACAACCACGTTTAATGATTTGGTTGTTCTTTCGTTACAGGTATTAATATATTCGACTTCTATTTTTCCAGGTCCAATATCTGACCAGGAAATGGTTACCTCGCCGTCATTAATTCCTCCGCCGGAAGTAATTGTTCCGTTAGAAACTGACCACACATAATTTGATTTTCCATTGGCAATTGAATATTTAACGCCCTGGAATACACATGGTGTATCATCTGTCGAAACAATAGGAACTAAAGCATCATTCTCAAATGCGACAGTCACTCCTAATCTCGGAACTGCTCCACAGCCATTAGTAATGTTACCTTGTGCCGCAGCATAATAAGTTCCTGCAACAAGAGGAGTATTGGCTGCCAACGGAGTTCCTCCTGATGAAGCTGTATACCAAACCACATTTGCCTCATTAACTACGATATCCTGAACTGTTGGTGCTGCAGATAAACAAAATACTTGTGTCGTTCTTGGAGTAGTAACACTAAGCGGTGTGTTTACAGTTACTGCAACAGCTAATCTAACCGGATTTTCACAACCGGAACTACTTGCGATAACGCCATAATAAGTACCTGTAGTTAAAGCCGTGGCCGCAGGAATAGCAGTTCCTCCAGTTGGAGTACTGTACCAGCTTACACCGGATTCATTTACCTGAATGTTAGATACTTTTGGTGCATTTGTAGCACAGAAGTTTTGAGTTGCCGAATTAGTTGTAGGCGTCGCCATTGGGGTTACAATGGTAATGACAACCTGCAAACGATTAGCACTTTTACATCCTGTTACCGGATCTGTAATCTCTCCGTAATAGGTACCGGAAGTTAAAGCGGTTGTCAATGGAATTGCTGTTCCGCCTGTTGCGCTGCTAAACCATGCTACATTGCTCTCGTTAACCTGGATACTTGCGAAGGTAGGAGCACTTGTAGAACAGAAATTCTGAGCAGCAGCAGTTGTAGTTGGATCTTTCGAAATTCCGACAGTTACAGTAACTTTCAGTCTAACGCTGCTTTCACAACCTGACACCGGATCTTTTATAGCTGCATAGTAATCCCCATTTACGAGTGGTGTAGTTCCCGCAACGACAGTTCCGCCAGTTGCAGCTGTATACCACACAATGTTACTTCCGTTTACCTGAATATTAGCAACCGTTGGGTTGTTTCCTGAACAGAATACCTGAGTGGCAGCCGTTGTTGTTGGTGTCCCTGGATCGATCACATTAACGTTTACTGTCAATCTCACAGCACTTTCACATCCTGATACAGGATCTTTTATTACGGCATAATAAGTACCGCTGGTTAAAGCTGTAGTGGAAGGAATAACTGTTCCTCCGGTCAACGCAGTATACCAAACTATATTGGCCTGATTAAATTGAACACTCGCAAACGTTGGTGCATTTACCGTACAGAAGGTTTGTGTTCCTGCTGTTACCAGTGTTGGTGTACCCGGATCAACAACATTAATAGTTACTGCTAATCTTACGGCACTTTCACAGTTTGTTACTGGGTCTTTTATTACTGCATAATACGTACCGCTGGTTAAAGCTGTAGTGGAAGGAATAACTGTTCCTCCTGTTATTGCAGTATACCAAACTATATTGGCCTGATTAAACTGAACACTCGCAAAGGTTGGTGTATTTACCGTACAGAAGTTTTGCGTTCCTGCTGTTACCAGAGTTGGTGTACCCGGATCAGTAACGCTGATCGTTACGGCTAATCTTTCAGCACTTTCACATCCTGAAACAGGATCTTTGATCACTGCATAATAAGTACCACTGGTTAAAGCCGTAGTCGAAGCAATAACGGTTCCTCCGGTTAATGCTGTATACCAGACAATATTAGCCTGATTAAACTGAACACTGGCAAACGTTGGTGCATTAACCAAACAGAAGTTTTGTGTTCCCGCTGTTACTAAAGTTGGTGTACCAGGATCAGTAACATTGATCACTACAGCTAATCTCACTGCACTTTCACATCCTGACACAGGATCTTTTATCACTGCATAATAAGTACCGCTGGTTAAAGCTGTAGTGGAAAGAATAACTGTTCCTCCGGTTAATGCTGTATACCAGACAATGTTTGCCTGATTAAACTGAACACTTGCAAAAGTTGGCGTATTGGCCAAACAGAAGTTTTGTGTTCCCGCTGTTACTAAAGTTGGTGTTCCCGGATTAGCAACATTGATAGTTACCGCTAATCTTACGGCGCTTTCACAGTTTGTAACCGGGTCTTTTATTACTGCATAATAAGTACCGCTGGTTAAAGCTGTAGTGGAAAGAATAACTGTTCCTCCAGTCGGCGCTGTATACCAAACAATATTCGCTTCATTAAACTGAACACTGGCAAACGTTGGCGCATCTGCCAAACAGAAGTTTTGCGTTCCAGCTGTTACTAATGTCGGCGTACCAGGATCTGTAACGTTAATCACTACAGCTAATCTTACTGCACTTTCACAATTGGTTACCGGATCTTTAATCACTGCATAGTAAGTACCACTAATTAAAGGGGCCGTTGAAGGAATAGCTGTTCCCCCAGTTAGTGTTGCATACCAGACAATATTAGCCTGATTAAACTGAACGCTGGCAAAAGTCGGTGCATTTGCCAAACAGAAGTTTTGTGTTCCCGCTGTTACTAAAGTTGGAGTACCAGGATCAGTAACACTAATTACCACAGCTAATCTAACTGCACTCTCGCAATTGGTTACCGGATCTTTGATTACGGCATAATAAGTACCGCTGGTTAAAGCTGTAGCAGAAGGAATAACGGTTCCTCCAGTCAAAGCTGTGTACCAAACAATATTCGCTTCATTAAACTGAACACTGGCAAAAGTTGGTGCATTTGCCAAACAGAAGTTTTGTGTTCCCGCTGTCACCAAAGTTGGCGTACCAGGATCAGTAACACTGATTACCACGGCCAATCTTACTGCACTCTCACAGTTCGTGATTGGATCTTTGATTACAGCATAATAAGTACCACTGGTTAAAGCTGTAGTAGAAGGAATAACGGTTCCTCCGGTAAGCGCTGTGTACCAAACGATATTAGCCTGATTAAACTGAACACTGGCAAAAGTTGGAGCATTTACCAAACAGAAGTTTTGCGTTCCTGCTGTCACCAAAGTTGGCGTACCAGGATCAGTAACACTGATTACTACGGCCAATCTAACTGCGCTCTCACAATTGGTTACCGGATCCTTGATTACGGCATAATAAGTACCGCTGGTTAAAGCTGTAGCAGAAGGAATAACTGTTCCTCCCGTCAAAGCGGTGTACCAAACAATATTGGCTTCATTAAACTGAACACTGGCAAAAGTCGGTGCATTTGCCAAACAGAAGTTTTGTGTTCCCGCTGTTACTAAAGTTGGGGTACCAGGATCAGTGACGCTGATCACTACAGTCAATCTTACTGCACTCTCACAGTTCGTGATTGGATCTTTGATTACAGCATAATAGGTACCGCTGGTTAAAGCTGTAGTAGAAGGAATAACTGTTCCTCCTGTCAAAGCGGTGTACCAAATGATATTGGCTTCATTAAACTGAACACTGGCAAAAGTCGGTGCATTTGCCAAACAGAAGTTTTGTGTTCCCGCTGTTACTAAAGTTGGAGTACCAGGATCAGTAACACTGATTACCACAGCCAATCTTACTGTACTCTCACAGTTCGTAATTGGATCTTTAATTACAGCATAATAAGTACCACTGGTTAAAGCTGTAGTAGAAGGAATAACTGTTCCTCCGGTCAAAGCCGTATACCAAACGATGTTAGCCTGATTAAACTGAACACTGGCAAAAGTTGGTGCATTTACCAAACAGAAGTTTTGTGTTCCTGCTGTAACTAATGTTGGAGTACCAGGATCAGTTACATTTATGGTAACTGCCAGTCTTACATTACTCTCACAAAGAGTTGTTGGATCTTTGATGGCAGCATAATAAACTCCGGTAGTCAAAGCTGTAGTCGATGGAATTAAAGTTCCTCCGGTCAGCGCCGTGTACCAAATAATATTGGCAGCAACAGCCGGACTTACATCAATCGATGCAAAAGTTGGTGCATTTACCAAACAGAAATTCTGTGTAGTTTCACCAATCACAGGAGTCCCAGGATCGGTTACATTGATGGTAATCGCTAATCTAACAGCACTTTCACAAAGAGTTATTGGATCTTTGATTGCAGCATAATAAACTCCGGTAGTCAAAGCCGTTGTGGATGGAATTAAAGTTCCTCCGGTCAGCGCCGTGTACCAAACAATATTGGCAGCAACGGCCGGACTTACATTGATTGATGCGAAAGTTGGCGCATTTACCAAACAGAAGTTCTGTATAGTTTCTGTAATTACAGGAGTTCCCGGATCGGTTACGCTGATCACTACAGCTAATCTAACAGCACTCTCACAATTGGTGATTGGATCTTTGATTACGGCATAATAGGTCCCGCTGGTTAAGGCTGTTGTAGAAGGAATTACTGTTCCTCCGGTCAACGCCGTGTACCAAACGATATTGGCTTCATTAAACTGAACACTCGCAAAAGTTGGTGCATTGACCAAACAGAAGTTTTGTGTACCTGCGGTTACCAAAGTAGGTGTACCAGGATCGGTAACACTGATCACTACAGCTAATCTAACAGCACTTTCACAATTCGTTACCGGATCTTTGATTACGGCATAATAAGTACCGCTGGTTAAAGCTGTTGTTGAAGGAATAACTGTTCCTCCGGTCAACGCCGTATACCAAACGATATTGGCTTCATTAAACTGAACACTAGCAAAAGTTGGTGCATTGACCAAACAGAAGTTTTGTGTTCCCGCTGTTACTAAAGTTGGGGTGCCCGGATCAGTAACACTGATTACCACAGCCAATCTTACTGCGCTCTCACAGTTCGTGATTGGATCTTTGATTACAGCATAATAAGTACCGCTGGTTAAAGCTGTTGTAGAAGGAATAACTGTTCCTCCGGTCAACGCTGTGTACCAAACAATATTCGCTTCATTAAACTGAACACTGGCGAAAGTCGGTGCATTAACCAAACAGAAGTTTTGCGTTCCTGCTGTAACTAATGTTGGAGTACCAGGATCAGTAACATTTATGGTAACCGCCAATCTCACATTGCTCTCACAAAGAGTCGTTGGATCTTTGATGGCAGCATAATAAACTCCGGTAGTTAAAGCTGTAGTCGATGGAATTAAAGTTCCTCCGGTCAGCGCCGTGTACCAAACAATATTGGCAGCAACAGCCGGACTTACATCAATCGATGCAAAAGTTGGTGCATTTACCAAACAGAAGTTCTGAGTCGTTTCTGTAATCACAGGAGTTCCCGGATCAGTTACGTTGATGGTAATCGCTAATCTAACATTGCTCTCACAAAGAGTTGTTGGATCTTTGATCGCAGCATAATAAACTCCGGTAGCTAACGCTGTAGTCGATGGAATTAAAGTTCCCCCGGTCAACGCAGTGTACCAAACAATATTAGCCGCAACCGCTGGGCTTACATTGATCGATGCAAAAGTTGGTGCATTGACCAAACAGAAGTTCTGAGTCGTTTCTGTAATCACAGGAGTTCCCGGATCAGTTACGTTTATTGTAATCGCCAATCTTACATTACTTTCACAAAGAGTCGTAGGATCTTTGATCGCAGCATAATAAACTCCGGTAGTTAAAGCTGTAGTAGATGGAATTAAAGTTCCTCCGGTCAATGCCGTGTACCAAACAATATTAGCAGCAACAGCAGGGCTTACATCGATCGATGCAAAAGTTGGTGCGTTTACCAAACAGAAATCCTGAGTCGTTTTGGTAATAACTGGTGTACCCGGATCGTTTATGATTACGGTTACAACTGATCGAACTGAGCTTTCACAACCACTCAGGTCTCTTATTGCCCCATAATAGGTTCCGTTTGCCAAAGCAGTTGTCGGATTTAATGCTACTCCTCCTGTGGCCGCACTGTACCAAACCACATTAGTCTGATCGGCCTGAAGATTAGCAACTGTAGGATTACTTATCAAACAGAAATTCTGAGTATAAGTTGTAGATGTTGGTGTACCCGGATCATTAATAAGTACGGTCACCAATCTTAATTCTCCATTTTTATTCTGACAGGTAAAATCACTTGAAACTGCAACATAATAAATCATCGGACTCATTGCAGGAGTTAAACCTGTAGCGGTTAAAACTCCGCTTCCACTAATTGCATAGGTTACTCCACCAATTGTTCCGCTAAAAATAGGCTGCGTTTTGTTCGCATCTAAATACCAGGAGAAAACAGGATTTGACAAAGTACTTGACGGTGTTAATACCGCAGGTGTATCATGACAAATGGAAGCATTGTTTATTGAAATATCGGTTACCAGTGAACTTGGTAAAATAGTAAAAGTCACTTGTTTTCTGTCTGCCGGAAAAGTTTCACAATATTCGTCTGAACTTACTCCAACATAATAGGTATAAGTTCCCGGAACTAAACCGGTAACGACTAATTTAGAAGTTACCTGACCAGGAATTGGCTGACTTGTTGTACCATCAAAACTGTACCAGTGGTATACCGGATTGGTAAGTACCGGTGTGGCACTTAGAACAGCATCTAGTGTTACTGTACCGCTTTCAGAACAAATAATAGTGTTATTTCCTCCATTTATCGTCACATTTGTAATAGTAGCTGCAGGAACAGTGGCTTTTACAGTTACTGTAACTTCACCTCTTTCCAGAGCCGGACAGCCGTAACGAATCGGCTGAATATAATATTTGTACGTTCCGGCAGCTAATGTCGCAGGAAGCGTATAAGTCTGACCGCTGGCCAGCAGATTTCCTCCTGTAGGCGAATCGTACCAGGCATAATCAGCACAAGGTTTCGGAGGGACGACGAGCGTGAGATCGGCTCCCGGACAGACTGTTATTTTATTATCAGGATCAGCCCCTGTAACTTGTGTATTGGTTACACGATCTACTGAATGAACTCTCAGCTGATCTAAAACAGTAGCAACACCTCCATAAGTTATTACTACTTTATCATAAGGCTGCGTTTGAGGCGCCACAATAGTCATTGCCATTGTATCTCCCGAAAGCAATCTTAAGCTTAACAAACTGCTTGTATTCGCAATTGGTCCGCCAACCGGAATATTTCCAGAATAAAGCTGAATGGTAAATCCGGTAAGTAAATTTAGATTTAAAACTATTCCCGGTTTAGAAATTACAATTCTTAAACTGTCACCCACCATCGATGGTGTTCTAAAAGTTGCTGTCAGCTCTGAAGCTGCCAATACTCCTACAGCGTTAAACATTGTTGCATAAGTAGAAATATCTTTATCAGCTATATTCCAAGGATTTGAAACTCCAACCGTAGAAGTTAAAGCTCCCACTCCCAAATCTTTTACACCGGAAAAAACATCTTCGATATCCCCCTGACCACAGGTGATCTGAGCCACTTCTCTTTTGTAATAAGTATCATAGACATTGATGTTTTGTGCTACACTTAAAACAGATCCCAACTGCACACGGATACCGTCGTAATCCTGAAGTCCGGAAGCATTTGAAGGAACAAAAGTATATTCGAATGAATTTTGCCCAGGTAACAGGTTCAATAAAGATCCTGTAACCGATTGTAATGTTCCAATATCGATCGGGTTATTAGATCCGTCACGTTTAGTACCTACAACTGAGATACTTTGCGCTACAGCAAGCAAGCTGTTTTCTAAACCTAATTTTACCGTTACCGGTGTTCCTTTGGCAATTGTAGTTGGCCATTGCAGATTTTGCCAGGTCGTTCCAATACCCAAAAGTCCTAAACCAGTTGTAATCGTTGAATAGGTGCTTGGATCATTATCAGCAGCAAGAGGTCCGTTAGTTACCCCTCCGGTAATAATTGTTCCCGAAGATTCCGTATTAGCATAAACTCTTTCCTGTAAAGTATCACAGGCAGCAGGATCAATCACACTAATGGTGATGGTCTGACTCACTGTACACGTACCATTACTGGCTACTACAGTAAAAGCAAAAACACCCACCGTATTAAGAACACCTGTATTATTTGAAGGTAATACATTACCCTGTTGATCGTACCAGGTGATAGTTCCGTTTGAAGTCGCTGTTAAGGCAACTGAAGAACCTTTGGTAACCGCTATTGAATTTGTTAGTACTGTTAAAGTTGGCAACGGATTAACTGTTACTGCTACAGGCTGTTTAACTGATGGACAATTTCCTCCATTAAGCTGAGCCTGAATAAAGTAATTACCATTTGCAGTAATATTTGACGCGGCCTGCTCTGTAATAGGGTTATTTCCAGCATCAAAGAACGTATAAGTAGTGTTTCCTGATGTATCAAAATTTGTAATCGCATCTTTTAAACTTACTTTAGCACAACCTGACAAAGTTGGAGTTACGGTTAAAGCTGTAACTGTCGGGAAATTGACAACTACTTCTTTCAAAGTTCCCGCAGCATTCTCGCAGATGCCTCCGTTAAACACAGAAACATAATATGTTAAGGGAGTATTTAACGCTGTAAGTCCGCTGATAGTAAGGGCACCTGTTCCTAAATCTTTAGAATAAGTAACCCCGGCTATCGTTCCGGTTGCTTCCTGTGTTTTAGTTGCGTCTAAATAATACTTGAATGTTGCTCCTGCTAAAGGAGAAGAAGGAGTCAAAACAATACCTCCGGCACAAGAAGCTGTTACAGGACTTGTTATATTGATATCGCTGGCTGTTGGCAAAGGTAAAACGGTTACCGTAACAGCCTGACGAACTGTATTAATACAAGTTCCGCCACGTGTAGCTTCTAAATAGAATGTGGTAGTGGTACTTAATGCAGCTGTTGGATTCACGGCTACTATATTTCCTCCGGTTGGCGCATCGTACCACACAAATGTATCTCCTCCGGTTGCAGATGCTGTTAAAGAAGCTGTTTGCCCGGCACAAATTGGTGTTGCGTTCCCTGTTATTACTGCATTGGCAAATCTATAAGAAGCTTCGTAAATCTCCAGACTTGATAAAACAGTAGCTAATCCATTTAATCGAACACGTACACTGGTAAAAGTACCCGCTGCAACAAAACTTGCTTTGAAACGATTTCCCGATAAGATCTGAACATTCAGAAGATTATTGATTGTGCTAAAATCTCCGTTAGGTACCCCTGAGTTAAAACTTTGCAGGCTAACATTAGAAAGTGCGCTTATATCAAGAAGTCCAACAGGAATTCCCAATTCCACATCTATAATATCGCCTGTCTGTCCCGTTGTTGGAAAAGTTAAATCTTGCTGAATATGATCTGTTACTAAACCAATAGGTATTGAAAGAGTAGCTGCTGTAGCATTATTACCGTCTACAGAGTCTCCATCTGCACTGGAACTACAGGTTAAACAGTTTGTGGTTCCTCCTTTAGTAGTTATTTGTGAATTAGCTAATAAACAATTATTTACACCACTAATTACGGTAACAACGATTGGAACTCTTGTAGTATTAATACAATCTGTAGCTAAATCGGTTGCCTCAACATAAAATGTTTTACTGGAAGTTAAAGCCGGACTAGGTGTAAAACTGTTTACATTATAAGCTAAAAGTGTCCCACCGGTTGGCGCATCGTGCCAGCCAACAGCAATTCCAGGCACGCTTTGAACCTGTAACGTTACGTTTTGACCGGACTGAATAATTACATTTGAAACTACCGGAACAGGAGCCGAAGGTATTGGATTGACATTGACTGTAACCGGTGTACGGGTTGCACTTATACAACTTGCAATTGAGGCTTCGACATAATAAGTAGTCGTAGCGGTTAGATTTGGCGTATTGAAAACAGTACCTGTAAATACCAAATTCCCACCAGAACTTGCATCATACCATTTGTAAACAGTTCCTGCAACTGGTGACTGAATCGTTACTGTGGTAGAAGTTCCGTTACATAAATTTGAAGGACTGGCAACGACCGTAGATGGAGCCAGAGGATTATCAACCGTAACTGTAACCGGATTTCTTTCACTATTTACACAGCTTCCGCGGGTTACTTCTACATAATAGGTAGTATTTGCCGTTAAAGCAGGAGTAGTATAAGCCGCTGTACTGGCTAATAAAGTTCCTCCTGTTAGAGCGTCATACCATTTAATACTTTCACCCACAACAATATTTGCTGTTAAAGTGGTGGTTTGTCCTCCACAAATTGCAGTATTTCCTGTAAACGATGGTAATTTATAGCGATGAGTCGCCTGATAAATACTCAAAGTCGTTAAGGCAGATACCAGTCCGCCCAATCTAACTTCTACACGATCAAAATTAGCTCCCGCTTTAATAGTCGCTCTAAACTTATTTCCTGACAATAACTGTAAAGTAACCAGAGCGTTATTGATAAAAATTCGATCATTGTTATAAGTAGCACCATTATAAGTAGCAAGGCTCACTGCCCCTAACAAACTAAGATCAGTAATTCCTCCCGGTAATTCCAGGTCAACATCTATAAAATCGCCTGTTTGTCCCGGATTATTAAATTGTAATGTTTGTTGAATCCATCCATTAGCTAAACCAACCGGTAATGTTATAGAAGATGCGGTAGCACTATTTCCGTCAACAGAATTGTTTTGGTTACTTGAAGAACAAAGTAAACAAAGACCATTTTGAGTAGTTTGCTGGCTGTTAGCTTCCAGACATCCTCCCAAAGGATTAACTAAAACCGTTACTGTAACAGGAGCCCTCGTAGCACTAACGCAGCCTCCTGCAGTATTACGAGATTCCACATAATAGGTTTTACTTGCCACTAATATCGGAGTGGTAAATGTATTTGAATCCCCTAATAATTTTGTTCCGCCAGTAGGTACGTCATACCAATCCAGAGTTACTCCCGGTTCAGATGTCGAAGCACTTAGTGTAGCATTCTGGCCGGATAATATAGATACGCTTTGGGTTAAAACAGTAGCGACCCCGGGAACCGGAGTTGAAGTAACAGTAACCTGAGTTCGTGTTGGTGTTACACAGGAACCAATCGATGCCCCCACATAAAAATTAGTTACACCCGTCGGAACAGTTGGTGTATAGGTACTGCCCGTACTCAATGCTACACCGCCTGTAGGTGTACTGTACCAGGAATAAGTCGTTCCCAGTACGGGATTAATAACCGACAAAGTAGTTGCCTGTGTTGCTCCCGAAGAACAAATTGAAGTTCCAGTTGTACTAATCGTTGGTAATGCAGGGTCCAGAACATTAATTGTTACCGGAAATCTTTCGTCACTTTCACAACCTGCACTTCTTGTTATACCTATATAATAAGTAGTACTTGTGGTTAATGCCGGTGTTGTAAAAGTATTCACGCTTGAAAGTGCTGTGGTAGATGTTGGCGAACTGTACCAGGCCAATGTAGTTCCAGCGGCAGGAGTTGCAGTAAGTGCAATAGACTGACCTACACAAACAGACTGAGTAGCTCCTCCTGTAATGGTAGGTTTTGCAAATTCTAATCGCACATCGTATATACGTATATTAGTCAGGACACTAAGTAATCCGCCAATCTCAACTTTAACCTGATCAGAATCGGCCGTTAGGGTATACTTTATTGTACCCGTAGTTGCTCCACTGATAGCGTTCACATTTAGCAACGGACTGTTTAAGGCCAATGCCGTACTGCTTGTACTATTGACTGAATTGCTAGGCTGAATTGTAGCGTTAGACAATAATCCAACATCCAACAAGTCGGCATTTGATCCGTAAATAATTACAATCTGGTCACCGGCTTTTGCCATCTGACTAAATTTAACCGTTTCCTGCACAGAACAAAGGACGCCCAGTGCATTGGTCAATGAAGCGTATGTGCTTACATTCGCATCATACGCAAAAGTTGGATTAAGAACTTCTGTAGTCCCCAGACATACTCCTGCTCTACTGTTTGTTTGGGAGATGGGTCTACAAAAAGTCTGGGCAAAATTTTCATTGCAAAAGAGCAGCAAAAAAATTAATCCCAATAATCTCCTCTTCATAAGAAGATCATAAAAAGTAAATTTTTTTTTCATAATTTGGAAGATTAGAAAATGGACAATAAAATACCTTTTGCGATAAGCACGTATGCTTAGGCAATTTCAAAAACACTAATAATCAACTTGTTGAAATAAAATTTAGATTCCCAGAATACTAAGAATGTAAACAACATTTCAGTAAAAAAAATCATGCTGTACGCTCTAAACAGAAGTACATTAAAGAGCCGCTCCTATTCTCTCGAATAAAAGACATACCAAAAAAAAGTGCGGAAATGCCGATCGAAATCAGACTTCCAAAAAGGGTGATTTGTTATTAACCAATTTTCATGAAAGAAAATATACGTTTTGGAGAACTGGGAAATTCTACCTCCTATATAGTCTGATTCAATATTCATAAAAAGTTGATTATTCTTTTTATAAACTTTGTTTCTTTTAGAACAGAACTCTAAAAATTGAATCAATTCATTTTAAAAAACGCAATGCCTATTTAAAAAATTTAAACACAACAATACGTTTCATCAACAAACCCCCTATTGGGATTTGAAAATAAAAAAATAGTAAAACTGGAAAATTTACGAAACAAGTCTGAAGTGGAACAAAAATTAAATTTGATGATAAATTCATTTTTTTTCAAACTCTTACAAGATAAAGCTAAAATAATACGAAAACCTAATGCAAACTTGATAAAGAAAGTAGTGATCAATTCCATACGCAAACTAATTAAGTTATTATAAAAAACCTCAACTCTAGATAATCATACAAAAAACACTATTTGACGTATTACGTAATAACTTAAATAGTTGTTTTTGGAAAAAAAACAAAAAAGTTTTGTTTAACTTTTTCTTATACTAAAATTAGGAAAAAGGAGAACACTAAACAAGTATAATTTTCCGGTTTTTTCAATTTGGAGAAAAAACGAAAATAGAAAAAACAGGTAAATCATCGGAAAAACCTGCCCTTATAGCGGTAAAATGGGATGCAATAAAGGAATGAAAATATTTTATCTTTTTTCAAAACCTACAAAAAAACAAAGTAAAAGACTACAAAATAAAAAGGTAATCGATTGAAATTGAGCAAAAAAGACATAAAACCGAGAAGAATTTGTTATTTAATGCAATAAAACTACATTCTTTAAATTATTCAGAAAAAATGCGTAGAAATACGGGTAAAAAAAAACATTAAAACTTCAACAAAAGTTAAAAAATTAAAAATTAGCAAACATCTAAACGTTAAACACTTACTAATTTTTAATCTTAAAAAATGCTATGATTCAATAATTGTGTTGATCTGTGTAAACAATTGACCGTCGCTTAAAAATGCTCCTTGCTGAATTAATTGAAAAATAGAAGCGTTTCTTTCTTCTGTGAACACTTTTTTTCCAACCTTCATCTCTATGTTTTCGGTAAACATATTATCAGAAAGCCATTGCAATCCTTCCTTACTCAAAAAATCAGTTTCGGCAACCAATGATTTCAATACGATCGACTGAACATGAGTTTCAAAACACTGGAATAAAAAAATATGATTTTTAGAAAAGTGCTCTAAGAATTCTGCTCTAGACAAAACACCTTCCCAGATTAAATCTGAAAAAACATCCAGTTCCTGCTCCGCAACTTCCGGTTTATTTATTTTAAGGGCATCCCACTCTGCTTTATCGATAGCCTGCGTCGCCAAAAAGCTTGCAAATTCTCCATGCAATTCATCAAATTGCTCTTTTGTTAATCTTGCGTATTTCATTTTTTTTTCTTGTGTTAAACGCTCCAAAAAGAGCTCGTGTAAAATTTCGGAACTCTCTGTTATTTAATAAAAAAAAGCCCCCGCAAATGCGAGGGCAAATTTATAACTTTTTTTGCTTTACTAAAAAATGTATCGTATCCCAAATTGTGCCTGCCATCTGGACACTAAACTGGCATCATAACTAAACGTTTTGGTCTGAGTACCATTAAAAGTATACGTTGGTGTATTTCCGGCAACTGTAACCCCGATAGGCTGAACACTTGTAGGCACCTGAACAACTCCCCAATCTGAATTTAGTAAATTCCCGAAATTCAAAACATCGATACTAAACTGAATCGTATTCTTTTTATCTGAAGTAGAAGAAATTTTAAAATTATAATCCTGAAGAATTTTCAAATCACATCTGCCTCTCCACGGAGATATTGCTCCATAACGTTCAGCATATTGCCCTCTCCTGTCTCTCATATATTTATCCTGAGAAATAAACTTATCAAAAGCAGCACCTTCTCCTGGTGCACTAAAATTCATCAAAGCAATTTCGGCCGATGTAGGAATGTAAATCAAGTCGTTAACACTGGAACCGTCTCCGTTAATATCTCCGCCATACGTGTAATTAAAACGCCCTCCTTGTGCATATTCAAGAACAGTCGACACTGTTGTCGCCCATTTATCTTTTCCATATTTCCATTTCTTGGAAGCTACTGCTATAAAACGATGATTGTCTCCATACTTCGAATTCGAAAGCACATCATTATTTACATTTCCTAAAGCCGGATTAAAAGCGAATGCATCTCCCGTAATTTCAGCCTCAATAGAGTTAACGTCTTTAGATTTTAAATAATTATAAGCTACGCTGGCATACAATCCATTTTCGAAGTTTTTCTGCACTTTTAAAGTCGCATTAAACGCACTTCCCTTATTCGAGTTCGTCATTACATAAGCATTGTTTGTACCTTTATCTGCTGCAACATAAATAGGTCGGTTATCCACACCTGCCAATGTTCCGGTTGGAGATTTCAATCCCCAGTTCTGAACGTGTACCGCATTAATATCCTTATTATAAGACAAATCTGCTGTTACGATATAATTATTTTCAAATCGATGATCAAACCCTAAACTGGTTCTCCAGACTTGCGGCCATTTGTAATCCGGATCCATAATCTGAAAAAAGCCATCATCAGCACCGCTTACCTGATTTCCCAACCATACAAAAGGAATTCTTCCGGTAAAAATTCCCGACCCACCGCGAAGCTGTGAAGTAGCGTTACCTTTAACATCCCAGTTAAAACCAATTCTCGGCGACCATAAAATTCGGTCACTTGGCAAATTGGTCGAAATCAATTTAACAGCCTGACCTGTTTGCGGATCATAATAATCGGTATCGTTATTTCTTTTGGCTCCGCCATTATTAGTATCTATATATTTCTGAATCAAATCGGCAGTGTTAAAATACAAAGGCTTATCAATTCTTAATCCCAAAGACAATTTAAAATTATCATCGATACTAATATCATCCTGAGCGTAGAAGGCCAGCTGTCCTACATTCAATTCCGCCAATTTCCAGCCTCCATCGCTTCCCACTTTAAAATTATTTTTAGCTGCAAAAACATCCTGGGCATATTTCAAATTCTGAGCAATAATACTTGTAGCAAAAGGTTTAGCCGCATCATTTAAAAAATCCTGTGTTGTGAAATAGGGCGTAAAGAAGGTTCCGGCATATCCGTTCGGATTTCCAAAATTATCATATCCGGCCAAGTTAAAAGAGTTTGCGAATTTAAACTTCTCAAAAGAAGCTCCAAAAGTAAATGCATGTTTACCCACATTATAGTTCAGATTATTAGTGATCTGAATTACTTTCTGATCTAAAGTATTATTGATCGAAAAAGGCTCATGCCCTGCAATGATGTAATTAGCACCTGCTCCGTCCTGAATATTAATCACAGGAGCCGGAACTGAGAATGGCACCCTGTAATCGTTAAAATGCGAATAACCTGCCTGCAGCTTATTAGAAACCGATTCACTAAATTTTGAATTTAATTCTACCAGAAAAGAACTCAGGTTATTATTAATCTGATACCCGGAATTTCTAAACTGTAAAATAGAAGCATTCGGCCCTCTGAAACCAAGTGCGGTCGGATGCGCCGGTTTGTCTTTTGAAGCATCCAGAAAATTATAGATAACCGCCAGTTTATGATTATCATTGATATTCCAGTCTATCTTAATAATCCCTTTGTTTGAATTCGATTCGTGCTTAAACCCCTGATAAGGTCCCGTCTCGTAACCTAAATTGGCCAAAGCCTTTGAAACTGCGATTAAATCCGATTCTAAAACTCTCGATTCATTAATTCCCGTTACACCATCATTATTATTGGCCACAAAATTGGATCCTAAATCACTTCGTTTGTCAATTTCAAAATTTCCAAAGATGAACAGTTTATCTTTGATAATAGGAGCACCCAAACTAAAACCGGCCTGAGTTTGTTCTAAAGTAGGTACAAATATTTTTTCTCCTTTGATTTTATTTCCCGTCAAATCCTGATTTCTGTAAAAACCATAAGCCGTACCATGAAACTCATTAGTTCCCGATTTGGTTACCGCATTAACAGAAGCTCCTGTGAAACCCGACAAAGTAACATCATAAGGAGCCGTCGCCACCTGAATCTGCTCAATAGCATCAAGCGAAATAGGCTGTGATCCCGTCTGACCTCCGGGCGTTGCAGCATCCAGACCAAACGGATTATTAAATACCGCACCATTTAAGGAGTAATTATTGTATTGATCGTTTCTTCCTCCAAAAGAACCTCCGCTTGCAGTTGGTTCCAAACGGGTAAAATCTTCCGCCGATCTTGAAATTGTTGGCAAAGCCGTTAACTCTCTTTTTCCAATCGTAGTTTCGGCACCCGTTTTACCACTTTTAAAAACTTTATCCTTAGATACGATTTTCACCTCTTCGAGTGTCTGACTTTCGTCTTCCAAAACCACATCAAGATTAAAAGGTTTTCCTAAATCGAGATTCACATCGGCATATTCATGATTTCGAAAACCTACAAAAGTCACAACAATTTTGTACGGACCTCCAATTCTCATATTCAAAATATTAAACCTGCCGTCTTCATTAGACACAGCTGAATATTTACTTCCTGTAGGAGTATGGATCGCTAAGATAGTAGCGCCGGGCAAGAGTTCGTTGGCAGAGCTCTTAATAATCCCCTTAATACTCGACGTCGTGGTTTGCCCGATAGCAGTGGTTATGGCAAACACACCTAGTAATAATGCAAAGATTTTTTTCATTTTCCTGGTTTTGAGAGTGTTATTCCTTTCAAAATTAGGCAAAAAAAAACCACTCAAAAGAGTGGTTTTTATATTTTATTAACAAGAAGTTAACAAAATGTTATTTTTCAGCGATAATCTCGTAGGCTAATTCTACAATAACGTCTCTGTGTAAACGAACGCTAGCTGTATATTTTCCAGTACGTTTTACGATACCACTAGTGATGAATTTTCTATCAATAGCGTTACCTGATTTCTCTAAAGCTTCAGCAATGTCGATGTTTGTGATAGAACCAAAAAGTTTCTCTCCACCAGCTTTTGCAGTAAGTTTAATTTCAAGAGCTTTTAAAGTTTCAGCTAATGCTTTAGCATCAGCAACCACTTTAGCTTCTTTATGTGCTCTTTGTTTTAGATTTTCAGCTAAAACTTTTTTAGCAGAAGGAGTTGCTAAAGTAGCAAAACCCTGAGGAATTAAAAAGTTACGACCGTAACCAGGTTTTACAGATACTACATCATCTTTAAATCCTAAGTTTTGTACGTCTTGTTTTAAAATAAGTTCCATGTTGTTGTCCTTAAATTTTAGAAGTTAGGTTCTGCATAACAGAAACCAGCGACTAGAGTTTTTAATTATTTTAATAAATCGGCCACGTATGGCATTAAAGCTAAGTGACGAGCTCTTTTTACAGCTACAGACACTTTTCTTTGGTATTTTAATGAAGTTCCTGTTAAACGACGAGGAAGAATTTTTCCTTGCTCATTAACGAATTTCAATAAGAAATCAGCATCTTTATAATCGATGTATTTGATTCCTGATTTTTTGAAACGACAGTACTTTTTAGTTTTGTTAGTTTCAATGTTTAAAGGCGTTAAATATCTGATATCTCCGTCTTTTTTTCCTTTTGCAGATTGCTCAATTGTAGACATAATAATTACGCTTTAGTAGATTTTAATTTAGCTCTTCTTCTTTCCGCCCATGAAATAGCATGTTTGTCTAAACTTACAGTTAAGAAACGCATAACTCTTTCGTCACGTCTGAATTCAGTTTCAAAAGCTACAAGAACTTCTCCAGCTACTTTGAATTCGAATAAGTGATAAAAACCACTTTTTTTGTTTTGGATTTCGTAAGCCATTTTTTTAAGACCCCAATCCTCTTTCGATACCATTTCAGCTCCTCTACTAGTAAGAAATTCTTCAAATTTCGTTACTGTTTCCTTCACCTGAACCTCAGATAAAACGGGATTTAAAATGAAAACAGTTTCATAATGATTCATAAACAATATATTTATTTGTTAAAATTGGGTGCAAAAGTAACCATAAAATTTAAATATACAACACTTTTTTACTTTTATTCGTTGTACAGCAAAAAATACACGCCAATTTTAGTTTTTTTCTTAAAAAAAGAATACATTTACTATTGCTATCCTGAATTTATTCTAAATTTTTATGTTATGAAGCTAAACTGTGTTGTTGTAGATGATAGTTCTATACAAAGAACTATTATTGCAAAATTAGTTAATAATCACCCAGGTTTGCATTTAATCGGGGATTTTTCAAATGCAATAGAGGCAAAAAGCTGTATCTCTCTAAATAATATTGACTTAATTTTTCTTGATATAGAAATGCCCGTTATTAATGGGTTTGATTTTCTTGACGGACTAAAATCTAAGCCACAAATTATATTTATTACTTCTAAAGCAGAATATGCTTTAAAAGCTTTCGACTATGACGCTACTGATTACCTTCAGAAACCTATTGCGGTAGATCGTTTTAATGCTTCTGTAAAAAGAGCTATTGACATGCATTTACTAAAAAAGGACATCAAAGAAGAAGAAGGCGAACATATATTTATCAAAAGTAATCTGAAAAAACTTAAAATATTCACCGCAAAAATCAAATGGATTGAAGCTTTTGGGGATTATGTAAGAGTGGTTACCGAAGACGACAGTAATCTGGTGCTTTCAACCATGAAATCTTTTGAAAACGATCTGTCGAAAGACAAATTCATTCGCGTGCATAAGTCCTATATCATTAACATTGATAAAGTAGAACGCTTTAACAGTAAATTTGCTGAGATTGGCATAACCAAAATTCCTCTTAGCCGAAACAAAAAAGAAGATCTGGTAAAAGCGCTCTCAACTTCTTCGTAATTTTAATAAAAGTCAACATTGGCAATAACTTTTATAGCTCTGTACTGAGCAACAGCCTCAAAACTATTCAGCATTTTCTGAATAGTTTTTTTCGTATTCACCAAATGCTGATTTTGCGGAATCTTAATCAAAATCGTTCGGATATATTCATTTCTGATTCTGCTGATCGCAGGCTCTTCCGGACCCAGTACCGGCATATTTAAATTTTGACTCAAAACCTGATACAGCCACATCGAACCTTCCTTCAATTTATCGAAATCCCGATGCTTTAAAGTCAGCTTTATAATTCTGAAGTAAGGCGGGTATCTGTAGATCTGACGATCGTACAATTGCTCCTTATACATACCTATATAATTATGGTTGGTCACCTGCTGAATCGTATTGTGATTCGGATTATAGGTTTGAATCACTACTTTCCCTTGTTTTTCTGACCTTCCGGCTCTCCCCGCTACTTGTGTCATCATTTGATAACTGCGTTCGAAAGCCCTAAAATCAGGATGATGCAGCATATTATCCGCATTCATAATTCCAACCAGACTTACATTGTCGAAATCCAGTCCTTTCGCCAGCATTTGCGTACCGACCAAAATATCAATTTCACGATTTTTAAAGGAATCTATTATTTTTTCGAAACCAAATTTCCCACGGGTGGTATCCTGATCCATTCGGCCTGTTTTGGCTTTAGGAAAAAGTGTAACCAGCTCCTGCTCGATTTGTTCTGTCCCGAATCCTTTAGTCGTCAAATCGATACTCGAACAACTATGACAATGCGTTGGTTTTGCAATCGAATAACCACAATAGTGACAACGCAGCTGATTTTTATGTTTGTGAAAAGTCAGACTCACATCACACTGCTGACAATGCGGTACATGACCGCA
The DNA here is from genome assembly GCF_041154745.1 of Flavobacterium sp. CFS9. Lineage (NCBI taxonomy): Bacteria > Pseudomonadati > Bacteroidota > Flavobacteriia > Flavobacteriales > Flavobacteriaceae > Flavobacterium > Flavobacterium sp. CFS9. The sequence continues at coordinate 3,987,205 of NZ_AP031573.1, read as the reverse complement.
AGTCATACATTCTATTATAGGTGAATATCCTCGTCGGTTTTGAAACAAAATAATTTGCTCTCCCAAAGACAAAGCCTCTCCTATTTCTTCAATTAAAAGATCACTGAAATGTCCGGTCATTCTTTTTCTGAAATGTTTGTCTTTTAAATCCACTAAAAGAATTTCAGGCATTCGAACATTATTATAACGTTCTGTAAGTGATACTAAACCATACTTATCTGCCTGCGCATTAAAATAGGTTTCAATACTTGGTGTCGCCGAACCCAATAGCACTTTTGCTTTATGAAAATTAGCCAAAACAATTGCCGCATCTCTCGCATGATAACGTGGTGCCGGATCGGTTTGCTTAAAAGTCTGTTCATGCTCTTCGTCTACAATCAATAAACCTAAATTATCAAAAGGCAGAAACAAAGCCGATCTTGCCCCTATTACAATTTGGGCTTTTTCTGAATTTTCAAGCGTTTGCTTCCAAACCTCAACTCTTTCATTATTACTGTATTTCGAATGAAAAACAGCTACTTTGTCTCCAAAATAAAACCTTAGTCTTGAAACCAATTGCGTCGTCAAAGCTATTTCCGGCAACAAATAAAGAACTTGCCTTCCGGTTTTCAGATATTCTTCAATCAGTTTGATGTAAATCTCTGTTTTACCACTTGAGGTAACACCATGAAGCAAACATACTTCTTTTTCTGTAAAACTCTCTTTAATTGCAGTAAAAGCTCTCGTTTGTGCTTCACTTAACAACAATTGATCGTCTGTTGTTTGTCCTGTAAACGAAACTCTGTCTTGCTGCAAAAGATACTCTTCAAAAATTTCTTTATCAATCAAAGCTTTTACGGCAGCTGAAGTAGAACCCGAAACCTCAACCAACTTTTTTACTGTGATGGGTTTCTTTTCAGAAGCCATAGTTTGAAAATACGCCAGCACCAGTTCCTTTTGTTTGTTGGCGTTTTTTAGAACTTCAAGCAATTCTCCTAAACCATTATCGGATTCGTATTGAGCATGCAGCTTCACATATCGAACCAGTTTTGGTTTGTATCCTTCTTTAATTTCTTCATCCAGAACAATAACATCTCTGGCAAGTAACTTTTGAAGTGTAGGAAGGATATTTTTCTTATTCAAAATCGAAGCAATCTCCTGAACTTTTAATGAACTTTGATGTTGTAGCGCTTCATAAATCAAAAATTCATCATCAGAAAGCTCAGAATCATTTACAACAACTTCAGGTTTGTGCGAAACAATAGTCTCACTTTCCAGCAATAATCCCGTTGGAAAAGCGCCTCGATAAACATCACCGATAGCACACATATAATAATTCGCCACCCAAAGCCAGTGCTTGATCTGGACTTCGGTTGCGATAGGTTTTTCGTCTAATATCTGATGAATTTCCCTGGCTTCATACAAACCCGGTTCATTTTGATGCAGTTCAATAACCAATGCCGTATAAATTTTATTTTTACCAAATGGCACCGCAACCCGCATTCCTTTTTTAATAAAATGAAATTCAGCCTCAGAAACACGATAGGTAAAAGTTTTAGCTAATGAAAGCGGTAAAACGACTTCAATAAAAAACATGTGGATATTTTATAGCATTTATAACTGAAGATGGAATTTAACCCAGCTTCTTTCCAACCAAATCATAAAACAAATTTACTTTTGATTCAGAACAATAGAGTATTATTTAACCGAAGACTTTGCAGCATTGTATCCCTTAACCAGTTTCAATGTATGTTTCAAAGAGTTTAAATCTTTCAAATCATCATGACCAGTAACAATGTATTTTGGATTTTTAAACTTCGATTGCACTTTCAGAATGGATTTCTCCCACTCTTTTACATCTGCATCTCCAAGATAACCTAAATCTTTTGCTTCTACACTTTTAACAAAACAGCCTCCGTAAAGTACTTTTTCTTTATTGAACCAAACTACAATATTATCAGATGCATGTCCTTTTCCAGGATAATACACTTCAAAAGTATATTTACCAACTGTAAACAAGGTATCATCCGGAATAACAAACTCAGCTCTTCCTTCTTTATTTTTCTCCAGAATCTGATCTGTTGCTTTTATTGTATAGGTCTTAATTCCTTTTTTTCGGTAGAAATCCAAACCACCTGCCCTGTCTTCATGCGCATGCGTGGCAAAGTGCATCACAACTTCTTGATGATGTCTTGCCTTAATACTGTCCAACAAAGGCTGAAATTGTGTTTTGTCCCAAGGAGCATCAAACAAGACAACTCCTTTATCTGTAACCAAATACATAGCATTGGCTGAAATCAGCGTGCCTTTATAATCGTGAAACGTCTTATAAACATAAAAGTCACCTGTAAGATGACTTATTTGTAATGGCGAATTCTTAGACTGTGCAAAACTTTGGGATAGCTGTACCAGGAATAAAGCTATCAATGCTAATTTTCGCATTTTATTTTATTTTTAAAATTAATTCTTCACTCTGCTCCAGTATTGTGTTCTTCCCATGATAGAAATACCAACATAACCACGAAGTTTAAGTTTATCTACTGATTCTAATGCAATATAACACTTGTATTTTTTTCCGTTTGTCGGATCTAAAATGGTTCCTCCACTGTATTCAGAACCGTCTTTTTTAAGTCCGTTGATGATGACCATACCTAAAATTGGTTTGTTTTTATCCGCTCCGTCACATTTAGCACAAACGTCTTTTTTGTGGTTTTCGCGAAGTATTTCTACAATTTTACCATACACTTTTCCGGATTTTTCATAAATCTCTACAATAGATTTTGCTTCGCCGGTTTCATCATCAATTGTTTTCCATTTTCCAATTACACCCTGACCCTGAATTGTGCCTAGTGTCAGAAAAAAAATACCAATCGTTAACATCCAATTTTTCATCTTATTTATTTTTTTTTTGTTTTAATTTTCTGATAGTGGCATTCAATTCAAATCCCAAAAGCAGAATCATACAGTTTATCCAAATATAAAACATTAGAATTAATAATGTACCAATCGAACCATAAAGTTCATTATATTTTGAGAATTTTATAACCCAAATCCCAAAAAAGAATGAAGATATCACAATTAAGATGGTTGTAAAAACTGATCCAATACTTATAAAAGGCACTTTATTATATTGCTTCGTACCATAACGTAATAATAGTGAAGAGGTTATCAAAATCATTAAAACAACGAACAAATATCGCCCTAAAATAATCAGCGGAATGCGATCGCTTAACACATCCTGAATGATTGTTTTTTGAATGAACACCTCAAAAACAACAATTGTAGCTACTGTCACAAACAATATAACGGTCATAATAAGCGAAATCGCCAGCGCCACCAGGTATTGATTCAGAAAACCACGTTTGTCAAAAACATGTTTTGAAGATTCGAAACCGCTCAAAATACCGTTAATACCATTTGCCATCAAAAATATCGAAAGCAAAAATCCCGACGACAATAAACCGGAGTGACTGTTGTTCAAAATATCACTTATAATTTTACTGATGGCCTCGTAGGTATTTGGAGGAACTCCCTGCTGCACAAACTGCAAAAAGTCCTGCTGAAATCCATCAATAGGAATAAAGGGAATTAAGTTTAAAATAAATAATGCAAAAGGAAACAAAGCCATAAAAAAGCTGAACGAAACAGCACTCGCATGATACGAAAATGCTCCTTCGATAATACCAATGGTATACATTTCAAGCAAATCATATAACGAGAAACCTTCGAGCCAGGGCAATTTTATTCTCTTGAAAAAACGAACTACAGATCGTACCACGGGAACTTTCTCAATCCGCTCTTCTATTTCTTTAGACATACTTATTTTAGATATTTCGATTATTAGATTTTTAGATTTTTGAAATATAGGACATAATCTATATTAACTATATCCTCCATTAATACAATTCACGTTTTACATCTCACATTTCACAACTCATAACCCATTTAAAAAGCCTTCAGACTTAAATCCATGTTATAAACAGAGTGCGTTAGTGCTCCAGATGAAATGTAATCGACACCGCAAAGTCCGTATTCACGGATTGTTTTTTCATTAATATTGCCTGAAGATTCCGTCTGACATTTATTGCCTATTAATTGCACCGCTGTTTTAGTGTCTTCGTAATTAAAATTATCGATTAGAATTCTGTGAACACCATCACTTAAAAGAATCTCACGAATCTCATCTAAATTTCTGGCCTCGACAATAATTTTCAAGTCTAAATGATTCTCTTTTAAATACTCTTTGGTCTTCTTGATCGCAAGTGTAATTCCTCCTGCAAAATCAATATGGTTGTCTTTCAGCATAACCATATCGTACAATGCAAAACGATGATTTTCTCCTCCTCCGATTTTGACTGCCCACTTTTCAGCAACTCTGAAATTTGGAGTCGTTTTACGGGTATCTAATATTTTTGCTCCGGTTCCGTCCAATAGCTGTACATATTGATCTGTTTTGGTTGCAATGGCAGACATACGCTGCATGCTGTTCAAAACCACTCTCTCTGCTTTTAAAATAGACTGAGAACTTCCTGAAACTTCAAAAACTACATCGCCATATTCTACATGAGTCCCATCTTCTATAAAAACTTTCATTTTTAATTTCGGATCTACGTATTCAAAAATCATTTTTGCCAATGCAACGCCAGCAATAATTCCCTGATCTTTTACCAGTAATTTAGCCTGCCCGTGCGCCGTGTCCGGAATACAAGCCAGTGAACTGTAATCTCCCGCTCCTACATCTTCCCGAATTGCATTGCTGATTAATAATTGTAATTCGCTTTGAAACTGTTCTTCGCTAATCATTTTCCTAAAATTTTATATGATGCTAAAGTAGGACATATTTTGTGGATTTAAAAGCTTCGCTTTGATTTTAAAATTGAGAAATTAGCGGAAGATTGAGAAAAATAAAGATTAAACTCTTAACTAAACTTAATCTTTTAGCAACTCAAATAATTAACGAACATTAAATACCTTTGAGGCTCATTCAAACAAAATCATGGGATTAATTAAAGACATTTACTCCGTTTCTTTCTACGAACAATTTGGTCAGGCTGTTGCAGAAGTGCATCCAACATTTGACAAACAAAAATTTATTGCGGCCATTTATGAAGGCGATTTTAGCCAAAAGGAATGGAAAGACCGCATGAAGCACACCACGGTTGTTTTACATCAGTTTATGCCTGAAAATTTCCCGGAAGCTGTTGCTTTATTGGACAAAATTATTGAAAATCTGAAGAAAAACAGTTTTACCGATAGCAATCTGGCCTTTATATTTTTTGCTGATTATATCGAAATGTATGGCCTGGATGATTTTAAAACCTCTGCGAAAGCCTTTGTTTCTATCACTCAATTTATAAGCTGCGAATTTGCCGTTCGCCCTTTTATTCTAAAATACAAAGAGCAGATGATTGATGAAATGACCAAATGGTCTCTGCATGAAAATCATCATGTTCGTAGATTGGCCAGTGAAGGCAGCCGACCAAGATTGCCGTGGGCAATGGCGATTCCGTACTTAAAAAAAGACCCTGCCTCTATCCTGCCAATTTTAGAGAATTTAAAAAGTGATCCTTCAGAATATGTGCGTCGCAGTGTCGCCAATAACCTGAACGATATTGTAAAAGACAATCCGCAAATCGTCTTAAAAATTGCCCGTAAATGGAAAGATCAAAGCAAAGAAACGGATGGAATTATCAAACACGGCTGTCGTACTTTATTAAAACAAGGGCATCCCGAAATCCTGAGTCATTATGGTCTGGACAATACCAATGTTGAACTTTCTTCTTTTGAAATCAAAACACCTCTTGTAAAAATTGGAGATTATCTGCAGTTTCACTTTCATCTGAACAATAAAAATAATAAACCAAAAACGATTCGTTTAGAATATGCTGTTCATTATAAAAAAGCAAAAGGACATCTGGCGAAAAAAGTCTTTAAAATTAGTGAGAAGGTTTACCAACCCAATGAAACCATTAAAGTGGAGCGAAATCAGTCCTTCAAAATCATCACTACACGTGTTTTTCATACCGGAATGCATCAGTTATCGATTATTATCAATGGAATAGAAAGTGAACCACTCGATTTTGAATTGATTAAATGATATAAGACAAGAACACGAATTACGCCAATTTTCACAAATTGATTGAGTAAATTTTTAAACACATAGAAACATAGTTTCTGATTGTACATATAAAGTCATTTCATTTTAAATAAGACTTATAGCTTTGTGAAAAAATCTTGATTTCTTGAACCTTCGCATCCTATTTAGAGTTCTATGTTCCTAGTGTGTTCAATCATTACACATATTAGTTCGTGAAAATTGGTGTAATTCGTGTTCTTTTTCAATTCGTATCCGATCTTTTTAATTCTATTCCTTACTTTTATATCACTCTAAACAAAAACAAACTTTCTTAATCTAAATTAAGTTACAGATTGTGACTACAGCTGTAATTTTGCTTTCAACTAAAACAAAGAACATGTCAAATATCAGTTTAATCATCGAAGAACGTGCTGCCAATATTGGTAATTTTATGGTAGGCCGTCTATTGCCTTTCCGTGAAAAAAGAGCGGTTGGCCCATTTGTTTTTATCGACCATATGGGGCCGGCACATTTAAATCAGTATCAAAATATGGATGTCCCTCCTCATCCGCACATCGGACTTTCTACTTTGACTTTTTTGTTTGAAGGAAGTATTATGCACCGTGACAGCTTGGGTACCGAACTGGAAATAAAACCCGGCGCCGTAAACTGGATGACAGCCGGAAAAGGAATCGTGCATTCAGAACGCACTCCTGAATATTTAAGACATTCTGACAAGATGCTCCACGGTCTTCAAATTTGGGTGGCATTGCCTAAAGAACTGGAAGAAATGGACCCCAACTTTACACACGTAGAAGCCAGTGATATTCCGAGTTGGGAAGAAGACGGAGTTTCATATAAATTAATAGCAGGAGAAGCATTTGGTAAAAAATCACCTGTTCCTGTATATAGTCCGCTTTACTTTATCGAAATCAAAAGTACCGAAGCCAGAAAAATTAATATTGGAAAAGATCTTTTTGGCGAAAGCGGTTTGTATATTCTTGAAGGAAGCATTAAAAGCGGTGAGCATGTCTACGATCCAAAACAAATTCTAATTACCAACGACAGCACTTTATGTGAGTTCGAAATAGCCGAAAACACAACGGTTTATATTTTTGGAGGACAGCCCTTTCCGGAAGAACACTTTATCTTTTGGAACTTTGTTTCCTCTGATAAAAATCGAATAGAAAAAGCTAAAAAAGACTGGACAGAACAGACTTTCCCTAAGGTTCCGGGTGAAACTGAGTTTGTTCCTTTACCTGATCCTAAAATGCGATAACCATGAATACACTATCAGCACACATCGATACCCGTTTGTACCGAACGGAAATCACATCTGCCAGCGGAAATATTGTAATTGCCGACGAACCTCAGGAAGCAGGTGGCAAAAACTTAGGATTTAGTCCGTCAGAATTACTGGCTTCTTCTCTGGCTTCCTGTACTTTGATAACGCTTCGAATGTATATCAACCGCAAACAATGGGATGTAAGCGAAATCAATATCAAAGTTGACTTTGAAAGAGATTTGGACAACAAAATCTCTCTGTTTACAAGAAAAATAGAAATTATCGGCGAGGTCGACGACAAACAAAGACAACGTCTTGAAACGATTGCCAACAGCTGTCCGATACATAAAACCTTAACCAATTCAATCGAAATTAAAACCACACTAATATAACACATTATGGAAATTCAACAAATAAACGATACAAGAAGAGGCTATTTTGAAGCTGTAGAAGAAGGAAAACAAGCCGGAAAAATGACTTATACCTGGGCAGGTGATTCAAAATTCATCATCGACCATACTGAAGTAAACGAGGAATTTAACGGAAAAGGAGTCGGTAAAAAACTGGTTATGGCCGCTGTGGAATACGCCCGAAATAACGATTTGAAAATTATCCCGCTTTGTCCTTTTGCCAAAAGTGTTTTTGATAAGGTGAGCGAAATTCATGATGTACTTTTTTCTTAAGTTTCTGAGGTTCTAAGGTTCTAAGTTTTTTTTAAACCGCAACGTTTGCAGAGAATTACGCAAAGTTCGCAAAGTTTTTTTGGTAAAGCTTTGCGAACTTTGCGTTTATATTAAGCTTAGCACATTACAAAAACTTGTGCTCTTTGTGGTAATTTTTTTTCTCTAAGACTGCTACAGTACTGTGTAACCAAAACCTTCTAAGACGTTTATTTTTAACCGCAAAGTACACAAAGAATTACGCAACGTTCGCAAAGTCTTTTTAGTTAAAGCTTTGCGAACGTTGTGTTTATATTAAATTCTGTATATCACAAAACCTTGCGCCTTTGCGGTAAAAAAAAGTACATAACGAAATCAATTTTTAAATCTCGCCAGAAACTCGTATATTTGCATGTAATTTAAACTTAGAGTATGACAAGGATAATTACACTTTTCTGTATTTTTATAGCACAAATCGGCTTTTCTCAAACAGCTGATAGTTATTTAGAAAAAATAAGAAATAACGAAGCGCTCTCCACAGCTTTCTTCCAACAAATGCCAAAAGGCGGAGATTTACACCATCACTTTTCCGGATCGATTTATGCAGAACCTCTTTTGGAAAGAGCTATTGCAGAAGATTTTTATCTGAATACGGAAACGATGGAGGTATCAAAAACCAAACCTTCAAAAGGCAACTGGCAAACTTTCTCTTCTATAAAAAATGATGGAAAATTAGCCTATTATGAGCAGCAGATCATACAAGCCTGGTCGGCTAAAGATTATAATGGTGTAAGTGTTCCTTCTGATGATTTATTTTTTGATTCTTTCCAGAAATTCGAATCCACAATCAAAGGTCATTTCGCCGAAGGAATGCTGGAATTAAAAAAACGTGCTTTGACTGAAAATGTGAGTTATATCGAAACTCAATTATCAACGATTCCATGTGATATGAATGTTTCTGATCTTGCTGATTTCAATGCAAAACTTCGTCAGACTGTGGCTCAGAAAGATGAAAAAGCAGCTTTAAAACTTTTAGACGAATTGTACCAATCACTTCAAAAGAAAGAAGCTAAAAAATATGCTGCTGACTTCAATACTAATTTTATTGCCAAACTGCACAAGGATCTGAAAATTGACGACGAGCGTTTTACCATGCGTTATCAAAATTTTGTGCTTCGCTTTATGGATCCTGTAGATTTGTTTAAAAACCTGACGATTGCCTTTATTTCTGCCAACGAAAGTAAATTGGTTGCAGGTGTAAACATTGTTTCTCCTGAACACGGTGAAAACTCCATGAAGGATTACTGGCTGCACATGGTGATGTTTAAATACTGCCATACTAAATTTCCTAACGTAAAATACACGCTTCATGCAGGCGAACTAACTTTAGGACTGGTTCAGCCGGAAGATTTAACCTGGCACATTAACGACGCCATTTACATCGCGGGAGCCAACAGAATTGGACATGGTGTTGATATTGCTTACGAGGCGAATTCTTATGATTTATTACGTCACATGGCTCAAAAAAACATTCCAATCGAGATCAATTTAGCAAGTAATGAGTTCATTTTAAAAGTGAAGGAAAACAGACATCCGTTTACACTTTACAAAGAATTTAATGTACCAATTGTAATTAGTACAGACGATGCAGGGATTTTAAGAACTAATATGACAGAACAATATGTTTTACTAGCCAAAAGATACCCTGATGTTTCGTATGCAACGATAAAACAATATGTGTACAACAGTATTAACTACAGTTTTATTCAGGATGAAGCGGTTAAAAAACAACTGATTAAGGATCTGGACAACCGTTTTAAAGCTTTCGAAGCGAAATTTTCTAAAAACTAGTACAAAAAAAATCTGCTGAATCAGCTAAATCTGCGTGAAGTATTTGTACACAGATTTAGCGAATATAGCAGATCAAATTACTTTAAAATATGATTTTGGAAGCCGTATTTCTTTTTATTAAACCAGAATTAGCTTCACAATTTGAAGCTGATTTTACAAAAGCAAGTCAATACATTTCGACTATAAACGGATACATAGGACATCGTTTAGAAAAATGTCTTGAAGTCGAAAATAAATATCTTTTATTGGTAGACTGGAATACTCTTGAAGATCATACGGTGGATTTTAGAACTTCTGAGGCTTATCTGCAATGGAAAAAGATCTTACACCATTACTACGAACCTTTTCCGATTGTAGAACATTTTGAAACGGTTTTTGAAAACAAAAAATAAGGAATGAATATCAAACTTCTCGCCATTGGCAAAACAGACAATAAATCGCTTCAAACTTTGATTGACGATTATACCAAACGTTTGTCGTTTTATATCAAATTTGATCTGGAGATTATTCCGGATATCAAAAATGTTAAGAATTTATCTGAAAGCCAGCAAAAAGAAAAAGAAGGTGAATTGATCTTATCAAAACTCTCGTCAACAGATCAGCTTATTCTATTGGATGAAAACGGTAAAAACTTCTCCAGCGTTGGTTTTTCTGAAGAGTTACAAAAGAAAATGAATTCAGGCATCAAAACTCTCGTCTTTGTGATTGGTGGTCCTTATGGATTTTCGGATACGGTGTACAGTAAAGCACAAGGCAAAATCTCACTTTCGTTAATGACGTTTTCCCACCAAATGGTCCGTTTGTTTTTTATTGAACAACTGTATAGAGGATTTACTATTTTAAGGAATGAACCTTATCATCATCAATAATTTTTTTGTTTCAGGTTTTCTTTGTTTCAGGTTTCAAGTTATCTATGAAATGCTTAAACTTTGTTTTTAATGTTAAAAAATATATTCTTCTTCCTTATTTATAAAAACAAGAGATTTTTGCTTTAATTCTAATTTTTCGAGGAACGTTTTGTACTGAATATATTCTCCGTAAGATATATTTTTATCAAATGAAAAAGTAATCTGCGCTTTTGGATTAATGATTAAACTGTCTAAAAACTTTGGCAAATCTTTTTTAGGAAAATCATATGTTTTTCTTCCGCTGTATCGTATCATCCCGTTCTTTTTAAAATACAACTGACTTCTATTATTGGCGATCTCCATTTTATAATACACTTTTGTGAAAGGTATAAAAGCAAGATTTTTTCCGATGGAATCGGCGTAGGAGTAATAGTTTTCGGCTTTTTCATTCTTATGAGCTTTCTCTCCTCGCTTTTTTTCCTGCAATTTCATTACTTCGGGAATAACTAATTTTAAAGGCAGGCGCTTGTCAATATTGAAAATCCAATTGGTCGAAATGATACTGTTTCTTCGGTTCACATCGGCGATAGTATCTTTTCCTTCCGTTTTGAAGAAGACATAAATTGGTGAAAGATCTTCGACATTTTTTACGATTGTAACGTTCGATTTTGGCAATAAAACATCTTCTTTTTTCCCGCAGGAGAATAAAAAACAGATTAAAAGCAAAGAGAAATATTTCATAATTTATTCTTTTTAGATATAGAATTTACACCAAGTTGTCATTTCGACTGAAAGGAGAAATCGCACAAGAAACTCCGTACAGAATGTCGCCAATCCTTGCCGATAAACGAATGTGATTTGCTTCGCCTGTTCGCCATCGCTCGAGTCTCGTTCCTCGGAATGACAAGCCGGTACTAAACTTTCAGTTTATTAAACAAAGTAACACATTCCACCGCCTCTTTCACATCATGAACACGAAGAATTTTTGCTCCTTTGGTTAACGCAATGGTATTTAAAAACGTTGTTCCGTTTAAAGCTTCCAGCGGTGTAACACCAAGCGTTTTATAAATCATTGATTTTCTTGAAATCCCTGCTAAAACGGGTAATTCTAATACATTAAAAAGTTCCATTTTCTGCATTACTTCGAAATTCTGATCGGTTGTTTTAGCAAAGCCGAAACCAGGATCCAATATCAAATCATTGATTCCCAAACTTCTTGCTTTTTGCACTTTCTCAGAAAAATACAACAGCATTTCTTTCATAATATCGTCATAATGAGTCATAGTCTGCATCGTTTGCGGGTTGCCGCGCATGTGCATCATGATGTATGGCACATTATACTTTGTAATAACATCAAACATTTTATCATCCAGTTCACCGGCAGCAATATCGTTAATAATCGCTGCGCCGCTTTCTATACTTGCTTTGGCAACTTCGCCTCTAAACGTATCAATCGACAGTAAAGCATCTGGAAAATGCTTTAAAATAAATTCAATCGCAGGAACAACACGGTCAATCTCTTCCTGTTCAGACACAAACTCCGCGTCAGGTTTACTGGAATACCCTCCCAAATCAATAAAATCAGCTCCTTCAGACAATATAATATTTGCTCTTGAGATAATTTCCTCTTCATTTTTGTACTTCCCTCCATCAAAAAAAGAGTTCGGTGTTACATTCATCACTCCCATTACTTTAGGAATCGATAAATCTATAAGCTGGCCTTTGCAATTAATTGTCATGGTATGTTTTGTTATTTTCGTTTGAGGTTTCAAGTTTCAGGTTTCAAAATCCGGCGTTAACACTTTGTTTAGAAAAAACTTGAAACAAAGAAAACCCGAAACTTGAAACTCTTTAATATTATCCCTATTTTTGAAGAAATTTTTAGCAAATATACAGCAATAAATGAAGAATACTTCCCTTGAATTTGATAATGTAATTACGGTTTGCCGTACTTTGTTTATTAATAAAATGAAAGATTACGGCAGTGCGTGGCGTATATTAAGATTGCCATCCCTGACTGATCAGATTTTTATAAAAGCACAAAGAATCAGAAGTCTGCAGGAAAATGAAGTCCGTAAAATAGACGAAGATGAAAAAGGCGAATTCATAGGAATCATCAATTATTCGATCATGGCACTGATTCAGTTAGAGCTTGGAGTTGTCGATCAGCCTGATTTAGATGTTGAAAAAGCAACCGAACTTTATGATGCTCAGGTGAAGCTAACCAAAGAGTTAATGGAAGCCAAAAATCATGATTACGGCGAGGCCTGGCGTGACATGCGTGTAAGTTCTCTGACGGATCTGATTCTGCAAAAAATACTTCGCGTAAAACAAATCGAAGACAACAAAGGTAAAACTATAGTATCGGAAGGTATCGATGCCAATTATCAGGATATGATTAATTATTCTGTTTTCGCTTTAATCTTAAATCCAATAAACAAATAAAATTCAAAAACTAAAATTCCAAATTCCAACTTTTAAATAAATTTTTGGGATTTGGAATTTTAGCTTTGAAATTTTGAAATCATTATTTTTATGAAAAACATTCTTACTCAATTCTCCCGATTATTTGTCGGAGTACTTTTTATTATTTCCGGACTCATTAAACTAAACGATCCGGTTGGTTTCTCCTATAAATTAGCCGAGTATTTCAGTGAGCCGGTTTTCAACATGCCATTTCTGGAGCCATTGGCTTTAGGATTAGCTATCTTTTTAGTAATTCTGGAAGTAGTTCTGGGTGTGATGTTATTGGTAGGATACAAATCAAAACTTACGATTTGGGCTTTATTACTCCTAATCGTTTTCTTCACTTTCCTTACTTTTTACTCTGCTTATTTTGATGTGGTTAAAGACTGTGGATGTTTCGGAGACGCACTACACTTAACTCCTTGGCAATCTTTCACCAAAGATGTGGTTTTACTTTTCTTTATTCTGATCTTATTCATCAATAAAAAACTGGTAAAACCTTTATTTTCAAAAGCCGTTACCAATATTCTCACTTTAATAAGTATCGTTTTGTGTGTTATTATGGCCGTTTGGGTACTTAATCATAATCCAATCAAAGATTTCCGTCCGTATAAAGTAGGAAGCAATATCGAGAAGGGAATGGAAATTCCGGAAGGCGCTCCAAAATCTGTTGTGGAAATGATTTTCATTTACAAAGTAAATGGTGTTGACAAAGAGTTTACAGAAAAAGACCTGATGAACATTCCGGAAGGTGCTGTGTTTGTAGACCGTAAAGACAAAGTGATTACAGAAGGTTATGTACCGCCAATTCACGATTTCACGATGACTAAAGATGATTCTGATTACAAAGACGAATTATTGAAAGAGCCTAAATTATTGGTATTTGTGACGTATGATCTAACATTATCTAATCCTGAAGGAATGAAAAAATTAGAAACACTGAACAAAGAAGCTAAAACCAAAGGTTATAAAGTAATTGCAATGACCGCTTCTGGTCCCGATGAAATTAAAAAAGCCAAAAAACAATACGGTTTAGATGTTGATTTCTATTTCTGTGACGCCACTACTCTAAAAACAATTGAAAGAGCTAATCCAAGTATTGTAGTACTGCAAAAAGGAACTGTGGTTCAAAAAGTACATTACAACGATATCAGCGATTTAAAATTATAAAATAGCATTCAGCTACAAAGGTTATAAGATTTTTACAAAGTCCGCAACGTTATAAAAATGTTGCGGACTTTTTATTTTTACATCTTTTAGTTTCTTTTATAAAAATGAATAAAATCCCATCGAAATAATAATTTCAAGAGGGGCTTTTTTTTCAATCAATCTGACGTTTTTTTACCGTCAAAAACACTCTTCCTTTCAAAAAAAAATTCCTTTTATTACTTTTTTCCGGATTTACTTTTAAAAATTTATTCCAATTTGAAGTTTATTCTCTCAACTATTACGATTTCACTCCGCTTTTTTTAACCGAATTTGGCTGATTTGTGATAAAATAAACGAGTCTTCAATTTTTGTTAATGTCCGATTGGCTTTCCATTTGTTTGTTTAACTTTGTTCAAAATCATTTACCACTATGAAACAAATAACGCTAATCTTTATTGCATTTATCACTTTTTCATGCTCACAGGCTCAGAAAACCAGTTTTTCTAAAGATGCTTTGTCTGAAAAATTATTAGCAGCTGATGATAGTCAGGTTGCTTTCAAAAACATTCTAAAAAAATACAAAGGCAAAACTTTGTTAATTGAAGTTTGGGCTTCGTGGTGTGGCGACTGTGTAAAAGCAATGCCTCAGCTTAAAGAATTACAAGCTAAAAACCCTACTGTTTCGTACTTATTCCTTTCTGCGGACAAAACTGCTGATAAATGGAAAGCCGGAATTGAAAAACATGAGTTAAAAGGCGATCATTTCATGATGAACGACGGTATGAAAGGTGTTTTTGGAAAAGCAATTGATTTAGACTGGATTCCGAGATACATCATTGTAGACAAAACCGGAAAAATTGTACTATATCGTGCCATTGAGAAAGATTTTGATAAAATCAATGAAACATTAAAAGGTTTAAAATAAAACCGCAACATTCGTTGCAATTGCAATGATAAACGAGAACAAAATAAAAGCAAAAAATAAAAACTACCACAATGAGAAAAAAGATTGTCGCAGGAAACTGGAAAATGCATAAAAACGCAGCACAAACTGAAGAATTATTAAACGAACTAATCGCTAAAATACCTGCACAAACTACTGCACAAGTAATTGTGGCACCAACTTTTGTAAACTTGCAGGCAGCAGCTACCAAATTAAAAAACACTACTATCGGTGTTGCAGCGCAAAACGTTCATCAGGCTGAAGGCGGTGCTTTTACAGGAGAAATTTCTGCTGACATGTTGATCAGTGTGGGCGTAAATACCGTAATTCTGGGTCACTCTGAGCGTAGAGCTATTTTTCACGAAACAGATGCTTTAATTGCCAATAAAGTAGATACTGCTTTAAAACATGACATGACTGTAATTTTCTGTTTCGGAGAGGAATTAAAAGACCGTCAGTCTGGTAATCACTTTAATATTGTTGAAAACCAATTGCGCGACGGATTATTCCACATCGCAAAAGAATCCTGGTCTAAAATTGTTTTGGCTTACGAGCCAGTTTGGGCAATTGGAACAGGAGAAACGGCTTCACCGGAGCAAGCACAGGAAATGCACGAATTTATCAGAGAGGTTATTCGTAAAGCATTTGGTACAGACATCGCTGACGAAGTTTCTATTCTTTACGGTGGTTCTGTTAAACCTGAAAACGCCAAAGAAATCTTCTCTAAACCAGACGTAGATGGTGGTTTAATTGGTGGTGCAGCTTTAAAAGCGGATGACTTTTTAGCAATTGTTACTGCTGTCTAGATCTTTAGATTGTTAGAATCTTAGAAACTCAGAATCTTAGAATCTTAGCAACTTAGAATCTCACTACCTCATAAAAAAAAGCGTTCGGTTTTACGAACGCTTTTTTTATGACCTGTCTGCTTCCCTTTACTTAAGATACGATTCCAACAAAGGACAATTGTATTTTTGAAAAGCAGGGGTTTTTCTATAAACCGAATAGAAATTAATCAACTCCTGGCCTGCTTTAAACGGGTTCTTTTCTTCTTCCTCAGAAGAGACAATATTGGCGTAGTGATTGTAATAATTGCATTCAAAAATCATTAAACTGGCTAAGGCTTTTTCATTGGTATTTTTAGACATTTTCAGGGCTTTCTCGTAATACATTTTCGCCATCGTCAAATTATAGTAGTTGCCTTTTTGGTATTTCTTTTCGTTTTCCGAATTATCTCCGTACACATAATCCACGTACGATTCGCCCGATGTCCAGTCGTACGCAGTCATCATCCAGGAGTTCCCCAGATACGACACATTAAAATAAGCATGTGCCAGTTTCAGATTACTTGTGGCGGTGTTTTGTTTTTTCAACTGAATTAACTGCGCGATAAAATCCGCTTTATTGAAACGATAGTTGAACTTTCGCTCTGTATCTCTTTGCAGAATTTTGGGCGTAAACGGATTCTCGTTTAAATAATCTTTATAAACATAGTTTTTCTCCCAGAAATCTTTTGGCATACTTGCAAAAGTTTGATAAGCCAGCTCTAAATTATTATTTCGAAACGCAATTGTTCCTTTCAGATCTTTGTAATAATTAACATTTGGCGCTATCGTTCCGGAACAGATATACCTTTCAAAAGGTGTTTTGTCTTTTTTCTCCTGAAGGGCTATCAAACGGTCAATATCTGCCTCAGTTGCATTATTCCGATCAAAATATCCTATGTAGCTGTAAAAATAAGGTGTATTGTAGGCTGAGTATTCTCCTTCGTTTTTAATATCCGATTTCATAGCCAGTAAACCTGCTGTCACGCGATCGCCTTTTTTTGCAAAATCTTTGCTGGCGATTCGGTACAAACTGTATAAATTCTTAAACAAACCTAAATCGGTTTCCACCAGATTTTCAACCGAATCAAAATATTTAAAAAGCTGATTTTGAACTTCGTTATTTTTCAAATCGTCCTGCTTTAAAGCGACCAATGCCAACTGAATATTCTTCTGCATTTGTATCGAAGCATTGGCTTTTTCTGAAATCATATCCGTGTATTTCTTTCCCAGATCAATTTCGTCTCCTATAAAACAAAGCTGTGCAATCGCTGCCGTAATGTAGTCTTTTTGCTCCCCTGAAGTCTGCTCTCTGATTGAAATTAGATAATATTCAAACTCTCTCAAATACAAAATATCTTTCTTGAAATTCTCCTCTTTTGCTTTCGCATAATTTTCATACCAGACCGTACTGTCAAAAACAACCGAAGGAGTTCCGTCATTGGTGTATTGCGGTGTAAAAATCCAATCTTCAAGCTTGTTCACTTCTCTCCCGATCAAAAAACTCAAATACAAACTATTCGGATTCAACTCATAAACCTCCTGAATGGTTTTCAATCCCGGTGCCGGATTGCGTAAGCCTTCGATAGTCAGGATCACACTGCGCTCTTCATCGTTTTGAGCCAATGCCAAAGTCTCTGTAGTTAATTTCCAGTTGTAGTGCTGTAAAACCGCAAATGATTTCTCTTCGCAGGAAACAAACACTTTACTCAGCAAATAATTCTGTAAAGCTAAATCCTCCACACACAAAGCTTTATAGTACAAAGCCCAGGGCGCTAAAATTGTGTTTTTATCGTCTGCAAAATAAGTATCGTACAAACGAATTACTTCATTCTTATCAGAAGCATAGAAGCTGTATCTCAACAATAAAAAGGCATAACGCTGCTTTAAAAAAGAATCTTTTGCCGTTCTGATTTTCTTTTCGAAATCACTAACATCGGCTATTTTATGATCTTTACTGTCATAGCCAATATTACCCCATGACTCCCATTTTACATCAGGATTGCTGTTGTATTCTAATTTTTTCGCAAACAAAATATAGTTTAAAAGTACTTTATTTTTTGAAAGCAGTAAGGCTTCAATAAAAGTGTTCTTATCAAAAACTTTTTTCAGCGATTTAGTTTCATAAGCAGTTTCAAATTTCTCAGCATCCGTTTCGTACAAAATAACATGTACGTCTTTTGGATCTACCTTACTGCCCAGTTTTCTCTTCCATTCCGCACAATTCAATTCCTGATCAACACCTGAAATCGTACTTGTATCGTAATAATTATCGGCCGAATAATAAAAGGGTGTCAGCTTAAAAAAGCCTTCACGCTGTGCTTTAAACAAAGCCAGTCTGCTGGTTTCCGGCGAAACACTCCATCCGCAGGCCAAAGAGACCTGAACACTAAAAACAAAAAGTAAAGGGCTAAAAACGCGCATAATAACCGGATATATTTTGAGTTCCATAATCGTTGATGTATTTTTTATCGAAAGAGAAAAACGTCACTTTTGTCTGATTGTCGATCGGGATTTTACTTTTTACGATCGAAATCATTTTGTCTAGTTCGTCTTCAGAAATTTTCTCAATCCTGATTTCATCCCCGTTTCTCAAATAAGTCTGTCCTACCAGAATGTCGTCTTGCAGTATATATTTAGAATCTGATACCTTTTTTAATTTAACGGTATCCTTTTGAATCCTCTCATAATCGGATAAAATTCCCTTAAACTGATTGCCTCTGAAAACAACCGCCCAACTGTACAATGGCAGAGCAATATCAAGTTTCAAACCATATTTGTCGTGTGTAATATATTGCGCCAATTCTTCGCTGGTTCCTATAGAATTTTTGGTATTAAAATCTTCCGGTTTACTCAAATTATAGCACATCAGCAAACCTTTATCTACGGGTGGGATTCCGGCTTTTGAAGCATATTTGTATTGCCAGAGTCTTATGGTAGCCGAAACCACGGTCGTTGGATAGCTTTTTTTGATTTGCTTTAACAAGTAAAAATAATTGTCTTTTGATTTTTCTGACCAGTCGCAATCGATCAGGATCTCTTTAAAATCAACTTTCAATTTTGCCATTTCAGCTGATTTTACCGAATCATAATTCAACTGTTTGCGATTCTCCTGCTTGTAATAATCTTTTGGATACACGATCGAGCCGGCTATTTTCTCGGCTTTTGAATCATTCATTTTCAATCCTATCTGTTCAATACGTTTGGCAATTCTTACCGCCAGACTGTCCAGCTGCTTTTTTCCGGATTGCAAAACCACTTCATTCGTAATGAAAATACTGGGTGTAATTTCAGGATTGCTTTCATTTAATCTGATATCGTTAAGACTTGCAACCGGCAAAGGCTCTTTAGCATAAGGATTCCAGTCTACATCAAAAAAACGAACATACAAATGTTTTACTTTCAAGTCTTTTATCAACGAATCATCTGCTCTTTCAAAATTCAAATCGGTTTTCCAGTAACAAAATGATCGAACCACTTCATGTTCCTTCTCACAAGTTGCTCCGTTAAGTACCACAAAGAGCAAAATAAAAATGATATTCTTCATATTTTAAAAATCCTTACAAATTCCAATCAAAATTAACATTAATTAAGGTAAGGATATTGATTATTTATGAACAACTTTTGCTTTGGATTCTTACCTTTGCAAAAATTTTTTTTATGTCGAATATATATTTAGGGTACCATTTTACAATTGAGCCAAAAGAACCGGGTTCAGAAATTTTAATTGCTGAATTAGGCGAAAAAGCGTTTGAAACTTTTACGGAAACGGAGAACGGAATTTCGGCTTACGTGAAAAAAGATTTATGGAACGAAAATATTTTGGACGACATTTATATTTTACAATCCGAAGAATTCAAGATCGAATACACTATTGAAGAAATCGATCAGGTGAACTGGAATGAGGAATGGGAAAAGAATTTTGAACCTATTGATGTAGACGGAAAATGCCATGTTCGTGCTCCTTTTCATGAGAAAACGAATGCTGAATTTGATATTGTAATCGAACCAAAAATGAGTTTCGGAACCGGTCATCATGAAACTACGCACATGATGATTCAGCATTTACTGGAAATCGATGTCAAAGATCTGAAAACTCTGGATATGGGTTGCGGAACAGCTATTTTAGCCATTTTAGCCGAAATGAAAGGTGCTCAGCCAATCGACGCTATCGATATCGACAACTGGTGCTACCTGAACTCTATCGAAAATGCTGAACGCAATAATTGCCAGCACATCTCCGTTTATGAAGGCGACGCCGCCTTGCTAGCCGGGAAAAAATACGATTTAATCATTGCCAACATCAACCGAAATATCTTACTAAACGATATGCAGCGTTATGTTGATTGTTTAAATCCAAAAGGAATACTGCTTTTGAGCGGTTTTTATGAGGAAGACATTCCTTTTATCGATGCTTCCTGCACCGAAAAAGGTTTAACATATGTTAAAAAGTTTCAAAGAAATAACTGGGTTTCATTAAAATACGTAAATTAGATAGTTAATTATCTGTTTATTAAATAGTTCGCAGATATCAATCTTTTAAATTCCGATTCAATCTGTGCACGCTGTGACCAAAAAATTAGTAATTACAACAGTACAAAAACCTAAAAAAATGAGTACTAAAGAAAAAGTAAGAGAAAGAGTTCGCGAAAAGGAAGCGACAGGTTTCAATAACGAAATCATTGTTTACAACGACGATGTAAACACTTTTGACCATGTAATTGACACTTTGATGCGTGTTTGCAGTCATACCCCAGAGCAAGCAGAACAATGTTCCCTAATTGTACATTACAACGGAAAATGCACTGTAAAAACAGGGCCTATTGAAAAATTAAAACCGCAATGTACCCAACTTTTGGAAGCCGGATTAAGCGCCGAAATTGTTTAATTGCAAATAATTTAAAAACGATTCTATTTTATTTTATATTTGAATAAAATAGAATCGTTTTTTATGGAAGAATACGGAAAGATATTGATTATTGCCACGCCGATTTTTTTAGTATTAATTATAATCGAAAAATTATACGGCATTTATAAAAAGAACGACACCGCTCCTTTAATAGACAGCGTATCGAGTATCAGCTCCGGAATTACCAATTCAGTCAAGGACGTCCTGGGATTGAGTCTTACTTTCATTTCGTATGAATGGCTGGTTTCTAAAATTGCGCTTTATCATTTGGAAGCCAACGTGCTTTCGTATTGTATTGCCTTTTTTGTCATTGATTTTTACGGCTATTGGAGTCATCGATGGGCGCATCAGATTAATCTTTTCTGGAACAAACATGCCATACACCACAGCAGCGAAGAATTTAACCTTGCGTGTGCATTGCGCCAGCCTATCGCGAGTCTGGTTAATTTGTTTACCTTTTTACTGATTCCGGCTGCATTGTTAGGAGTTCCGGCTTCAGTAATAGCCATTACCCTTCCGCTTCATTTGTTTCTACAGTTTTGGTACCATACCAAACACATCAATAAAATGGGCTTTCTGGAACACATCATCGTTACGCCTTCACACCATCGCGTACATCATGCCATAAATCCTGAATATTTAGATAAAAACCATTCTCAGATTTTTATTTTCTGGGACAAACTTTTTGGTACTTTTCAAGCTGAATTAGACGATGTCCCTCCTGTTTTTGGCATTACAAGACCGGCACAAACCTGGAACCCTATCCGAATTAATTTTCAGCATTTAACTTTACTGATTAAGGACGCCTGGCGTGCCGAAAACTGGAAAGATAAACTCACGATCTGGTTTAAACCCACCGGCTGGAGACCTGAAAATTTTGAAGAAAAATATCCGGTAACCAAAATTGAAAATGTATTTGCCTTTAATAAATATGGCACTCAAAATTCTCAAAAATTAATTTACTGGTCGGTAACTCAAATGTTGATCACGCTATTGTTTGTGACCTATTTATTTGATAATGTTGCCAAAATCGGATTGCCCAATATCTTCCTCTACGGCTTTTTTATTCTGATTACCATTTACAGTTACAGTGAGTTAATGGACAAAAGCAAATATGCCATTTTTTGGGAAGGTTTGCGCTTTAGTATTGCCATTGGTATTATCATGTACTATGGAGACTGGTTTGGCTTAAACCAGGTTATCCCCTTTAGCAATCCTGTTATTTTAACCTATTTAACCTTATCATTTTTAATTACAATTTACTTTGTAAGTATTGATTTTAAAAACTACCAAACTCAACCTGTTAATTCATAAATCGATTATGAGAAATCACTACATCTTTAAATCCTTTATTGCTGTCAGCATTCTATATCTAATTATTTTGTTTCTGGAATACCAAAATTTGGACTTGTTTCTAAAACCTGTTTTGGTACCTCTATTGGGATTCGGAGTTTATTTTAATGGAAAGTTTCCGTCAAAAAATATCCTTTTGGGAGCATTATTGTTTTCCTGGCTGGGTGATGTCATCCTGCTTTTTGCTGATATTGGTGAGATTTACTTTATTTTAGGGTTGCTTTTTTTCTTAATTGCTCACCTGATGTATTGCGTTCTCTTCAACAAACAGACAAAAAGAAATACTCACATCAATAAAGTTCTTTTTGCAATTGGCAGTCTGTTCATCGCTTTTTATTTAGTTGGTATGATTATATTTTTGATGCCTAATCTGGGTGAATTA
Source organism: Flavobacterium sp. CFS9 (assembly GCF_041154745.1). Classification (NCBI taxonomy): domain Bacteria; kingdom Pseudomonadati; phylum Bacteroidota; class Flavobacteriia; order Flavobacteriales; family Flavobacteriaceae; genus Flavobacterium; species Flavobacterium sp. CFS9. Next base: position 3,964,484 of record NZ_AP031573.1, on the reverse strand, counting down.
AAAATCCCAGTAATCATTTATGCAGCCGTAATTTCGACCATGTTACTGTTTGCTTTTAACGGTAGTCTGACCTGGAAAAAAGCAGGCAGTCTTTATGTTTTAGCAGGAGCTGTTTCATTTGTTATTTCTGATAGTATTCTGGCTTTCAATAAATTTCATGCTCCTATCGAAAAAAGTTCCTTTTTTATAATGCTTACCTATCTTGTGGCACAATATCTGATTGTAATTGGTATTTTAAAACTAAATACTAAAAAAGCAGATTAACTCGCAGAATGTAGTCATAGAACAGATTTATCCCGTAAATCTTTAAATCCACATCATCTGTAGTAAAAACGCTTTACATTTGTAGGACCAACATTAATAAACCATGAAAAAAATAGCCCTTTTTATTGTTCTCGTCATCAGCGCAACATCTTGTATAAGCACAAAATCGACTTTAAAAAATGTAGATGACAATGCTCCTGATCTTGTTTTAAAGAAAGACAATACATTCTCCATTACACTTTTCAGCAACGATAAAAAATACGGTTACGACCCTGATTATCCAGTAAACCTCTTTTTCCAGAATACCCGAAATGAAGCTCTAAACGAAACTCGTTTTTTAAACGCTTTAGCAGGTCCAAATGGTGAAAAAATAACCTATACCCGCTTAGAAACCTGCTGTCCTTTTCCAACCAAAAGAAGCGACATGGGTGCCGGATTCCTGAATGTATATGAACTGAAATGGGACGGGCAAAAGAAACCTGTAAAACTCTACCTGAACATTTATGAAAAAGGTATTTTAATGGTTCCAATGGGATTGCGTTTGAAGAGCAATTAAAGAATAAAATTACACTCCAGAATTATAATATGTTAGAAAGTATACCTTTAATTTTACTTATTCTTCCATTACTTTTTCAAATTATAGCTGGTCGAAAAGCAATTGGTGAAACTATATCTTTAAAATTCGGAACAGTTTGTCTAATTAGTCTCATCGTACAAATAATAGTACCTGTTATTTCCTTTTACATTGCCACGTATAATGCTAATCAATATATCAAACAAAATCCAAATTCACTTCGATGCGGAATGGAGTTTGTTGGACTTTTTATGTTCACGCTTATTTTTACGTTTGTTCTGATAGTGGTTATGATCATCCAGTACTTCATGAAACGATCTTACGAAAAGTAATTTTTTCATGATACTGCTAATTTGCAAGCAACATGATAAATATCATTTATTATCTTTTTATAACGTCTTAATATTGCCCTTCATCTTAAACATTTACGATTTTGCATGAAGTCTTACATTGGTATCAAAGAAATAACCCGGATTTCAACAAAAACACACAGCGATAACCCGATTAGCTTCTTAAAAAAAACATAAATCTTCATCTGCTATTCATAAATCATAACTACCTTTGCACTGTCAAAAAAACATACTATGAACATACAACATATTCCACAAATTAAGCATACTGAAAGCGGCAACTTCTTTTTATTGGCAGGACCTTGCGCTATTGAAGGAGAAGAAATGGCTCTTAGAATTGCAGAAAAATTAGTTGGTATTACCGACAATCTTCAGATTCCTTATGTATTTAAAGGATCTTTCAAAAAAGCCAACCGTTCCAGAATCGATAGTTTCTCAGGAATTGGTGACGAAAAAGCATTAAAAATATTGCGAAAAGTTTCAGAGACTTTTAACGTTCCAACCGTAACCGACATTCATACCAATGAAGATGCTGCAATGGCGGCACAATACGTTGACGTTCTGCAGATTCCGGCCTTTCTGGTTCGCCAGACTGATTTGGTGGTAGCTGCTGCAAATACAGGAAAGACAGTAAACCTGAAAAAAGGGCAATTCATGAGTCCGGAAAGTATGAAACATGCAGTACAAAAAGTACTGGATTGTAACAACCAAAATGTTATGGTTACAGATCGTGGTACTATGTTTGGCTATCAGGATATGATTGTTGATTACAGAGGAATTCCTACTATGCAGCAATACGCTACTACGGTTTTGGATGTGACACACTCGTTACAACAACCTAACCAGACCGCAGGTGTTACAGGCGGAAGACCGGACATGATTGAAACAGTTGCCAAAGCAGGTATTGCTGTTGGTGTTGACGGTATCTTTATCGAAACTCATTTTGACCCTGCTAATGCAAAAAGTGATGGTGCTAATATGCTTCATTTAGACTATTTCGAAGGTTTAATGACTAAATTGGTAGCCATCAGAAAAACGGTTAACTCATTTTAATTTCTTAATACCAATTCATTGAAAACAACTATTTTATGCTTCTTTCTGCTGTGTTTTTCAGCAAACACTTTTGCACAGGAAGAAGTTACAGTACAAAGATATACCGCCCATAACAAAGGGAAATTCTTTATTTCCTGGGGAGGAAACAGAGACACTTACAGCAGATCGGATGTGAATTTCAGAGGGAAAGATTACAACTTTACGGTTGAAAATATGAAAGCTCATGATAAACCAAAAGGATGGCATATCGATTATATCAATCCGGTAAACATGACGATTCCGCAAACTAACTTTAGAATGGGATATTTCGTTAGCGACCATTACAGTGTTTCTGTTGGCTGGGACCACATGAAGTACGTAATGAGCCAAAATCAAACCGCTAATGTTAATGGTTATATTAATTTACCTGCTGATCAACCGGGATCTATTTACAACGGTGTTTACAACAACAGACCTGTAGATATGTCTCAGGGTGGTGCTCAGGAAGGCGGTTTCGGAAAAGGCGAAATCCAGCAAAACGGTCCTGCTTTCTTAATGTACGAACATACAGACGGTTTGAACTATGTTAACACTGAGGTTTCCAGACATGATGATATTTCAAAATGGTTCGGAATAAGAAATACGGATAAGATTCAGATTAATTTAACTGAAGGGTTAGGTGCAGGACTTTTATACCCTAAAACAAACACCACTCTTTTAGGAAAACAGCGTCATGATGATTTTCATATTTCAGGATATGGTTTATCCGCCAAAGCAGGAATCAACATCACTTTCTTCAAATATTTTTACATACAAGAAGAATTTAAAGGAGGTTATATCAACATGCAGGATATCAGAACCTCACAAAACACCGAAGACAGAGCTTCACAGAATTTTTTCTTTTTTCAGAAAATCATTGCTGTCGGAGGAATATTCAGAATCTAATATTTCTTAAAATTATACTTAAAAATAGTTATCATTTTGGTAACTATTTTTTTTTGACCTTTATTTGTCACGCTAATTTGAAGGTTTCGAGTTTCAAGTTTCAAGTTTCAGGTTTCAGGTTTCACATCTCACATTTTACATCTCACATTTCACCTTCACAAAATGAAAAAATCAAAATATCTCTTTCCGGTTATTACCTTCTTACTTAGTTTTGGCTGTGCTTTATTTGTTGCCCTGAAGGTTTTTCCTAACAACCCGTTTTCCCATACCAAAACAAAGGAAGAAGCGACTTTACAAACTAAAATTCAGGATGGGGATATAATTTTTCAAACCTCTCAATCTCCACAATGTGAAGCCGTAAGAATTGCTACAAACTCCAAATTTTCTCACTGCGGTATTATTTACGATATCAACGGAAAATGGTTTGTTTTTGAAGCAGTTCAACCCGTAAAACTTACTCCTTTTGACGAATGGATTCAGCATGGAAAAGATTCTAAATATCTTGTAAAGCGATTAAAAAACTCAGATAAAGTTTTAACTCCTGCTGTTCTTCAAAAAATGAAGGCCTACAGCCAGCAATTTGACGGAAAAGAATACGATGCTTTTTTTGAGTGGAGTGATACCCGAATTTACTGCTCTGAACTGATTTGGAAAATTTATAAAAATGTCACAAACATCGAATTATCAAAACTGAAACAGTTGAAGGATTTTAATTTAACCGATCAAAGAGTACAAAAAATAATCAGGGAAAGATACGGAAATAACATTCCGCTCGACGAAAAAGTGGTCGCACCTGTTGATTTGGCTAATTCTGACCTCCTAAAAACGGTTATTGACACCTACTAAAAGCCTTTTTTTGTCAGTATCGACGAATAAAACGAAAATACTTCGTTTCTAAAAACTTACATTTTTAGACCTATGACAACTCTTCAACGTATTAAATTGTTTTTAAACGAATATTCAACAAAATAGTTAAAATAAAAACATAAATCTAATTTTTTAATACTATTTTAGCAGTGTAAATTTTAAATTAGGTTTAGACTATGTTCGATAGCACACCTAAATATTCCCAAAATAATCTGCATTTTTTCTCGCAGTTTGAAGATTTTTTTGATTCTTCACCCGATTTATTGTGTATTGCCGGTTTTGATGGATATTTTAAAAGAATAAATCCTTCCATGTCTAAGTTATTGGGCTATACGGAAGAAGAAATACTCTCAAGACCCATAAACGATTTTATTCTTGAAGCCGATAAACTGAGTACGACAAATGCTCGCAAAGAACTTACTCAGGATATTGGTTTGTACAATTTTGAAAATCGATATGTGACTAAAAGTGGTGGTATCGTTTGGCTTTTATGGAGTTCTTTTCCGGTTCCCAAAGACAGACTAGTTTATGCCGTTGCCAAAAACATTACTTTTAGAAAAGAGCTGGAACAGGAAAGAAATCTTCACTTGGCAGAACTCACCAAACTCAACAAAGAACTCAGACAGCTTACTTATACTACAGCACACGATTTAAGGTCTCCTGTAAACAATATACTTGCAGTTTTTGATCTACTGGACAAATCTACTATTACAGATCCTGAAACGATCGAATTCATCTCAATTATTGAAACTTCTACTCAGAGTTTAAAGAAAACACTAATTGATCATGTGGCACTTCTGGATAAAAAAAATGAAGAAGACGATCAGTTGGAAGTTCTGAATTTTGAAGCTGTGCTGAAAGAAGTTTTAGACTCCATTAATTCTTTAGTTCATAATTCGAAAGCAAAAATTTCAATTGATTTCTCAGGGGCAGAAACAATTCTTTTCAACAAAACCTCCTTAAAAAGTATATTCCTGAATCTGATTACCAATTCGATTAAGTATTCAAAACCCGGTTTTTTGCCATTTATCAGTTTTCATTCCCTTAATATTAACGGAACCACACAGCTGATTATTTCGGATAATGGAATTGGTTTTGATATGGAAAAAGTAAAAGACAAAATTTTTGGATTACATCAGACATTTAACTCAAACAAAGACAGTAACGGAATCGGACTCTATCTGGTTTATAATCATGTAACGAATCTTGGCGGTCATATTGACGTGGAAAGTAATCCCAACAAAGGGGCAAAATTTACGATCACGTTTAAAAGTTAATCACATAAATTTCTAAATAAAAAAAATCCAAATTCCAATAAGGTAAGCCCTATTGGAATTTGGATTTTGAATTTGATTTTTGCAATTTAGTTTGCAGCCGGAAGAACAATTCCACCCTGATCCATTAAATACATCAAAGTAGTCATGGTTGCAGCTCCAAGCTCCAGTTCTCTTTTGTTAATAGCATTAAACTTATCGTTTGCCGCGTGGTGATAATCAAAATAACGTTGTGAATCCGGTTTTAAACCTGCTTTTACAATCGATTTAGAGGTTAAATGATTGATATCTGATCCTGCATGTCCAATAGTAAAACTATGCACCAAATAAGGCTCAAAAAGGTCTTTAAATCCGGCTATTTTCTTGAAATTAGCATCATCTGCTTCAATTGAGAATCCTCTTGGAGAAAATCCACCGGAATCGCTCTCTAACGCAAAAATATGATTCTCGTTCTTTTGTTTTGAAACTTCTTCATACTTAGCTCCACCTTTTCCGCCATTCTCTTCATTCATAAAAAGAACAACACGAATGGTATTTTTAGGCTTATAGTTTAAGTTTTTCAAAATTCGAACCACTTCCATACTTTGAACCACTCCTGCTCCATCGTCGTGTGAACCATCGGCTAAATCCCAGGAATCTAAATGCCCGCCGACAACCATAATATTGCCAGGATTTTCTGTTCCGGTCATTTCTCCAATTACGTTATACGATAAAACATCCGGCAAAGTCTCACAGGATTGTTTGAAATAAAATTTCAACGACGGATTTACTTTTAAAGATTTACTCAACAACTCCGCTCCGTTTGTACTGATTGCCGCAGTTGGAATATATTGCTCTTTTGGCAAGTCACCATAACTTTGGGCTCCTGTATGCGGGAAATCGTCTAAACGCAGGTTCATCGAACGCACAATTGTTCCGACAGCTCCTAATTTTGCTGCTTCTTTTGCACCGGCATATCTTTGATCTACACAGGCTCCGTAAGATTTAAAGGTTTCGATATTTTCCGGATCCATTGGTCTGTTGTAGAACACAATTTTACCTTTTACTTTATCACCTAACTCAGCCAGTTCTTTAATTCCTTTTACTTCAATTACCTCAGCTGTAAGTCCCGTTTTAGGGGTAGCAACTGATCCTCCTAAAGCACAAATTGGCACTACCGTTTTCTTTTTATTATCTAAAATATAAGCGGTTTCTTTTTCGCCGCGCACCCAATGCGGAACCATTACTTCCTGTAGATAAACTTTGTCAAGACCAAGGGTTTCTAATTGTCTTTTCGTGTACTGCACTGCTTTTTCGGCACTTGCAGAACCTGACAAACGGCTTCCGATGTCGTTAGACAAATATTCTAACCAGGTATAACATTTAGACTCGGTCAGGGCCTTTTTATAAAATAATTTAATGTTTTTCTCATCATTTGACTGCGCAAAAGATGTTAATCCGTTTAAAACTAATGCAGTTAACAGAATTGTTTTTTTCATAGGTGGTATAGCATTTTTTTGGTTGTTAAACAAAGGAACAAAATTCTTTAGAACTGCTAGTATTTTTATGTAACGATTTCGAAAAAAATAACACACAGAAACATAGACTCCCAATATAAAAAAAGCTACAAAAGAAATAGGGCTATTTCAGTGCAGTGGAACGCCTTTTTTACAGATACGGAACCTATGCTACTCTATGTGTCAAAACAAATTAAAACTGACGAAGCAAAATGAGAATTATTTTACTTCTAATAGTTCATTCTTTGCCCCAATTCCGTTTTCATTAAAGGCTTCAATTGTAAAATAATAAGCGGTTCCATTATCCAGGCCTCTAAAATCATACGAACTTTCGTCGTAAACCATAATGCTGTTATACAATTTATCCGGTGCAATTCCGTAATAAATATTGTAACCGGTAGCGTTCGCCTGTTTTTTCCAGGAAATCATAGCGTTTCTTGCATCAGCAGTATTTCTGTCTACTTTAAAATCAAGAACTTGTTGCGGTTTTTCTGTCAATCCGTTTCCAAATACTCTGAAATCTGAAATCGCAAACAATCCGGAGGCATTATGAACGTTGACCATTTTAATGTAACGTGCTTTTATTGCTTTCGTCAGCTCGACATAATCATGCGGAACGTCCTTTGCATTTTTAGATTTATCAACTACCAATTTCCAGTTTACAGCGTCATCTGACATGAAGATTTTATACTGATAATAAATGTCCATTGCCTTATTGAACTGTGTTGCTTTATGATCGGCATAGTTGATTTGAAGGGCATTAATCTGCATTTGTCTGCCTAAATCAAGTTGTAACCATTCCCCCGGATCAGCTGTTTTTGCAGACCAGTAAGTTTGAATGTTTTCATCGGTTAAATTCACAGCTCCGTAACAAAACCTCTCGTATACTTTTTTGCCTCCATTATCCATCCTGTGGGTTTCTACTTCCATACATTCTTCTGAAGAGGAAACGATGACAGGCTTTTTATACGAAAGCAGCATCCAGCCGGAAGAAGCTCCTTTTTCCTGATTGCGTTTTTTGGTGGGAAGAACGATTGGAAAATCACCATAAGAAGTAATCGAATACATCACATCGTCTTTATCAAATCCGGCAGGAAATAGGTCAATGCGACGTTCGAAACGATCTTTGATAGAAATTTTACAGGTTCCGGTATTCCAGTAATTGCCGTAATTATCTGCAAAAGTGTTTCCGTGTCCTGCTCCAATTACAAATCCTCCCGGCTTGTATGACATCGGATTGTGTTTTTGATAGGTGAAGGGACCTAACGGGCTGTTCCCAACATGAACCCCATTGGCATAACCTTTAAATTCGGTAGCAGGAGCTCCGTATTGCATGTAGTATTTACCATTGTGTTTGGTCATCCAGGCTCCTTCTATAAAATTGCCCCAAGGTGCCGGTTCCATATCATTATTAGGACCAAAACGCTCCCAGCCATGATTGGCCGGATCTAAACCAGCAACTTCTTTGATTTCTCCATAAGCACGCTGAATGTCTTCTACTTCGGTGGCTTTGTACAGTTTTTCGTAAGCTGCCTGATTTCCTTTCGGAAGCCAGGTGTTATAATCTACTTCTACGCCTACAAGTGGTAATTTTCCACTTGAACCATAATACATGTACACTTTTTTATCATCGTCCTGAAAAATGGCAGGATCCCAGGTTGGCAGCATCGCTTTATCTACATGTCGCAGCCATTGTCCCGATTTTGGGTCGGCAGTTTTCCAGATGGGATGATCTCTTTTCCAGGTAGACCCTACATAAAATAAGGTATCATTGACTACCCAGGCGGCTGGTGCGCATTGGTCGTCATCGGCGGGTTTGCGTTGAAAACTTCCGTATACAAATTTCCAGTCTGACATGTCTTTACTCCAAAAATAACCCGCCTGATTGGTCGCAAACAAGTAGTATTCGCCTTTGAAGGTAATAATTACCGGATCGGCACTGGAACGTCGGGATTCCGGAATACCATTGTGATTTTCAGTAGTATAATTGTATCCAATATTGATTGGATTACAGTAGGTTGTTGCTTTTTTATTGGGGTCAAACCATTCTGTTTTACCGGGAATTTTAGTGTTTTGTGCGAGTATTGTATTGCTTACTCCAACAAGCATCAGCATAACAGCTACTACATATCTTTTTTTCATAGGATGATTTTTATATAAAAGATTTTCTCCAAAAAAGAGAAAATACAGTTTTGGAAGGTCTATTTTTTCTGTTTTATCCTTTGTTCTAACAACTCAGGTTCATTGGTCGTGATGTAATTGAATTTATGATCAATTATCCAGTCCATATCGGCCGCTTCGTTTACTGTCCAGGCATTTAAAATAACTTTATACTCTTTGGCTTCTTTGATCCATTCCGGATGCTTCTTAAATACTGAATAATGATAATCAACACCGTTGATACGATCTGCTTTAACTTCTTTTGGAGATTTGTTTCCTTCAAGATACTGCAAACTTGCTTTGGTATCGACTTCTCTGATTTGCTTCAGCATTTCGTAATCAAAACTAATGTAGCAGGTATTTTTAGCTGCTTTAAGTTTTTGAATTGTTTCTACGGTTCTCAATGCCGTTTTTCTTCCTCTTTCTTTACTTATTTCCGAAGGTTTTATTTCGCAAACCAAAAGTGTACGTTTATTATTTCTCCTACCTTCAGCAATATACTCGTACAAGGTTGGAAGCTTCTCTCCGTTTGAAAGTGTAAACTTTATAAGATCGGCATAATTGGTTTCCTCAATCAGCAATTTGTTATAATGTGCATCATGATTGATTACAAGTGAATCATCGGCTGTTCTCCATACGTCAAACTCTGAACCGGGAAGTTTTAAGTCGATGGCATGTCTTAAAGCGGCTATAGAATTTTCAGGGAGATTGTTCTTTTTCCATGCTCCGCGATGTGCCACTATTGCATTTTCTTTCACACAGCAGGACTGAAAAGCAATTGTTATTGTTAAAAGTAATGATATCCGAAGTGCTTTAGTAGTATTCATTATTTTGATTTTATGGTTTAAAACCTATATCGTAAACTTCATTGACTGTCCCGATATCCAAAAGGACTATTGATTCATCTGCTTGGTAAGATCGTAACTTCCTTTGTACATCTGATATTTTAAGTTTTGATTCGTGCAAACTAATACAATATTTAGTATTTGTAAGAAATAACTTGTTTTAATAATGCTTTTTGCTTACTATTGTAGTATTATTAATCTTAAAATTAAAAAAAAACATGAAAGAGCAAGAAAATTCAGGAACCTATCCTGTTAAAACTGATGGCAACGATGGTGCAGCTATAAATGCCGTTTTTTCCAAATTAGTAAATACTACCCAATCAACATTTGACCCTCTGACCTATGATGGCAAAAACTATAACTTTATTTTTGATGGTGCTAAAACATACCTACAGTTTGTCATGCAACTTCAAAATAGCGAAGGCCATACAATTCACATTACCTATAGATACGATTCCGATAGCGGACTATGGAATCAGGATGATAATCCAAAATACCCTGTGTACAATGATCAAGTTTATAATTCTAATAATGTGAATTTTATATCTTAATTTTAGAAATATGTTGAAAATAGCTGTATGATTGAAGGAAATAATTCAAAAAATCAGTCTCATTATGCCATTGACAATATAAATTGGAAATAGTGATAAATAGCTTTAAAAAAAGCCCTTCACTAACCAATACGAAGGGCTAATTACTAATCAATAAACCAACTTAATTAGTTAATACAAAACTAACTTTCTTTTCGGCATTTGAATTTCCACCAACGAAAACATCAAACTGTCCAGGTTCTGCCACAAATTGTAAAGCAGAGTTATAAAATTTTAAATCTTCAACAGTGATCTCGAATGTCACGGTTTGTTTTTCTCCTTTTTTAAGAGTTATTTTTTGGAAATTTTTAAGTTCTCTTACAGGTCTTGTAACTGATCCTACTACATCTCTGATATACAATTGAACCGTTTCTTTTCCATCATATTTTCCTGTATTAGCCACATCTACCGTTACTTTTAGCTTTTCGCCTGAGTTCATTTTATCAGATGAAATTTTCAGGTTTGAATACTCAAAAGTGGTATAACTTAACCCAAAACCAAATGGAAACAATGGCTCGTTTCTTTCGTCAATATAGTTCGACCTGAACTTTTCGAATTTACCTTCTGTGTTAACCAGAGGTCTTCCTGTATTTTTATGCGCATAATAAATTGGCAGCTGACCAACACTTCTTGGGAAGGTTGATGTTAGTTTTCCTGAAGGGTTTACATCTCCAAACAAAACATCAGCAATAGCATAACCTGCTTCTGTACCTGCGAACCAAACATTTAAAATAGCCGGAACAGTTTCGTTCTCTTCTTTAATTACTAACGGACGACCGTCAAACAATACTAAAACAACCGATTTTCCTGTTTTTAGTAAGGCGTTTAATAAATCTTTTTGAGCTTGTGGAATTTCCAGATTGGTACGACTGCTTGATTCACCGCTCATCTCTGCAGATTCTCCAAGTGCCGCAACAATTACGTCTGACTGATTGGCTACTTTTAAAGCTTCTGCCAGTAATTCTTCTTTTGAACGTCCATCACGGTGCAACGTTTTACCAAACATGGTAGCTTTGGTTTCAAACTCCTCATCGTAATCTAAGTTGCTTCCTTTTGCATACAATACTTTTGTTGATGCTCCCGCCACTTCTTTGATTCCTGCTAAAAGTGAGATTGCATTTTCCATTCTTGTCGCTACACTCCAGGTTCCCGGCATGTTTTCTTTGGCATCTGCCAAGGGGCCGATTAAAGCAATTGTTCCTGATTTTTTAAGTGGCAACAATTGATTTTGGTTTTTCAACAACACCAATGATTGTGCTGCTGTCGAACGTGCTTCTTTTCTGCTGTTTGCAGTAAAAATTTCTGTTTTTGCTCTATTAGCATCACAATATTTATAAGGATCGCTAAACAAACCTAAATCGTATTTTGCTTCCAGAATAAGTTTAACGGCATTATCGATCGTTTCGATCGTCACTTTTTTCTCGTCTAACGATTTTTTCAAAGTTCCTAAGAAACCTTCACCCACCATATCCATTTCGACACCTGCATTTAACGACAATGCCGAAACAGTCTGTAAATCTCCCATTCCGTGCTCGATCATTTCAGGAATTCCTGTAAAATCGGTAACTACGAAACCTTTAAAGCCCCATTGCTTTCTTAAAACATCTGTCATCAGCCATTTGTTTCCAGTTGCTGGAATTCCGTCAATTTCATTGAAAGAGGCCATTACAGAACCTACACCTGCATCAACAGCTGCTTTGTATGGAGGAAAATAATCGTTGAACATTCGGATATGACTCATATCAACCGTGTTGTAATCACGACCTGCTTCCGGCGCTCCGTATAAAGCAAAGTGTTTTACACAGGCCATAATTGAATTGTTTTTAGAAAGATCATTTTGCTGGTAACCGTTTACCATTGCTTTTGCGATCTGGCTTCCCAAATACGGATCTTCTCCTGAACCTTCAGAAACTCTTCCCCAACGCGGATCACGCGAAACGTCAACCATTGGAGAAAATGTCCAGTTGATTCCGTCAGCACTTGCTTCCTGAGCTGCAATTCTGGCACTTCTTTCGATCAGATTCATGTCCCAGGTACAAGACAATCCTAATGGAATTGGGAAAGTAGTTTCGTAACCGTGAATTACGTCCATTCCGAAAATCAACGGAATTTTCAGACGGCTTTTTTCCACCGCTATTCTTTGTACTTCTCTAATTTTTTGAACCGATTTAATATTGAACAAACCTCCAACTTTACCTTCAGCAATTTTTTTCGCCACATCAGAGCTGTTTGCCTGCCCTGTAGTAATATCTCCGGAGGTTGGCAAATTAAGCTGCCCTAATTTTTCGTCCAGTGTCATCTTTGACAATAACTCTGCTACAAACTCCGATTTTGGTTTTATTTTTACTGTATTCTTAGTGTTCTTTTTCTGAGCATAACCCAGAACAGCACATCCTAAAAACAGTAAGACTAATTTGTTCTTCATTCTAATGTATTTATTTGTTTGTGTTCGTTTTTATTGCTTTAAATATCTGGCAGTAAACTGCTATTACTAGAATCCGTATTTTCCGGATTTAAAACCAAGCTTAATCAAACCTTGTTTTACTTCAGGCGCATTCATGAATAATTTCCAAAGCAAACCGGTACGATAATTTTCAATCATTACTACTTCAGGTCCCTGATCAATTGCCAGGTAACGTTTTGCTACCCAATTGTTCTGCAGACTTAACGCATCATAGAATCCTGCCTCTCCAAAAGTTTCTTTTTTATGATTTTCGTATAAATTTCTAATTACAGCGATGGACTCTTTTGGCGTATATACAATTGAACTAATGGCAGCCGTTGGAGAGATAACACCTTTATCGTTGCTTGGCATGTGAGCATCGTATCCAATAGATCCGTCAGGGTTTCTGGAATAAGATGCTGTTAATCCCCAATAATCGGCTCCGTATCCTTTAAATTTCCCCGGGTTTTCAATGCAATACTGGTAATCAATTTTTACCTGATTGACATTCAGATCCCAATAATTGGCATACTTGTCTGTCAGTTGATTCGGATCAAGTCCTACATACGAATAATGTGCCCAGAACAGTGGTCCGCCAAATTCCTCGGCTCCATTATGTTTTAGAATTAGAGGCATATTGTATTTGGTTTTAGCGGAGACTATTCCTCCGCTTCTCGCCCAGCCTTCGTGATATGCTTTTGCATCGATTGCATGCGTTGGTGAAGATGCCGCCATGACATAGGTAATCAAACATTCGTTGTAGCCTTCGAGAGCAAAATTCATTTGCCAGTTGTAAGTTGGCGACCAGTGCCAGTACAACACATTTTTATTATTAGTGTACCACTGCCAGTCTACACCTTTCCAAAGCGCATCGTATTTTTGAGCTACGGCTTTTTCTTTCTCTGAACCGTCTTTTAGATATTCGCGGACGGTAATCATTCCTGCAACCAAAAATGATGTTTCGACTAGATCTCCACCATTATCCTTGGTTCCAAAAGGTTTTACTTTTCCTGTATTTCCATCTATCCAGTGCGACCATGCTCCATGAAAACGATCAGCTTTGCCTAAAAAATCAGCAATTTTGTTCAGTCTTTCAACTCCTTTTTCTCTCGTTACATATCCTTGTGACATTCCGGAAACAATAGCCATCAATCCAAAACCTGAACCACCTGTAGTTACAATATTTGCATCGTTTTCAGGATAAATTTTATCCGGATGGTAACGTTCTCTTGCCAATCCTGAATTTGGCTCAGCATAATCCCAAAAATATTTAAACGTCTCTTTTTGAACCACAGCTAAAAGCTCATCATCTGTTAATTTTACAGTAGACGATGTTTCTTCTTCTGTTTGTTTGCTTTCTTGTCTGTTACAGCTCAAAAAAGTAAAAGCTAATAGTAAAACTGAAATTTTAACCATTATATTTTTTTTAATATCAGTGAATAAAAACCACTTCCTTCAAATAAGGAGAAGGAAGTGATTTTAAAAATTTATTTAGTAACCTCCCGGATTTTGTTGTGAAAGTCCACCCGCTTCTCTTAAGAATGTGGTAGGAATTGGAAATAACTCATGTTTACCAACAATGAACGTTTTTCCGTCGGCAGCCATAGCAGCCTGCGCCTGTCCAGTTCTCACAAGGTCAAACCATCTGTCATGTTCGAAAGCCATTTCTAATCTTCTTTCTTTCCAGATTGCTTTTCTAACATCTGTTTGAGAAGTAAAAGGAGTATCGCCTAAACCTGCTCTTTTACGAATCATATTCACTAAAGGAATTGCTGCTGATGTTTGTCCCAATTCATTCAAAGCTTCCGCCTTCATTAACAATACCTCAGCATATCTTAAATATCTAAGATTGGTATCTGTAAATTCCTGATTATAAAAATCTGAAGAGTAAGCTTTGTAATTGTACATTGGATTTGCTACAGTAGCCGGTACCGGTCTTCCATCGTATAAAACTGAACCTCTGAAAATAATAGTTGCAGCTCTTCTTACGTCACCTGCTTCATAAGCATCTGCTAACCCCTGAGTAGGCGTATTGAAACCCCAACCCCATCCTCCTGCACCACGTGGTGCCTGAGAAACAGAGTAGTTTCCAATTCCAAAACCAGGGCTTGAAGTTGAACCAATTCCATTGATCTCAAAAATAGATTCCGGACCAAATTCTCCTGCTTTTTTATACTGTAACGCATAATCAGCTACTAAAGAATATCCTGTTACTTTATCACAATTCTCAATTACTTTTTGCCAATTTTTTTGATATAAATTCACTTTTGCTAATAAAGCATAAGCAGAACCTTTAGAAACACGGCTTTTGTCTTCTGCTGCATAAGCTGATTTCTCCGGCAAATTTGTAATGGCATCATTCAAATCTTTTTCGATAAATGCGTAAACTTCAGCCGGTGTTTTACGGGTTAACTGCATGATTCTATCCCCTTCTGAACCCGGAATTGGCAAATGATCAATAATTGGAACTCCTCCATAACCTTTTACTAAAGTGAAATACATAAAAGCTCTGAAAAATTTAGCTTCTCCTTCTAATCTTACTTTTAAAGCCGGTGTCACCTTATCCAATTTTGGAAAAATAGCCAAAGCCTGATTACATCTGTTAATTCCCGCATAATGAGCATCCCAGGTAGATTGAAATGAAGGAGTTGAAGCATTATAGGTTAAAGCATCGATAATATCCTTATCTGCTCCGGTGTCTCCGGGATCAGAACCTTTATCAGCATCATCAGAAATGATACTCGTAACAGCATTCCATCCAAAAGAAGACATATCCCATCCTAAAAACTGATTGTAAATTGCGGTTACAAAACCTGAAGCTCCTGCATCGTTATTTACCAGCTCTACATCTGCTGACGGAATTGATTCTGTAGGGCTTACATCTAAAAAATCATCTGCACATCCTGCAAAAAGTAACCCGGACAGTACAAACATTGATATATATATTCTTTTCATGATATTAAAATTTTAAATTAGCACCGATAACAAATGATCTCAATGACGGGTAAGCATCTAACTCAACACCCTGAGTACCTTCAACCAGTTTACCATCACTAACGACATCAGGAGAAAAACCTGAATACTTTTGAGTAATAAACGGATTAATTGCGTTTACATAAATTCTGCAATAGTTAAAGAACAGATCTTCTTTTAATGGCAGTTTGTATCCTAAACTAATGTTGTTGATTCTAAAGTAATCTGCTGATTCCAAAAAGAAAGTAGATGCATAAGGAATCTCATTCGAAGGCGCCGGATTTGAAGCAGTTGTGTTAGTTGGTGTCCAGAAATTACGAGCCATAGAAGCTTCTATATTTTCACCGCCAAAACGCTGTGCTTTTTTTCCATTGTATACTTTTGCTCCTCCTGTTCCGTAACCGTCAACAGAAAAATCAAAGTTTTTATAATTTACTCCCAGAGTAATTCCATACGTTGAAGTTGGTAAAACTGTTCCAACATACTTTTTATCGGTTCTTTCGTTTAATGCTGACTGAACTACTTTATCTCCCACTGCTGTGTAGTATAACATTTTACCATTTGACGGATCAATACCCGCAAACTCGTACATGTAGAAACTTCCTAAAGGCTGTCCAACTGAAGTGTTATCCAATATTTTAGTGTTTTGACCATTCCCTAAACTTCCTCCAATAGTCGGAGCAATTTGGACGTTTTTCAGACTTGTAAGTTCATTTTTATTGTGAGAGTAATTACCCCCTACCCAGTAACTTAAATTATCGCTAATTTTATCATCCCAACGCAAAGCAATTTCATACCCCTTGTTTGATACTTCTCCGATATGTGAATAGGTAGAAATATTGTATCCTGAAGTTGCATAAGGTTTAACATTTAAAATGGTATTGGTTGTTTTTTTGTCATACAAATCAAAAGATCCTTTTAATCTGTTAGCAAACAATTCAAAATCAAATCCTCCTGAAAGTTCTTCTACAATTTCCCATGATAAATTAGGATCGATCTGTGAATTGATCGTTATTCCTGAGCCAAGACCCGGTACATCAACTCCTGAAGTAAAAACCTGAGTGTTTAACGGTATGTTCTGATTTCCTAATCTACCCCATGAACCTCTTAATTTTAATAAATTAAGGGTTTCGATATTGCTTAAAAAACTTTCTTTTGATATAATCCAACCTAAACCAACTGATGGGAATGTTCCCCAACGTTTGTCTTCAGCAAACTGAGACGATCCGTCACGTCTTACAGTACCTGTAAGTAAATATCGGTCCATTAATTTGTACTGGAAACGAGCAAAATAAGAAGCTAATCTTCTTTGATTTAAAGCTTCATCTTTATAGCCGGTTACTGAACTTGCAACATTAATATCTTTTAAAGACCAGTAGTTTGAATTTGGATTTACATTTTTTCTGTCAATCGTTAATTTTTCTCTGGTTCCTTGTACGTTGGCTTCTATACCGGCAGTAACTTCAACATCATGAATTTCTGCAAAAACTTTATTATACGTCAGGTAATTAGATAAATTCCAGTTGAAATATTGATCCCTACCTCTTGTTAAAGTATTTGTATTTAAACTTTTAGTATCGTAACCTGATACTACACGAGTAGGATCTCCTGATAACCAAAGTCCTAAATTATCTACATAATTATACTGTTTGTAAGTAAAAAACTCCCCATTAAACTGAGAGGTGAATTTTAACGATTTGAAAATATCATAATCCAATTTCAAACCTCCTTGTAAAATAACAGTTTCTTGTCTCTCATTTGTAAAATCCAACTGAGCCACAGGATTTGCAACGTTATTAAAAGATGCCCCTGTTTCGGCAACTACTCCATTTGAAACAAACGGTACCCCATATTTTCCATCAGGATAACGTACCGGAACAAGAGGAGATTGTCTGTAAGCATTGGTGAAAGCACTTAAAGGCATTGGAGTATTTTTTATCGTACTCACACTCATGTTCTGAGTTAATCTAACTTTATCTGAAATTTTAAACTCATTATTATTTCGAATTGTAGTTCTACCATAATCAGATCGGTTCAGAATTCCTTTTTCTTCGTAATTTCCAACACTAAAAAAGTACTTTACATTATCTGAAGATCCTGAAATGGCAATATTGTTTTGAGTATAAGACCCAGTTCTTGTAATCTCATCAAACCAATTGGTATTGTAAGGCTGATTGGCAGAAAATCTTCCTTGTGGAAAAGCACCACTATAAGCAATATTACTATAACGAACATACTCGTCACTATTGGCCATTCTCACCTTTTTCAAAGGAGTTCTGATTCCGGCAAAGCTTTCTACATCTACTGTAAGTTTTCCTTTTCCGGATTTAGTGGTGATCATAATTACACCATTTGCACCTCTTGTACCATAAATAGCTAACGAAGAAGCATCTTTTAAAATCTCATACGATGTAATATCATTAGCATTAATGTTATTGATATTCTCCGTTGGCATACCATCTACTACATACAAAGGATTTTTTCCTCCCAAAGCACTACCGGCCCCTCTAATGATTACCGATGGAGTACTTCCGGGTGCATCTGAAGCAGATACCTGAACCCCTGCCGCCTTACCTTGTATGGCCTGAGAAGCATTTAGTACCTTCATTTTTGTAATCTCTTCAGATTTAAGAGAGCTTATTGCTGAAGTATTATCAATTTTCTTTCTTGTTCCGTATCCAATTACAACTACATCTTTTAATACAGTATCACCTGATTCTTTTAAAGTAATAGTCATTGGTGCGGAAGTTGCTGCCACAGAAACAGGTTCAAAACCCAACATCGAGATCTTTAATATCTCCCCCACTTTGGCATTTATGGCAAAATTTCCGTCGAAATCAGCATCAGCAGAAACTCTGGAGTTTGAAGCAGATATAATTGCTCCGGGAACTCCCATTCCATTACTGTCTACTACTTTTCCTTTAATTGCTTGTCCAGACATATAAGCCGGCAATAGCAAAAGCGCTAAAAAGCTAAAAATAAAATTTTTCATACAGTTCGTAATCGTTTAAGTTAGTAGAGCCAAATTAAACAATTACAACGTTGTAGTACATCAAATACCACTACTACATAGCTACATCATTATGTTAAAAAATGATCATAAATCACTAATTACCAACAAAATAAATGTTAAATATTTTTTCTTAACATAACGTTATGATGTAGTAATGATGTATTAGAATTATACAATAAAAGAAGTGGAAAAATATAAGATATTTAAAAAAATAATCTCAATCTTACAGACTTAATAAAAACTTTGAGAGGTTTTCATCCTGTGTAAGCCCTAGTTTCTTTCTTAAACGATATCTGTGCAATTCTACCCCCCTAAAAGAGATATTCATCATAGGTGCAATTTCCTTAGAAGAAAGATTCATTTTAAGATAAACACACAGTTTTATATCCTTAGGAGTTAAGTTTGGAAACTTTTTAGAAAGGTTAATGATAAATTCATTGTGAATCTGATTCAGATTGGTCTCAAAAATCTCCCATTCGTGTTTGTTGACCTCATTGATCTTAATTGCCTTTTTGATTTCGCTTTTCAGTTTATTGAAGTCTTTTTCAGAATTCAGAATGTTCTGAATGTTATCGATCATTTCACTTTGCTTGGCAATTGACAATGATTTCCCTGCAACTTCTGAAGATTTTGTTTGCAGTTCGAGTTCCAGAATGTGTTTTTCATATTCCTGAACATTCAATTCATTCTCCGCTTTCAATTCCATTTCCAGAATTTCACGCTGATGTTTTAACTCTTCGGCCTGCAATTTCAGTTTTTGCATATAGCGCAGTTTGTTCCATTTATAATAGAAAAACAAAACCGCTCCCACTACAAGCAAATACAATAAAATCATCCAGAATGAAAAATACCAGGGCTCTGCCACTTTAAAATCAAAATCTGTTACCTCCTCGTAACTCGCTCCATCGTGTTTGTAAACCACTATGGAATGAGAGCCACTGCTTAAATTGTTCAATACGATCAGTCCGTCAGAAATGGGTAAAAAATCGCTGTTTTTATTGATTTTGTAAAACAAATTAGGCTTACTTGCCCCGTAAATTCCTGAAATTACATTTATCCTTATCTCAGTGTTGTATTTGATTTTATCATCATTGGATATAAGATTTCCATCATTAAAGGCTTCTATCTTGACATTAGAATTTTGTTTGTTTTCATAAGTCAGCTGAAGCGAAATAAAACCATCGTCCAGATTGAGTAAATAGTGATTCTGAGTTTTAAAAATCCTCAAATTATCATTGATCAGGGTACCTTTATAATATTTCTCCTGAATGATGTTCCAAATAAATTTATTCCCTTTTGCATAAATGTGATACAAAATTCCATTCTGAAGTACGACAAAATGATCTTCATCAATGGAAACCACATCGCTTATGTTCTTAAAATTAGAATTAAACAACTCGTTTTCTTCAAGACTTCCACTAATCGAATTATAGGTGTACCAAACATTATTGATCAGGAAAAGAATTTCATTTCTAAATTCAAAAATCTTGACCCCAAAATCATTCTTAATTTTACTCTGCTGTGTAATATTTTCAACTTTCTTAGTCTTATAGTTGTCATCGTACAATACACGATACAATCCACGATAATTATCGGCAGCCCAGATTTCGTTTTTCTGGTTCTGAGCAACATATTTTATAGGTTTTGAAAGATCATTAATGACTTTGTTCTCAGTAGGTACTGAAATATCATTATAAGCCACAACACCGCTGTAAGTCGATTGAAAATAAGTATTGTTGATACTGCTTTTAGTCAGGTTCCATCCTCCGCTTCTGTTATTAATTTTAACCAATGAACCATTTTCGTAGCAAAAAGTTCCATCATTATGACCTATAATGTACTTGGTACCAATTTTAGTAATATTCCAGGCTTGCCCTTGTGTATTGGGCAGCATATTAAACTTACCGGAAACAAATTCAAAAACTCCGTGATTTGAAGCAATCAGATATCCTTTATCGATAGCTGCAACAGAATAAACAGATCCCAGAAGTCCTGAATTATCATAAAAGAAAGAAATTGGAGAGTTGATTTCGACATGCGTAATACCATTATCCAGACCAAGCCACAAATCGTTCTCTTTATCGAAACCGATGCTTAGTACCGAATTATTCATTAAGACATTATTCCGATTGATGTTTTTATAAGTATCGGTTTGAAAATCGTAGATAAAAACCCCTCTGTTCCCGGTTCCTACTACCAGTTTGTCTCCCTTGATGAATTTAGCAACATTAATAGTTGCCGATTTTAAAACTTCATTCAATGGATTGTTCCAAGGCCTTAAACCTCCTTTTTCTACAATAAAAATTCCTTTCTTCTGTGTAAAAATAAATGTCTCATTCTTGTACTTTTCGATGGCATGAACCACAGTCTTTTTTAAAACATTCCAACCTTTTGGATTGGCAATTTTCGAACCGTCCATGCGGAACAGTCCTTTTTCAACCGAAGCAACGTACACATTATTATCGACTACGAAACAATAGGATATTAGAAATGGAAATTTGATTTTCTGAATGTGTTTTCCATCATAAATAAAAACATCATTAAAGGACTGGAAATAAACAGAACCTTTAAACTTAAAGATTTTCCAAATCTCTTCATTGTCCTTTTCGTCAAACAAACGCAGTTTTTTGGTAATGGAAACATAATGCATCTTTCCCTCTTTTCGGTACCAGTAACCAAATTCTTTATACGAACCGGAATAAATCTTGTCACCTTCGATCATGATCGAACGGATGATCGTTTTATTGGGTAATGTGTACTTTTCCCAAATTACGCCGTCGTATCGTAATAAATAGTGATTATTGGCAAAATACATGGCGTCATCATTGCCCTGAACCACATTCCATATTTGATTGTCACCCTGATAATCAGATTTATTATAATTTTCTACAAATGGAAGTAATTCTTGTGCCTGGATTTGAAAAGCAATGAAAAAGAAGAATATAAATTTAGGAAGTATCGATTTCAAAATATTCGGTTTTATCTTCAAAGATACTGACAAATATTGAATCTGATGGCATAAAAAAAGCTTCTCAACAGAGAAGCTTTCCATATAATAGTAAGTCTATTCTAGCTTTGAAGCAGCTGATAAACCTGATGCGCAATTTCATATTCTTCATCTGTTGGCACCACCAAAATTTTTGCTTTTGAATTTGGTACGTTAATCTCTCTGATTTCTTTAGAACGAATTTGATTCTTTTCCTGATCCAGTTCAATTCCAAAATAATCCATATCGGTACAAACCAAATTACGTATATAAGAGGAGTTCTCCCCGATTCCGGCAGTAAAAACTATAGCATCCAGACCGTTTAAAGCTGCTGCGTACGAACCGATCGTTTTTTTGATTCGGTAGGCGTTCATTTGCAGCGCCAATATACAGTCTTTGTTTCCTTTTTCGGCTTCTGCTTCAATATCGCGCAAATCGCTGTAACCTGTAAGTCCAAGCATCCCGCTTTGTTTCAATAAAATCGAGTTTACCTCATCTGCCGAATACCCCAAATTCTTAACCATATAAAAAATAACCGACTGATCAATATCTCCTGAACGTGTTCCCATGATCAAACCGTTTGAAGGGGAAAATCCCATGGTATGATCGATACTTTTCCCGTCTTTAACAGCAGTCATACTACAGCCATTTCCAAGGTGAATGGTGATTATTTTAGAGTTCTTTTCTAAATAGTCAATTGCTTTTGCAGAAACGTATTTATGACTGGTTCCGTGAAAACCGTAAACACGCACTTTATGCTCTGTTAAAAGATAATTTGGAATGGCATATTTATAAGCCACCTCAGGCATTGTTTGGTGGAATGCAGTATCAAAAACTGCAATTTGTTCTGCATCGCTAAAGATTTCTTCTGCTACATTAATTCCCTCTAAATTAGCAGGATTGTGCAACGGTGCCAGTTCAAAAAGCTCTTTTATTTTTAATTTCACCGCTTCATCAATTTTCACTGTATCGCTGAAGGCACTTCCTCCATGTACCACACGATGACCCACCGCGGCAATTTCTGAAGTCGATTTAATCACTCCTTTATCAGCATCTAAAAGCATATTAGCCACTTTTTGCAGACCAACCTTATGATTTGCAATCGGTAATGTTTCTTCGATGGTATTTGACGGAGTTTTAAAAATTACATTTGAAGTTTCCAATCCAATTCTGTCAATCATACCGGTACAAATGACCTCATTTGTAGGCATAACCATTAATTGATATTTGATTGAAGAGCTTCCTGAGTTTATGATAAGTATTTTCATTTTTTTTTTAAGTTTCTAAGGGACTAAGTCTCTAAGTTGCTGAGTATTTTTATTGTTTTTCTTGTTTCAGGTTTCAAGTTGTACAACCTAAGACTTAAAACGATTATTTTTTTACGCTGATAAAACGGATTCGCTATCGCAAAGACACGGATAAAACGGATTTTTGAGCACTTAATCCATAAAAAATCAATAATTTATAATTAACAATTCATAATTGACTAAAGTCCTTGCGCCTGAATAGCAGTAATTACTACTGTATTAATGATATCGTCTACGGTACAGCCACGGCTTAAATCGTTTACCGGTTTGTTTAATCCTTGTAACATTGGACCAATAGCCAAAGCTCCGGTTTCGCGCTGAACTGCTTTATAGGTGTTGTTCCCTGTGTTTAAATCCGGGAAAATAAGTACACTCGCCTGCCCTGCTACTTCAGAGTCCGGCATTTTACTTTTTCCAACAGCACGGTCCACGGCGGCATCGTATTGAATTGGTCCTTCAATTTTTAAATCAGGACGTTTTTGTTTTACAATTTCGGTTGCGGTTCTTACTTTATCTACTTCATCTCCTTTTCCGGAAGAACCTGATGAATAAGAAAGCATGGCAATTTTAGGTTCAATTCCGAAAGCTGAACTTGATTCTGCCGACGAAATGGCAATTTCTGCCAATTGTTCTGCTGTTGGATTTGGATTGATGGCACAGTCGCCAAAAACAGAAACTCTGTCTTCTAAGCACATAAAAAATACAGACGAAACTACTGAGGAATTCGGCTTGGTTTTAATGAATTGTAAAGCGGGCAAAATAGTATGCTGTGTAGTATGAGCAGCACCTGAAACCATTCCGTCAGCATGCCCTTTATACACCATCATCGTTCCAAAATACGAAACGTCTTCCATTAAATCTCTTGCAGTAGTAATACTGATATTTTTGGCTTTACGAAGTTCATAATAAGTGTTGGCATAATCTTCATAAAGTTCTGACTCTATAGGATTAATGACTTTGATTTTAGAAAAATCCAAAGTAATTCCCAATTCATTAACCTTAGCTTCAATTTGTTTTTTATCGCCAATAATCGTAATATCCACCACATCCATAGCTAATAATCTCGAAGCGGCAATGATAATCCTCTCGTCGTTTCCTTCCGGTAAAACAATATGTTTTCGGTGTTGTCTGGCTCTCTTCACCATATTGTACTGAAACATTTTTGGCGTCATTCCTTCTGCTTCAAATGTGATTAATCGTTCAGACAAATCATCTATAGCAACATACTTTTCGAAAGTACTGATCGAGGTTTCTATTTTATGGGTATTGTTGGCATAAATTTCTGATCTGATCGATCCAATTTTGTTTGTGATGCCGTAAGTTCCGCCATCAACTGCGATAATAGGTACGATAGAGGAAAGTCCTTCGATAAGCTTTAGAATACTTTCTTCAGGAACGATATTTCCGGTTAGAATAATTCCGGATATTGTTGGATAATTCGCCGATTCATTAGCTTGTAAAGCTCCTAGAATGATATCCGAACGGTCTCCGGGAGTAATCACCAGTGCATTATCATGCAAATGAACCAGATAATTGTGTAATTGCATTGCTCCAACACTAAAATGTCCAATTTCATTGTTCAGATAAGCGCCTCCAAACAATACTTTGGCATCAAGCTGATTGACTATTTCCTGCATCGTTGGATTGTTCAGACTTGAAATCAATGGAATAGTATTGACTAAGACGTTGGCCGGCAAACTTTTTTGCAATCCTTGTGTCACCAATTCTATATTTTCAGGCTGTACTTTATTGGCAATAACCGATAAAACCTCAACTTCTTTCACTTTAAAGGAATCGTAAACCAAATACAAACTGTCTACTAATTCTTCTAAAGTTTTGCCTACTCCCGATCCTATAATAATAGTAGGAATCCCAAGATTTTTAGCGATCAAAACATTCAAATCGAGTTCGATTGAAGTTCCTTCTCCTGTAAAGCTTGTTCCTTCTACCAGAACAAAATCAAAACGTTCTTCAAGCTTCTTGTATTTCTCGATAATCAAATCGAGAACTTCTCCTATTTTTCCTTTATTTTTTTTCTTAATTAATTTGCTTTTGGTGATCGCAAAGGCATCTTCGAACTTAATATCCAGATTAAAATGTGATAGTACTGTTTCAATATGATTGTCTAACTCGCCATCTACAAAATCTTCCACGATAGGCCTGAAATAACCTACTTTAGCCGTTTTACCAATCAAAATACTCATCAAACCAAGTGTCACAATTGATTTTCCGCTGTTCTGATCGCTCGTAGCTATATATATTGCTTTACTCATAATTTATGTATTACTCAACAAATGTCGTATTTAATCTATTTTTTAACGATAAATAAACGTTAAAACCAACGCCTTTTTTTAAAATAAATGATTAAGGCTATGACCAATAAAAACATGCTGGCCATGACAATGAAATAGCCGTTTTTCTCTTTCAGTTCGGGCATATATTCGAAATTCATTCCATATACCCCAACAATAAAAGTGAGCGGAATAAATATGGCTGAAATGATGGTCAGGGTTTTCATAATCTCATTCATTTTTCGGCTCTGTTCCGAAAAATAAAAATTGGAAGCGCTTTCCAAAGAACTCATATCAGATTCAATCTGCTCTAGAAGTTCTAAACTTTTCTGATGCAGTCTAATGAAAAAATTAAAGGTTTCTTTCTGAATAAGTCCATTATTTTCGTCGTCATCTTTTATCGTTTTCAGATAATAAAGTGAATCACGAAGCGGGGTGATGGAACGTTTTAAAAAATTAAAATTATCGCGATGGTTTTCAATTTTTTCCAAAATAATCGGATCTGCTCCTTTTTTGGTTAAATCTATAAGTTCTTCAATATTATCTTCTTCATCTTCGATCGTAATGTAGAAGTTTTCCATTACGGCATCCAGCAATAAATAAAGCAGATAATCGACCTTTTTGCTTCTTACAATTCCGGCATGGGTACGCAAACGCTCGCGTATGTGTGTAAAGAAGTCACTTCTTTTTTCCTGGAAAGAAATTAGTATTCCGTCTTTTAAAATAAAACTAAGCTGTTCTACTTTAAGACCGTCTGAGTATTCTGAAGGCAGCAACGATTTTATATTGAAAAACAGGATATCTTTTTGCTCCTCCAGTTTGGTTCTTTTGGTCGTATTTAAAATATCAGCCAATAAGAAATCATCTACTTTAAAATGATCCCCGATTGTTTTAATAAGACCAATATCATTTAATCCGTGAATATTCAGCCAATTATTTTTAGTATAATCAAAACATGAATTTATGGCCAAAACCGTAAATTTTTCATATTCAATAACATCAGCATCATTGTAAACAAAAAGCTGCATTTCTGTTTCGTGACTTCTATGTGTGCCCGTGTACTCCAGACTTGTATGCTGTAACTTTCTGCCTTTCTTGTATTTTATCTTTCTCATTCAAAAATGATTTACAAAGTAATATTACAAAAAAGTTTCCGATTAGGAAATGACAATTGTCATTTTGATGGGGTTATTGCTACTTAAATTGTAGTCTTTTTACTACTTTTACTAATTAAAACCCGACAGGTTTCAAAAACCTGTCGGGTTTAGATAACGCAAACAATTGACAAATAACTACTAAGCATGCAAATTACAGAACCTTTAGAATTTGGAAAATACTATCATATTTATAACCGTGCTATTAATAGCGAAAATCTTTTTAAAGAAAATAGAAATCACGCTTACTTTCTGGTTCTTTATAACAAACATATTGATCCTATTGCCGAAACATTTGCCTGGTGTTTACTGAAAAATCATTTTCATTTATTGGTTAGAATTAAAACTTTTGAAGAAATTCTCCATACTCACGAAGATTACGAAATTAAAAGAATTATAGCTCCTCATCAATCATTTGGGAACTTGTTCAATGCCTATACAAAAGCAATCAATAAAGGATACAACAGACACGGAGCATTATTTCAAAGGCCTTTTAAACGTAAACTTATTGATCATGATATTTATCTGCAATCTGTTGTAAAATACATTCATTACAATCCTGTAAATCACGGTTTTTGCCACCATCCAATAGAATATCCCTGGAGTTCCTATCAAACCTGCATCTCTGAAAAACCTACAAAGGTGAAGCGAGAAAAAGTGATTTCATTTTTTCAGGATATTGAAGAACTAAAGAACTCACATTTGAATAATGAAAATTTTAATTCTCTTGAAGACTTCCTTAATTCATAATAAAAATTAAACCCGACAGGTTTTAAAAACCTGTCGGGTTTGTATGTACAAAAAAACCGAGTCATTTCTAACCCGGTTTTTTCAAAACAAATTACTCTACTTATGGTTGTGTTATGACAGTATAAGACAAGTTTGTAAAAGTTCCGTTTTTCACTTCAAAAACTTCAGGAGTATTAACCTTAGTCTGCAGCGAACCTACTTTTTTAGACGTAAAGCTAAAAGTTCCGGATACCGTTTTATTAGCAGGATCCATCGAAGTTATGGTTAGCTTTCCGCTCTGAACAAAATGTTCTGTAAAAGTACTTCCGTCAATTAAATAAGTATTTATGAATAAAGCATCCATATTGTTCTCATCTTCTGCATCTTCATCAAAGTTATAAGCTTTTATTGGCATAGCATCAGCAGTTGTCAGTTCGCTTACACAGGCTAGCGATAACATTTGAGCATTGTCCTGAATATTAATATCAAAACGTTGCTGTTTTTCGCTTTTTACTTTGATTAATGTTACACTGTTAATTTTGGTTGCATTCCATGTTGTACCATTTATGGTAGCCGAAACAGAGTTACCATTATCCTTCTTATCATTTTCATCACTGCTGCAAGCTGTTAACAAGACCGATAACGACAATAATCCAATGCTTAAAATTTTCTTCATGTGAGAGTTAATTTAAATTATTTTTTTTCAAAATAAAGACTAAAAACCCTAATAAACTTACGTAAAACCACATTCGCAACAAATAATTTCAAAATTCATTGGCATAAAAAAACCGAGTCATTTCTGACTCGGTTTTCTATCTTAATACTTTGTACTAATTTCTTAGTATTAAAGAATTATTTTACTTCTTCGAATTCAACATCTTCAACGTTGTCTCCTTGAGACTGCTCTTGTTGTGGAGCTGCCTGTTGTCCTTCACCACCTTGAGCGTACATTGCTTCTGTAGCTGTTTTCCAAGCTGCGTTTACATTGTCTAATCCTTTTTGGATTGCGTCAAGATCTTGAGACTGGTGAGCCATTCTCAATTCAGTTAAAGCATATTCGATAGCTGTTTTTTGATCGTCTGTCAATTTATCTCCTAACTCTTTCAATTGAGATTCAGTTTGGAAGATAGTACTGTCAGCTTCGTTCAATTTCTCAGCTCTTTCTTTTGCAATTCTGTCAGCATCAGCGTTAGCTTCAGCGTCTTTTTTCATTTTTTCGATTTCTTCAGCTGTTAAACCAGAAGAAGCTTCGATACGGATATCGTGAGATTTTCCAGTTCCTTTGTCAGTTGCAGAAACTTTGATGATACCATTAGCATCGATATCGAAAGTTACTTCGATTTGAGGAACTCCTCTTGGTGCTGGTGGAATACCATCTAAGTGGAAACGACCGATAGTTTTGTTATCAGCAGCCATAGCTCTTTCTCCTTGTAATACGTGGATTTCAACAGATGGTTGAGAATCAGCAGCAGTAGAGAATACTTGAGATTTTTTAGTTGGAATAGTTGTGTTAGACTCGATTAATTTAGTCAATACACCACCCATAGTTTCGATACCTAAAGAAAGAGGAGTTACGTCAAGTAACAATACATCTTTTACATCTCCAGATAAAACTCCACCTTGAATAGCTGCTCCAATAGCAACAACCTCATCAGGGTTAACACCTTTAGAAGCTTTTTTACCGAAGAATTTCTCTACTTCGTCAGCAATTCTTGGCATACGAGTAGAACCTCCAACAAGGATTACTTCGTCGATATCAGATGTAGATAAACCTGCATCTTTTAATGCTTTAGCAACTGGCTCCATAGAACGTTTTACTAAAGAATCAGATAATTGCTCAAATTTAGCTCTTGATAATTTTTTCACTAAGTGTTTTGGTCCTGAAGCAGTAGCCGTTACGTATGGTAAGTTGATTTCAGTTTCAGCAGAAGATGATAATTCGATCTTAGCTTTCTCTGCAGCTTCTTTCAAACGCTGTAATGACATTGGATCTAAACGTAAATCAATTCCTTCTTCAGATTTGAATTCGTCAGCTAACCAGTCAATAATAACCTGATCAAAATCATCTCCACCTAAGTGAGTATCACCATTTGTAGACAATACTTCGAAAACTCCGTCTCCTAATTCAAGAACAGAGATATCAAAAGTACCTCCACCTAAATCATAAACAGCAATTTTTTGATCTGTTCCTTTTTTATCTAATCCGTAAGCAAGTGCAGCAGCAGTTGGCTCGTTGATGATACGCATTACTTTAAGACCAGCGATTTCACCAGCTTCTTTTGTAGCCTGACGCTGAGCATCGTTAAAGTAAGCAGGAACTGTAATAACTGCCTCAGAAACTGTTTGACCTAAATAGTCTTCAGCAGTTTTTTTCATTTTTTGAAGTGTCATTGCAGACAACTCCTGAGAAGTGTATAAACGACCGTCAATATCCACACGTGGAGTATTGTTGTCACCTTTTACAACACTGTAAGGAACTCTTTTTGCCTCTTCTGTAATTTCAGCAAAAGTGTGTCCCATAAAACGTTTAATAGAAGCAATCGTTTTTGTAGGATTCGTTACTGCTTGTCTTTTTGCAGGATCACCTACTTTAATTTCTCCACCTTCAACAAAAGCGATGATAGATGGTGTAGTTCTTTTTCCTTCTGCGTTAGGGATAACAACTGCTTCGTTACCTTCCATTACAGAAACACAAGAGTTCGTCGTACCTAAGTCAATTCCGATTATTTTACCCATTTTTTATATATTTAATTTTTGATATACATTTTATAACTCAGGTGGCATAAGTCAATCTTTGTGCCAATATAAAAAACCAAAGTAAATTGTCAGTTTTACTATTGGCAAGACAATAATCATCTGACAACATGACATTTTTAATACCTGACATACGTGGCATATCAGTATTTTACATGTCATTATTATCGCGTTTTTAATCCAAAACACCCTTAATAAAAACAACATGACGGTGTCTTTTTATTAAAACCTCAAAAAGGAAAAATATTCAAAAATATTAATTCATTTCATTTTTTAATAGAAAACACATTATATTTGAAATTGGAAACAAACACCATATAATACTTGCACTGAGGTAGCTTTGACTGCAAAATTTAACCGTTACATTTATCTAACCTTTAAAAATAAACTTAGCTTCTGTATTTCAATTTTTCACCCCAATAAGAAGTTCTAAAACATTGCAAACAATTTTAAAAAATAATGGCAAAGAAAAGAAAAACGCTTCCAAAAAATTTTGACGAATTGATTGAAAAGAAAGACATTGAAGCTCTAAAAAAAGTATTCGACACTTGTGAATTAGACGCAAGAGGCGGTTACGGAAAAACAACAGCATTGAGCTTTTGGGGAATCCCAAATGAGCTTGTATACTGGTTAGTACAAAAAGGCGCACCTCTCGAAGCTATTGACACTTATGACCGTACTGCACTGCACCAGCACGCTTCGATACGTAGTGGAGATATAGCCCCTTTTTTAGAATTAGGTGCCAATATCAATGTACTCGATTATAATGACAATACACCATTACACTTTGCAGCAGGCAGCGGTTTTAATGTAGCCGCAGTTAAAAAGCTGATTGAATACGGAGCAGATATTAATGCTTTAAACAGAGACAAGCAAACGCCATTAGTATATGCATTAAAACGAGCCAATAATATCAACCTCATTAATTTGGCAGAAATATCAAAAATACTTCTGAAATCCCCGAATGAAATAACACAAGAGATGAAAGACGCTGTTACCCGACGAGGGGAAGATTTTGAATTTCATCGGGAGAATTTCAATAAAGATTCTTTGAATGACACAGATTTTGCATTAAATGAGCTTTATACTATTTTTGATGTTCCGCCAGTAAAAAAACGAATTCTGCATGACGGTATAGCACCAATTTTTGTAAATGGTGATACATGGCAAAAACAATACGAAGAACTTTGGGAGCTATTGGTCCCATCAAAAGGCAGTGCAAAAACGATTCAGGGTGAAGTGGTTCGCATTTCAGGAAAAGTGAGAGACGAAATCTACCGCAATGGCGGCGGAAACTGGAATGCTGATTTTAAAAAGATGTTAGATGCACTTTTTATCCACCTATCTTCAAACCATTGTCTGTCTGATAAAGAACTTGAAGAAGCCAATTCAATTATAAAAGATATTCGCAAAAATGGAGACGCAGAGTCTGATGAACTTATTTTTTTATGCGAACTGGCAACTAAATGGGTTCTGGCTAATACAACACCCATTTTACTTGATACACCCAATTATAAAATATAAGTAAATTAAAAAACAAACCGATGATCGAAATTGATAAAATTGCCTTAATAAAAGTCGAAAATGGCCAAATTTTAAGTACAAAATCAAAAGGAAAAAACAAATATTATATTCCGGGCGGAAAAAGAGAAGCTAACGAAACTGACCAACAAACTTTAATCCGTGAGATTCAGGAAGAACTAAGCGTTGAAATCCTACCGGAATCTATCGAATATGTAGGGACTTTCAAAGCACAGTCTGACGGACATGCAGATGGAATTACTGTAAAAATGACCTGCTACAAGGCTGATTACACGGGAACACCTACGGAAAGTAATGAAATAGCCGAAATTAAATGGTTAAATTATAAAGATCTGGACATCATTTCAGAGGTTGATAAGATTATCTTCACGCATCTGAAAGAAAACGGATGGATCAATTAAACAAAAATTAAAGATGGACGAAGAGAATAAAAAACATTGGGAAACGGTTTATCAAACCAAAAATCCGGATCAGGTAAGCTGGACACAGGAGATTCCAAAAACCTCACTTGACTTTATTTCTTCATTTGCTCTATCAAAAGATGCTAAAATTATTGACATTGGCGGTGGTGACAGTAACCTTGTAGATCATTTACTCGATTTAGGATTTGAACATATTACTGTTTTGGACATTTCAGCAAAAGCACTTGAAAGAGCACAAAATCGTCTGGGTGACAAAGCTCAGAAAGTAAACTGGGTGATTAGCGATATCACCGAATTTGAACCGGATACTACTTATGACATTTGGCACGACAGAGCCACGTTTCATTTCCTGACAACGACAGAACAAATTTCTAAATACATGCAGATTGTACAAAAATGGGTTAACGGCTATATCTCAATCGGGACATTCTCGGAAAATGGACCAACAAAATGCAGCGGACTTGAAATCAAACAATATTCGGAACAAACACTAACAGATGAACTGCAAAAAAGCGGCTTCGAAAAAATCTGCTGTTTAACAGAAGATCATACAACGCCTTTTGACACGAAACAGAATTTTTTGTTTTGCAGTTTCAGAAAACAATAGCGGGACCACTCTTTTACCGATAAAACTTTATCTTACCTAAAACTATAATTCACTACATTTGATCGTACTGAATTATAGTTTTATATTTATCCGGTCATGAATCTATTCTTAATCAGCTTTATTTCTGGTGCCGGTTTTTTGCTTGGCTTTCTGCTTTTTTTTCATCCTTTACAGCAAAATATAAAGGCTAATTGCTGGCTGGGTGTTTTTGCATCACTTATTGGCTGCACTTTCCTGAATATCTATGTTTCTAAAACAGGAATCATTGTTTCTGACAGTTTCGCATCTAAAATCCTGAACAGTTTACCCTTTTTAATGCCTTCCAGCTTATTTATGAGTGTTCTTTACTTTGTGAATCCAATAAAGCAATTCACAAAGGAAGATGGACTGCATTTTGTCCCTTTTCTTCTATACAGCTGTGTCGAAAATGGATTCCATATCAGTCAAAATAGTCTTTCTGAGTTTCCCTTGTTTCCTATAACCAATGATGTTTCATTTCTGGTACGGGATATTTTGCCATTTCTGCTGCTGTTTTATCTGACGAAATCATACGTCTTACTTTTAAAACATCAGGAAAATCTAAAGCAAATCTCTTCTTCTGTTGACGAAATCAATCTAGATTGGCTGATTCAATTTCTGTACCTCATGCTTGTAATTGTAATCGTCTGGATAAATGATGCCTTTTTTGAACTGCCTTTACTCACGGAAGCGACTAATTTACTCTATGCCGGACTACTTTTTTTTCTGGCTTACTTTTCAATCCGGCAAAAAAACATTTTTACTTTTAAAGAAAAAGAGATTCAGGAAATTTCAGAACTAATTAGTCCTGAACATCATAAATCAGAACCAAAACCAAAAAGAATAAATGACGACCAGACAGCAGCTTTATCCATCCGTCTTATGTCTTTGGTCGAAAAAGATAAAATCTTTCTGGATAACGAGCTAACACTTCCAATCGTCGCCGAAAAATTAAACATCAGTATTCACGATGCTTCTTTCCTTATCAATGAAACAACGGGGGATAATTTTTACAATTTTATCAATAAACACAGGGTTGAAGAGGCTAAAAAGTTATTAGTCTCTGAACAGGCAAACCAATTGAATATGCTTGGAATTGCTTTTGCTTCGGGCTTTAATTCTAAAACCACTTTTAATACTGCTTTCAAGAAACAAACCGGAGTCTCTCCTTCTTCTTATGTCAAAAGCCAAAAACTCTAAACCGCCATTTTATACCATCACCAAATTTAACTTATTCAGCAATAATTTTGTTTGAATGGATAAACCCGAACACTTCATACAAACATTTTCATAGCTTTATACTTTTATTAAAATCAGTTAGTTATGACAAAAAAAACATCAAAAAACAGGTTTCGGTTCATTTTATTGATAAATACATTAGCCGTAAATCTCTGCGTGTTTAGCCAGAGTCCCAAAGAACAACTGGCTATTGCTAATGCAGCAAAACTGGTTTCGAAAAACTTTTACGAAGAAGTTCCTTTTACCGACAAACAGGGGTACATTATTATTCCGGTAACAATAAATACTCATACTTACGACTATATTTTTGATACCGGAGGATTCAATACCGTGACGTCCGAAATTATGAAAAATGCCAATCTATTACCTCTGATGGAAGTAGAAGCCGGAAGTTCTAATAAAATAAAATCCAAAATAAAACTTTCGAAAGTACCATCACTACAAATTGGTCAAACCTCCTTTGAGGATGTTGGTGTTTTTAACTTTGACTTTTCGGTATCACCAGTTATCAATTGTTACACCAATGGCGGACTCATCGGAAAAAGTGTGATTCGTGAAGCAGTCTGGCAGATTGATCCCCAAAAATCGGTCATAAAAATCTCGGATGATCTTTCAAAAATTTCCATTCCTGATAAAAGTGAAAAAATAAAAATACGTCTTGATAAAACACTAAACCCTTTTCTGACTCTTATTATTAATGGGAAAAAAGAAGATTTCATGTTAGACTTTGGTTATGGAGGCCTGATTTCACTAACCGAAAAAACTGCCTCTAACCTAAAAATGAATAATCCTCTAACCATAGAAGGCGAAGGCGATATCAGTGCCAATGGTACAGTGAAAGAAAAAACTTTTGCTGCAAAATTAGAACAATTGTCTATTGGAAAAACGGAACTAAAAAATCAGATAGCCTACTACTCTGCATCAAACAACTACAATTTATTAGGTTCTGAACTTCTAAAGTATTTTATTGTGACACTCAATTTTAAAGACAATGAACTGATCTTGTCTCCTTACAACGACACTAAAGCTGATTTTGAAACTTTTGGCTTCAATATCAACCTTAATAATGACAAAATATACATCAGTAAAATTTTTACCGGACTGAATGCTCAAAAGGCAGGTTTATTAGTTAATGATGAAATAATCAGGATCAACGGAAAACAAGGAAGTGGAATTTCTAATTGTGAAAACTATTTTCAATACAATAATATCCTTAAGACTGAAAAAGAGATTACCATACAGATTAAACGTGGCGAAGAACAAAAGGAATTTCACTTACTAAAAAATACTCCTTTCAATTAAAACGGGATCAAACATATTGAAAAAAAATCGGTACGACTGGATAAGTCCGAACATTGATGAGCATTAACAATCATAGATTCGCAGCTTAAAATCAATGATATGCGACAAAAAATTTCAAAAATCAGTTTAGTACTGATTCTGCTATTAACCCACACAAACTTTACAAATGCCTGTACCATTTTTATGGCTAATGACTCAAAACATGTCTGGATTGGCAATAACGAAGACGAATCGGTCAATATGAAATACCGTTTTTGGTATTTTAAAAAATCCAAAAAGAATTATGGATACATGAGCTGGTCTGAGTTGCATCCCACTTATGAATCTATCATGTATCAATACCCACAGGGCGGTTTAAATGAATACGGTCTTTTTATGGATTATACTGCAATTGATGAAATCCCGGTAATCCGGAATTTCCAAAAAACAGACAGGGAAAAAGAAGTAATCAACGATATTTTACGGACCTGCAAAACAGTAGACGAAGCATTACGATACATCAATGGTTTCAATTTAATCAAACTATCGGCTGCCCAATTGTTTATTGGAGATGCAACAGGTGATTATGCAACGGTACATGGCAATTATATCGTAAGAAAAACAACTCCCTGCTTTGCCCTCACCAATTACAGCATTAACAACAATCACACCCAACATTGCTGGCGTCGGGAAACTGCCTACCATTATCTTCAAAAAGAAAAAAAATTCGATTTAACCGACATCACACAAATCCTCTCCAAAACAGCCCAAAAACCTCAACCCGGTGATGATATTGCAACCAACTATTCGATGGCTATTGATCTGAAAAAGCAAAAGATTTATCTGTATCTGAAAAGGGATTATACCAGGAAAATAGTTATTTCACTTTCAAAACAGCTGAAAAAGAATATGTTCTTCGAAGATTTAGGCAATCAACTGAAATAATCATTTGGCATTAATACTAGCTCTATATTTAGTAAATTGCAGTACTAAAAGTTCAGTACATCAATAACAATCGTAAAATATGGAAACTAAAAAAGCATATATCGCAGGAGGCTGCTTCTGGGGAATGGAAGAACTGTTCAGAACCCGTCCGGGAATATTAAATACTGAAGTAGGTTATATTGGCGGGCAAAATGAAAAACCAACTTACAGGAATCATCCGGGTCATGCCGAAGGAATAGAACTAACCTATGATCCTGAGGTAACTAATTTCAGAGAGATTCTGGATTACTTTTACCGCATTCACAATCCTACTACGATAGACCGTCAGGGCAATGATTTGGGGCCCAGTTATCGCTCTGCTATTTTTTATCAAAACGAAGAAGAAAAAGCCATGGCCAAAGAAGTAATCCATCTTGTAGATGCTTCAAAAAAATGGGGAGAAACTGCCGTCACCACTTTAGAGCCTTATACTACTTTTTGGGCCGCTGAACCGGAACACCAGGACTATCTGCAAAAACACCCAAATGGTTATACCTGCCACTTTGAAAGATTTGAAGAAACTTTCTTAACCTAAGTATAAAACATCTTATCTCCAATAAAGAAGATCACAAAAATTTCAAAACTTTATTGGAGATAGTATTGGATCAAAATAAACGGGAATTATTAAGATAGTAATCAAATGAATACAATAGGTTTTGGAGGAGGCTGTCATTGGTGCACTGAAGCAGTTTTTGATTTTTTTGAGGGAGTAACCAATGTGCAACAGGGATGGATAAAATCTGAAGCACCTGACGATACTTTTTCCGAAGCTGTTCTTGTTGATTTTGATTCCCGTATTATCCCGTTAGAAGTTCTCATTGAGGCACATTTGATTACGCATTCCAGTACTTCCAATCACAGCATGAGAGAAAAATACCGATCTGCAATTTACTTTTTCGATGCTAATGACGCCGGTCTAATTTCGGAAATACTCCAAAAACTGGATCATAAATTAAACAGAAAACACATCACCAGAATTTTACCTTTTGCTGCCTTTAAAAGCAACGAGGAACAATTTCTACACTATTACGAAACCCGAAAAGAAGCTCCCTTCTGCCAGACAAATATTGTTCCTAAACTGAAAAAATTACAAGAGGAGTTTGAAAAACATAAAAAAAGCAGTTAAAAATAAAGTAAAATATTCTTCCGTTTTCCAAAAGAGATATAAATATTCGTAATTTCGGTTTTTCATTAAAATTACAATTACAAAATGGCTTCATTTATTAAAGAAATCTCTTTTCGCTGGTCAGATCTTGACCCAAATTTTCACGTTCGTCACAGTGCTTATTACGATTTTGGCGCACAGCATCGTATTGAAATCCTTGAAGAACTGGGTTTAACTTTAAGAGTAATGCAAACGCAGGGTTTTGGACCTGTTTTGTTTAGAGAAGAATGTATTTTCAGAAAAGAACTAAAACTTTCCGACAAAATATTTATTCACACCAAAACCTCAAAAATGAAAGCCGATGCGTCACGCTGGTCAATCATTCACGAATTCAGAAGAGAAGACGATACGCTTTGTGCCGTTATTACGGTTGACGGAGCCTGGATGGATACTAAACTTCGTAAATTAGCTTCTCCAACACCGGAAATTGCTATCGAAGCCTTAAGCATCTTCCCGAAAAGTGATGATTTTGTTGGACTTTAAAGCAAAATCCAATCTGATATAAATTACAAAAATCCAAAAAGCACATTCTAACAAAAGTCGTTTTTTGGATTTTTTTTCAAACTTAAAACCTATGATCGATTACTTAAAAGACTTTAGAATAGGGATTTTCATTGCCATTATAGCCTTTGTCACTATAATTCTAGGTGCGGTGACCGATAAGGTGCTTCGTTATTTTTTGTATCGCAAACAGGCCGATAAAGAATATGATGCTACCGGCTTTAAGTTTCTGAAACACCTGATCATTACTGTAATTTATATTTTAGGATTCGCCTTTGCGTTAATTCAAATTCCCGAATTTAGAATAATAGGTCACTCCGTTCTGGCAGGAGCCGGAGTAATCTCAATTGTTGCCGGTCTGGCTTCTCAACAGGCCTTAAGTAATATTGTAAGCGGAATCTTCCTGGTTATTTTTAAACCCTTTCGCATCAACGATAAAATTACCATCAACAATTTTGTGGGTACTGTAGAAGACATCAATCTAAGACAAGTGGTCCTCAAGGATGCCGAAAACAACCGAATCATCATTCCAAATTCTGTGATCAGCGGCCAGATCATTGTCAACACCAACATGCACGATACCAAATGCTGCAAAATCATCGAAATCGGCATTGGTTACCAGTCTGATATTGAAAAGGCCTTAGAAATCATACAGGACGAAATTGCCAGACATCCGTTTTTTATCGACACCCGAACTGCCGAAAGCAAAAAACAAAACACCCCTTTGGTTGTCGCTCGTGTAGTAGCATTGGCAGACTCAAGTGTAACCTTAAAAGCATGGGCATGGGCAAAAAACTCTACTGATGGTTTTGTGCTCTATTGTGATTTACTGCAAAGCATTAAAAAACGTTTTGACGAAAATAATATTGATATTCCTTATCCACAGCAAGTAGTTACACTTAAAAAAGAACAGTAACAAATATTTTAAACCCTTCCATTTATAACATTTTCTTATAACTTTAAGATTTTAATTTTTGAATTTAAAATCGTTAACTTTAATTTTATAAAGTGTATAAATAAAGTAATCACAACAATCTAAAACTAAAATATGTTTACAATAGAACAAATCAAAGAAGCACATGCGAAAGTACAAACCGGTGCTGATTTCCCTAATTATATTCAGGACTTAATCATTTTAGGCGTAAAAGGCTATGATACTTTTGTGCATGACGGACATGTGGAATACTACGGAGTAAACAATTATCATGTAACGGCCGACGAAAAATACGACGAGATAAAAGTAGAATCAGTTGCGAATAAAGAACGCTTTATCGAATTTTTAGTGATGCATCAGGACGGTCAGACCGATTACCTTACTTTTTGCCGTCACGCCGCCCATTGTGGAATAGCCAAATGGAGAGTTGATATTATAGAAATGACCTGTACTTATTTTGACAAAGGCGAAAATGAAATTCTGATCGAAAAAATTCCAAGTTAACTTTTATAGTAATCGAGAACGCTTAATTAAGACCGGTGATGCTCCTATTATTCTCTGAAAATAGGTTTACAACCCGTAAATTTTAAAGTATTTTTAAACGAACAAAAAGATAATCCTCTACAAAGATGGCAGCTGCACTTTCCTCAATCATAAACACTGAAGAACTTTTACAACTTTCTAATTCGTCTGAAATTATTCTCATTGACGCCAGAGCCGGAATAAATGCAGAAGAAAATTATCGTAAGGAACATCTTAAAAGAGCACGTTATATTGATTTAAACAAGGACATGGCAACCATAGCAACCGATCCTTCAAACGGCGGAAGGCATCCCTTACCGTCCATAGAGAAATTCTCTGAGGTACTTTCTAAAGCAGGAATTTCACCAGAAAGTCATGTCGTAATTTACGACGACAAAAACGGATCAAACGCAGCAGCCCGCTTTTGGTGGATGCTTCGGGCTGTAGGTCATGAAAAAGTTCAGGTTTTAAATGGCGGTCTACAGGAAGCGGTAAAAGCAGGTTTTCCTGTAAATTCTGAAATCGAAACTTTTAAAACGACTGACAGATATCCTGTTTCAAAATGGACGCTAAAAACTGCTGACATCGAAGAAGTTGAAAAAGCTCGAAATAATGACGAAAACATCGTAATTGATGTAAGAGACAAAAATCGATATGACGGTTTAACAGAACCTCTGGATTTGATTGCAGGGCACATTCCGGGCGCCATTAATGTTCCGTTTAGCGAAAATTTAGATTCTAACGGATTGTATCACTCTTCTGAAATTTTAAAAGAAAAATACACCCAAATCATCGGCGATAAAAAAACGGAAAACATAATTGTTCATTGCGGTTCAGGAGTTACAGCCTGTCATACTTTACTGGCTATAGATTATGCCGGAATAGAAATTCCAAAACTATATGTAGGTTCCTGGAGCGAATGGTCGCGTAACGATCGTGAAATGGCTACTAAACCGAAAGAATAATTACTTCTAAGATACAAAAATGCAGCATTGGGACATACTTTTATCAAATCAGGTCAATAAAAAAGCTTTTATAGACACTTTACTTTCAGGAGAAGCCAAAGGAGAATTAGCTATTTTCAACACTCAAAAAGGCATTCTGTTCTCAGACATTGCTATCGAAAAATTCATCGAAAGAGAATACCAATACGATACCGTTGAAGCAGCTCCCGAATCACACCGACAACTAAGAACTTTTTCTTCGGGCGAACGTAAAAAAGAATTTCTGAAATATTGCATCAGTCAAAACCCTGATTTTATCATTTTTGATAACCCCTTCGATCATTTAGATCTGGCTTCACGTGCAGCTTTGGTTCAATCTCTGAAAAAACTAACCGATGACATTGCAATCATTCAAATCGTCAATCGCGTAACAGATGTACTTGATTTTGTTCCGAATAAAGCATCGATTAAAGACAATTCCTTTGAACTTCATCCGATTTCAAAAAACGAAAAACATTTTAAAACTTTAAATACGGCAGCAATTCCCAAAGCGATTGAACCACACTCCTTTCACGAAAGTGTTTTAATCAAAATGGATAAGGTCTCGGTAAGTTACGAGGAAAGAAAAATTGTCGATAACATCTCATGGACAATTAAACA
Source organism: Flavobacterium sp. CFS9 (assembly GCF_041154745.1). Lineage (NCBI taxonomy): Bacteria > Pseudomonadati > Bacteroidota > Flavobacteriia > Flavobacteriales > Flavobacteriaceae > Flavobacterium > Flavobacterium sp. CFS9. Next base: position 3,923,618 of record NZ_AP031573.1, on the reverse strand, counting down.
AGGGGAATTCTGGCAGCTGGTTGGTCCGAACGGTTCAGGGAAGAGTACTCTCCTATCTTTAATCACAGGTGATAACCCAAAAGGATTCGGTCAGGATCTGTACTTGTTCGGAAGAAAAAAAGGAAGCGGTGAAAGTGTTTGGGACATTAAAAAGCAGATTGGAATTTTCGCAACTTCCATGACCGACCTTTTTCAAAAAGGACATACTCTGGAAGAAATGATTCTTTCCGGTTTTTTTGATTCCATCGGATTGTACATTGAACCCACGACTTTACAAAAACAAACGGTGGCACAATGGCTCGAAGTAATTGAAATGAGCCACTTACGAAAAAAACGCTTCATTGACCTTTCTATTGGACAGCAAAGAGTCGCTTTAATTGTCAGAGCTGTTTTAAAACATCCTCCATTATTGATTCTCGATGAGCCTGTAGAAGGTCTTGACGATGAAAATGTAGATCTGGTTATTCAATTGATTAACACCATCAAACAAGAAACAAATGTTAGTATTCTGTACGTTTCACACCGCATAGAAAATGGCCTCGCTCCTACTTCGGTATTTGAACTTTTACCAACTCCAACCGGATCTATCGGTAAGATCAAATACCATTCAGAGTTAAATTAAAAACAAAAATGAGAATTAAATCCCTTGCTTTTTTAGCATCCACAATACTGCTTACCTCCTGTTCAGGTACCATTTCAACTGCAAAAAAAGAATATCAAATCACAAAAACTGCTGCACTAAAATCCGATTGGATTTTTGATTCCAGGGAATGGCAATTTACAGACCATACTTTAATTGGAGTCGGTGGTCCAATGCATTGGGGCATCATTGAATCCAAAAAGAAGCTTCCGAAAAACTTCGAGATTAACTTTAAAGTAAATCTGGTCAAAGAATCTTTGTTTGAAATAATGCTAAATCTCGAACAGGAAAAATACATTCGGACTTATCTCTACACAATTGAAAAAAGTATCATTATTGGAAAAGGTGTTTACCATAAAGACAGTGATGCATATGGCAAACGCGGGGGGCCATCCTTACTTAAAAAACCAATGCAACTGGAAAACAACAAATGGTATGCAGTAAAAATCAGAGTTGAAAACAATCAGTTATACTTTGCTGTTGATAATGAAACTTTCTTAGAATACTCTCTCGAAAAAAACAATTTAAGACAACAAGGAAAACTGGGTTTCATAACAAACGGAGAAGCTCATCTAACTGATTTGGTTATTAAAAGTTTGTAGATTTTTTTTTAAGGTTCAAAGGGACAAAGGTGCTGAGGTGCTGAGGTGCTGAGGTGCTGAGACTGTATCTAAAAAAAACTCCAAAATTGGAGTTTTTTTTACGCAAATTATCTAATTGACTAATGATCGTATTACCCAACTATCTAATTATCTAATACATACAGACCAAACAATTATTCTTTAAAACTTCAGTTTCAGCTATTGTCTTTTTGATATCGGCATTTAAAAAGAGAACGGCATTTCGAAAATCTCCGTATTCAAAATGTTTTTCGGTTGCCTCCAGAGCCTCTTCCAGACATTGAAGCCCAAATATTCTTGAAATGATTTGTCCGTTCATTACTCTTTCTTCCTGCGTATCATTATTATTCAAAACGGATAAATCAAAATTGATATGTGAAATTCCGTTTTTAGTCTTTTCAAATTCAGATAAAAACTTCACCACATTACCGTCTTTACTTTCCTTCACACAAAACTCTGCAAGCTGCTGGCTTAACAAATCATTTGTCCCGTCGAAAATAGTGTAAACACGAGAGTCAAGCAAGGCATAAGCTGCATTGTTACTTGGAGAATCCCGTCTGTAGCCCTCTCCCCCGCAAAGCTGTTGATAGTTCAGCGCACTTTCCAGCATTTTATCAGTTGCCAAAACTTTGATCGCCTGCGCCTCAAAAAAATGATCTAACAAAACGGCTCTGAAATCCGTTTTATACTTTAAATAAACGAACAAAGCTTTTGTAATGGTTTTGTTGGCCGCTAAAAGTTTAAGCTTATACTTTACATATCCAACATCAAACAAAACGCCGTTGCCCATGTTTCTTGTTTTAGTTCTTTCTTTCGTTTCAGCATATACTCTTGAAATAAAACCACTTGCCATTGCACACATACTCAAACGAGAACCGCAAAGCATATCAACGGCTCCGGTCAAGCCTTCATAAGTTACATTTAATCGTCTGTATTTAGGAACGAAAGCATCAATTTTACTTCTTCCATAATCAATGGCTTTTAGTCCTAAAGCATCGTACTCTTCCACTAAATTCCATCCTTCGGATCTTTTGACCACAAAATAACCAAAATCCTTAGAGTTCTTACTATTTTTTGCTGCAACTACCCACCAATCTGCAGTGCCGCTAAAGGCCTGCCAATGCTTTTCGCCTTGCAATAGATAACCGTCTTCTTTTTCTTCAAAAGTGGTTTTCATTCTGGCCATATTGGAACCGCAAGATGGCTCTGTAAGACCAAAGCCTCCCACTAAAGGTTCTGAACTAAACCTGGTAAGAACCTCTCTTTTAAGCTCTTCAGAACCATATTTTGTAACATTCCTCATAAATAAAGCTGTAACAATCATGGTATACATGGCCAACGGCAGATTATACTTGGCTATCGTCTCAATAATATCGCAAAGCTCCTCATGACTGTATCGTCCGCCAAACTCCTTTTGAATCATAGAAAGCATCACTCCTTTTTCTGATAATTTAGCCCAGTCATCACGAGGAAATGAAACGTTTGGAAATGCAGCAGAATTATAATTTTCTTTAATCAGATTTTCTAATGCTGAGAGATAGGTTTTACTCTCATCGGTTTTTGCTCTAACAGCTTTTGTTTCCATACCAATTAGGTTTATTAAGTCATAAATATCTGATCCTTCTTCGGATTCTATTCTTTAAAATAAAGTCAGAAAAGAACCTTTTCTGACTTTATTTTTATGTACTAAATTACTCCAACTTTCAATATGTTGACTGCAAAAACATAAAACTTTATTGACAATTTTAAAACGATCAGGCATAAAAAAAGCTCCATCAGGAGCTTTTAATTATAAAAATTATTTAATTATCTAATGATCAAATTATCCAATTAATTTTCTTCATCTTCAACATTATGTGATTTCACATAATTACGCCATTTATCGATACAATCCTGAAAATCCTGAGGCAGTTCTGTATCAAAGCGCATCATTTCACCTGTATTAGGATGTACAAAACCAAGTGTTTTGGCATGCAGTGCCTGACGTGGTAAAGCTTTAAAACAGTTTTCGATAAACTGTTTGTATTTGGTAAACGTCGTGCCTTTCAAAATTAAATGACCTCCATAACGTTCGTCATTAAACAACGGATGCCCGATATGCTTCATGTGAGCACGAATCTGGTGCGTTCTTCCCGTTTCCAGTTTACAGGAAATCAAAGTCACATAACCAAAACGTTCCAATACTTTATAATGTGTAATCGCAGGTTTCCCAATTTCAGGATCAGCAAAAACTGCCATTTGCATGCGGTCTTTTAAGTGTCTGGCAAGGTTTCCTTCGATTGTTCCGGAATCTTCCGCTACATTCCCCCAAACAAGAGCAATATACTCGCGTTCTGAAGTTTTAGCTTCAAATTGTTTGGCCAGATGTGTCATTGCCGCTTCGGTTTTTGCTACTACCAAAAGTCCGGACGTATCCTTATCGATTCGGTGTACCAAGCCCGGACGCTCACTGCTGTTCATTGGCAAATTATCAAAATGATGTGCCAGTGCATTCACCAAAGTTCCGGTATAATTTCCGTGTCCCGGATGTACCACCATACCAGGTTCTTTATTGATCAACAACAAAGCATCATCTTCAAACACAATATTCAATGGAATATCTTCCGGCAGAATATGGTTTTCAAATGGAGGGTGCGATAACATCACGGTCACCACATCAAACGGTTTTACTTTATAATTTGATTTAACCGGAATATCATTTACAAAAATGTTTCCTTCAGTAGCGGCATTCTGAATTTTATTTCGGGTCGCATTCTGAATCAAATTCATTAAATATTTGTCAATACGCAAAAGCGCCTGACCTTTAGGGACTTCAAATCTGAAGTGTTCGAATAATTCGTCTTCCAGATCTAAATTTTCAATATTATTGCTCATCATTAGTTTTTTCAGTAGTTGGTACAGCTACACTGTCTACAGCCTGCCCTTCATCTTCATAAGTTGCTTTTCCGTCTCCTAAAACCAAGTCAATTTTAGAAGCTTTCAACACACGATCTCCTACTTTTAAGTTTCTTCCTTTGTAACGCATCTCCAAAACCATATCTTTTCCTAAGTTTGGAATATAAGTAATAGTTCCTGCCTCAAGCCCTAAAGCTTTTAGCGTTGGAACCGCCTCACGATACGTCTTCTCAATTAAATCAGGTATTTTAACCGAAGAAAATCCCGATGCATTAATTTTAATATATATTTTTCTTCCCACTTTTACTTTCGTTCCTGGCAGCGGATCCTGCTCAACAACACTGTATTTTGGGAATTCACTTCGGTAATCAACACTGTCCAAAAGTACATAATCCAGATCCAGTTCATCCAGTTTTGACTCTACTTGCTCCTCCGTCAGTTTGGCTAAATTCGGAACAGTAATTTCATTACCATGATCAGTGGTAAAAGTCAGCCAATGCATAAACAGATAACCCAAAACGGCAATTATAGCTGCCGCACTTAATACTTGTACAAAAAATACACGACTCGTTAAATACTTACGTAAACTCATAAATTTATTTTTATTAGTCGCAAAGATAAAGCTATTTCGTTTCAAAAAAAATGATAATTTTGTTTTAGACAAGAAAGTCGTCTGATTGCCATTCTTATGGAAAATAAAGCGCTTTTCAATTTTAATTTTCAGAAGCTCTTTCCTGCTGTCCGCTGTATCTTTTGCATCCGCTATCGCGTACACAAAAGGATGCCGCTCCCATCAGGGCTAGGGATTTAGGTTCTGCCACTGTTGTCAAACTGAGCGAAGTCGAAGTTCAGCAAACGGGGCTTCGACTCCGCTCAGCCAGACAAACGATTAAAACAAGTAGTGCAATTCGCAGCAAAAACCTGAAACCTGAAACTTGAAACAAATAAACGATTAAACAAATAAACAGTTAAACATACTTAGAAGAAGTCGAAGTTCTGCAAAATGACTTCGACTCCGCTCAGCCAGACAAACGGTTAAACAATCAAACGATTAAACAAATACGCAAGTAAACGATTAAACAGTTAAACAGTTAAACACATAAAAAATGAAAAATATAGCCATTATCATGGGCGGGTATTCAAGCGAATATAAAATTTCGTTAATCAGCGGAAACGTGGTACACCAATATCTTGACAAAACAAAATACAACGGATTCCGTATCCACATTTTCAAAGAAAAATGGGTCTATGTAGACGAAAATAACGCTGAATTTACCATTGATAAAAACGACTTTTCAGTAACCGTAAACGATCAGAAAATTACTTTCGACTGTGTTTTCAATGCCATTCACGGAACTCCGGGCGAAGACGGTTTAATGCAGGCTTATTTCGAGTTATTAGGAATTCCACAATCTTCCTGCGACTACTATCAGGCAGCATTAACTTTTAACAAACGTGATTTATTATCGGTTTTAAAACCATACGGAATTAAAACGGCAATTTCTTATTACTTAAATAAAGGAGATGTAATCAATACAGCTGAAATCGTTAAAAAAGTAGGTTTGCCATGTTTCGTTAAACCCAACAAAGCTGGTTCCAGCTTTGGAATCTCAAAAGTAAAAACAGAAGCTGAACTTCCAATTGCCATCGAAGTAGCCTATAAAGAAGATAACGAAATTATTATCGAAAGTTTCCTTGACGGAACTGAAGTTTCTGTGGGAGTAATTAATTATCAGGGAGAAATTAAAGTTTTACCTATTACCGAAATTGTATCGGATAATGATTTCTTCGATTACGAGGCCAAATACGAAGGAAAATCACAGGAAATTACTCCTGCCCGAATTTCTGACGAATTGACTCAAAAAGTAAGCGAAACAGCAAAACGTGCTTACGAAGTCTTAAAAATGAAAGGTTTCTCCAGAAGCGAATTCATTATTGTAGACAACGAACCTTATATGCTCGAAATGAATACCATTCCGGGTTTAACCACCGAAAGTTTGATTCCACAGCAAGCCCACGCAGCAGGAATTTCACTGGAAGATTTATTTACGAATGCGATTGAGTTAGCACTTTCTTAAAGAGACTGAGGTTCTGAGATTCTAAGGTACTAAGATCTCAGAACCTTTTTAGTAATCCAACTATGGTCAGACTGAGCGGAGTCGAAGTCCTCAAAAAAAACTTAGTACCTTAGCCACTCAGAACCTTAGAACCTCCATAAAAATGCGAAAAGCCATATTCCCCGGATCATTTGACCCCATTACACTGGGACACGAAGACATCATCAAAAGAGGAATTCCTTTATTTGATGAAATTGTTATTGCCATTGGTGTCAACGCCGAAAAAAAATACATGTTTTCACTTGAAGAAAGAAAACGTTTTATAGAAGAAACTTTTAAAGACGAACCAAAAGTTTCAGTGATCACCTATGAAGGATTAACCATTGATCTGGCCAAAAAACTAAAAGCCAATTTCATCCTCAGAGGTTTACGCAATCCTGCCGATTTTGAATTCGAAAAAGCGATAGCCCACACCAACAGAAAGCTATCCAAAATCGAAACCGTATTTTTACTGACAGCAGCAAGTACTTCCTTTATCAGTTCAAGCATTGTGCGCGATGTGCTGCGTCATGGTGGAGAATATGAAATGCTGGTCCCGGATGCAGTTAGGGTTCAAAAATAAAAGGTACAACCTGAATCATACGAATTGAATTCTATATTATTCCATTATTTTCTAAAGAATAATCTAAAACACACAAACTTGTAACCCTTATCAATTATAAGTAAGTTTGCGACTTCAAATAAAAACTAAATAATGAGTATCGAAAGAGAATTAAATAAACGCAGCAGAGCTAAATGCGAACTTTGCGGCGCTGAAGAAAATTTAAAAGTTTACCAAGTACTGCCAACTCAAAAAGGCGGAATAGATGAAGCTGTATTGGCCTGCAATACCTGTATCGACCAAATCGAAAATCCGGACAATGTAGACTTAAACCACTGGAGATGTCTTAACGACAGTATGTGGAATGAAAACACTGCTGTACAAGTGGTAGCCTGGAGAATGTTAAGCCGCATGCGAAGTGCCGGTTGGCCGCAGGAATTACTGGACATGATGTACCTGGACGAAGATACACTTGCATGGGCCAGTGCTACTGGAGAAGGCGAAGACGACGAAAATAAAATCGTTCATCGCGACAGTAACGGTGTTATTTTAGAACATGGTGATTCTGTAGTTTTAATCAAAGATCTTAAAGTAAAAGGATCTAGTATGGTGGCCAAACAAGGAACTGCTGTACGTAACATCCGCTTAGACCATGAAAATGCCGAATACATTGAAGGAAAAGTTGACGGTCAGCAAATCGTGATTATTACCCAATACGTGAAGAAAATATAGTTTTTTTTTGAGGTTCTAAGCTGCTGAGGTGCTGAGGTGCTAAGTCTGCAGCCTCAAACTTGAAACCTGAAACCTGAAACAAAAAAAACTCTAAAACAATAAAAAAAGGCTATTCAGAATCCTGAATAGCCTTTTTTTTTAGTGATTTACAATTAAACCTATCTTTGGAATAATTTATTGATCTGATCTTTTACAAATGGCTCAGAAACACTGCTAGTTGCAGCAGAAGCCTCTTTTGAAGAAACCATAAATTGTACCGTAGCTTTTTCCGGAACAACACTTCCTGTGTAATGTAACCAGATATAGTTATTAGGCAATTCTAATTTAATATCATACAAAGGGCTTGCCGTGAAACCATTCATGATAATGTTGTAAAGACTTGCATAATCGTTGTTAACATTCTTAAATGTAAATTTTCTTAGGCTTGATGATTCATCATCATTTTGAATACTCGTATAATACACCGTGTACTCATCTCCAATTTTCTGAATGTAGTTGTTATTTACTTTTCCTAATTTTTCAACCGGTACAGTTTCAATAACTTTAATTTGTGCAAAAGACACAACACTAAACAACAAAATAGCAATCGTAATAATTCTTTTCATAATTAATTTGGGGTTTATTATTTACGGGCACAAGAAACGCAGAAAATATGATAAATTAAAGCCTTCGTCCTTATTTTTTATCACCCTGTAATCTCTCTTAACAAGGCATCTTTAAAGAGCGACAAAAACACAAAATAAACCACTGAAATACAATTAATTAAAAACCAAAGCATCTCAAAAAACAGATTTAAAAACACTCAAAATTAATATTATTTGACGTCAAATTAAGACTCAAAACTTCACTTAAATTTTGAACTCTTATAAAGATTCCCATAAAAACATCCGTCAAAAAAGACAGAACCGGAAAGATTACCTCTCCTCCTCTTTCTTGATCACTTTACGGGCAACTTCAATTTTGAATTTCTTGCCCTTCATTTTTTCGTCTTTAATATTTTTAAGCAAATCTTTTACCTTATTGTATTTAACGGCAGCAAACGATACAAAATCTTTTACTTCAATAAGACCTAAATCTCCTTTTTCAAGTTTTCCTTTTTGAGAAAAGAAACCTACAATATCTATTTTGTTCAATTTGGTTTTCTTTCCGCCGCTAATATAAATGGTTTGAAATTGAGGTGGTTTTGGTAAAACTGTAGTGCCGGCAACCTCTAAAACCTCCATCCCGTAATCAATATAATCCAGTTGTTTTTCGCTTTCGTGAACAATAATATAAGCTGTTCCTGAAGCCTGCATACGTGCCGTACGACCGTTTCGGTGCGTGAATTCATCTTCTTTTAAAGGCAAATGATAATGAATGACGTGCTTCATTTCCGGAATATCCAATCCACGGGCAGCCAAATCGGTAGTAATCAGATAACTCATACTTCCGTTTCTAAACTGAATCAGTGCACGCTCACGCTCCTCCTGATCCATTCCGCCATGATAATACGTAGAATAAATCCCTTTTTCGTTTAAAGTATCACTAATGCGTTCCGCTGCATCACGATGATTACAAAAAATAATCGCAGACTGTGATTTCAGTGAACAGATCAAATTAAACAAACTGTCGAGTTTATCCTTAGCAGGTGAAACCACCATTTTCATCGAAAGATTCGTTTTTTCTTCTTCTTCCGGAATAAAATCCAAAACAGTTGGATTGACTACTCTGGTGTATTTTGGGATCTCAATGTCAGAAGTTGCCGAAACCAAAACACGTTTGTTCAGTTTTGTTAATTTTCCAATGATATAGGACATTTGCTCATGAAAACCAAGCTGCAAAGACTTATCAAACTCGTCCAGAACCAAAGTCTGAATTTTATCGGTGCGGAAAGTATCGCGGTCAATATGATCGGCAATTCTTCCGGGAGTTCCAATCAAAACTGCCGGTGGGTTGCTTAAATTTTTAATTTCGGTATCAATAGAATGACCTCCGTAGCAAATATTTACTTTATACTGAGTTCCTATTTTCTTCCAAACCTGCTCGATCTGCAAACCTAATTCACGGGAAGGCACTAGAATTAAACATTGCACCGAAAGAATTTCAGGCTGTAACAACTCTAAAATAGGCAGTAAAAAAGCCAGTGTTTTTCCTGATCCTGTTGGAGAAAGTAATAAAACATTATTATCATTTAAAATAGCATCCTGTGCTACCTCTTGCATTTCATTTAGGCTCTCAATTCCTAAATTTGAAAGTATGTTGTTGGAATGGTGTTTTCTATTCATTCTGCAAAAGTAGTCAAAATAGTTTTTTGTTTCGGGTTTCAAGTTTTAGGTTTCAAGTTTCAAATCTTAACTACTTGAAAGTTTAACCGCAAGGCACGCTAAGTTTATTTTAATTAGAAACGTTGACAAACGCAAAGAACGCAAAGCTTTATGTTCCTTGCGTTCTTTACTCTTTAAAAAAAATAGGCTTAAAAAAACTTAGCGTGCCTTGCGGTTAAAAAAATCGACACATTACTAATCCAATTCTTTCAAAATCAACTTAAACTCTTCAATTTCAGTTTTGGTCAACGGTTTCAACGGACTTCTCAAAAAGCCCCCGTCAACTCCCTGAATTTCCAAACCTGCCTTGATAGCTCGTGGCAAACCTTTATTGACGATAAACTTCAAAAGATTCAATTGTTTGTAAAATACTTTCTGCGCAACCTCTAAATCATTGTTCTCAATCGCACGATACAAATCCAGATTCAATTTCGGAATTAAATTAGGCGCTGCCGTACACCAGCCAGTTGCACCCGCCGAAAATGCTGCCAATGCCAACGGATTCGAACCGTTAAAAAAAGCAACATCATCACCCAATTCCCGCTTTAGATAATGCATTCTCTGAACGTCTCCAGTGCTTTCTTTTATCATAGTTACATTCGCAATCTCGAGAAGTCTTTTCAATAAAACCGGTGACATATCTACCCCTCCCGTTGCAGGATTATTGTAAGCCATTATCGGAATCGAAATTTGCTTTGCTACTGCATCAAAATGCTGAACAATCTCGTTATCTGTAAGCTTCCAGTAACTCATCGGGATAATCATTACGGCAGCGGCACCTGCTTTTTCGGCAAATTTCGCATGATAAATGGTTTTCTCAGTAGTCAGGTTTGATACGCCAACCAAAACCGGAACTCTACCGTTGACCTGTTCCATTGTTGCTATGGTAATGGCTTCTTTTTCCTCGTCTGACAAATAAGGCATTACACCCGTGCTTCCAAGCGGAGCTACAGCATGACAACCAGAAACAATTAAACGTTCCAGTAATTTTTTATACAAAGTGATATCTACTTTTTCATTTTGATCAAACGGAGTAATCGGATAAGCAATAATGCCTTTGAATAGATTGTTTTTCATGTTTTTCAATTGTTTTAAATTAAAGATCCCTGCCTTCTTCTTCTCTTAATGCCACACCCAAATTCTGAAGCTGCGGTGCATTCTCGCAGGCAATATATTTCGCCGATGCTTCACTGCTTAAATTTTGATGCCTGTGCCACGCCCAACTCGGAATGTAAACAGCATCGCCTGCTTTCCACTCTACTTTTATATCCTCAATCTCGGTATACCCATACCCTTCAATCACATAAATAACGGTTTCATACGTATGACGATGTCTGTTTGTCAATTGATCCGGTAATAAACCGCCAATAGTCATACTCACATTCTTACTTGGGAGATCTACAAAAAAAACCGGATGTTTTCGCTCGGTCGAAAATTGATTGTGAACTCCGGCTTGCTCTACGTTTTTATGAATTAATTTTTCAGGCATCACAAAAGTGGGTCTGGCAAAAGTTTCGTGAAAATCTTTGGATGAAAATTGTTTTTTAGTTTCCATAACTTTAATAATTATTGTGTTTTGCATTATTGCTCCACAAAATTATCTTAACTTTGGACTACTCAACTGATACAGTTTTAACATAAATAAATAGTCCAGATGTTACGACCTTGGCAATTAGAAATTCAACTCAACGCAAATGATGCAAAAGCCATTTATCTGCAAATCGCTGATGCAATCATAGAGGCCATTCAAACCGGAATGCTCAACAGCGGTAATGCACTGCCCGGCAGCCGACAGCTTGCAGGCTTGCTAAAAGTCAACCGAAATACTGTGATTGAAGCTTTAGACGTCTTAATCGCCGAAGGCTGGCTCATTACATTAGAAAGAAAAGGAACTTTCGTAGCCGACATTCTGCCACTGACGTCCAAAAGTATCGATCAAAAGCAAAAAGTAAACTATACCGAGGAAGAAAAGCAGCCTCTTATCGTTTTTGATGATGGAATCCCCGATAGCCGAATTGCACCAATGAACGAACTCGCCAGAGCCTACCGACAGATTTTTAACCGAAAATCGCGTTGGCAGATCATGGGATACAGTACCGAATATGGAAATCTGGAGTTTCGAAAAGCCATTGTACAGATGCTCAATTTTAAAAGAGGCATGAATGTTACTCCGGATCAAATTTGCATCACACGTGGGAGCCAGATGGCAATGTACCTAACCTCCAACTGCTTATTATCAAAAGACGATTACGTAATGGTCGAAAACCCGGGGTATCAGGCCGCTTGGGAAACATTTCAAAGCAGTGGAGCTAAATTACTCCCAGTAAATGTCGACAAAGAAGGCTTACAGGTTGATGAGGTCGAAGCCTATCTGAAAAAATTCAACAACATAAAAGCAATATACGTAACACCGCATCATCAATTTCCAACCACAGTTACCCTAAGCCTCAAACGAAGATTAAAACTCATCGAATTGTCCAATCAATACGGCTTTACCATTATTGAAGACGATTATGATCATGAATTTCATTTTGGACAAAGACCGGTTCTTCCTATTTCAAGTTACAGCAATGCCAAAAACACGGTTTACATAGGTACTCTGAGTAAAATTGTAGCACCAGCCTTACGAATCGGATATTTGGTAAGTGATCGGGAAACCATTTTAAAAGTGGGCAAACACCGAAAAATAATTGATGTACAGGGTGATAACATTATGGAAGAAGCCGTTTTACAACTCATAAATGAAGGCGAGATCAAAAGGCATCTTAAACGAACAACCCTTATTTACAAAGCAAAACGCGACTATTTTGAAACGATTTGCAACAAATACCTCAAAGACAAAACCTCTTTTACTAAACCTGAAGGAGGCCTCGCATTTTGGATAATTCCAAACTCACCCGTTAACATTTCTGAAATTGCAAACAAGTTGCTGCTTAAAGGAATCAAAATAATAACACCCGAGAAATTCAGTTTTAACCAACCTGTACAAGGCTTTAGGCTTGGCTATGCCTCTTTAACCGAAAAACAAATCGAAGACGGAATCGTCGAACTTGCTAAGTTGTTGTGAGTTTTGTTTGTTGCAGGTTTCAAGTTTCAGGTTTTGAATGAAGGTAAAAGATTAACCGCAAAGAACGCTAAGTTTTTTACTATCTGGGATTTTATAAAAACCCTAAGTTACCAAAGCTTTGTGATAGACTTAGCGAACTTTGCGTAAACCTTTGCGTCTTTGCGGTAAAGTCTACGCAAAGTTTAATCACATTTCTATATGAAACCTGAAACTTGAAACCTGAAACTCGAAACAAAAAACCTATATTTGATTATTGCTAACAAAACCAAAACCATGAAACTTTTTACATTTCTCCTTTCTCTTTTCACCTTAACCCTTTTCGCTCAAAACAATAAAAAATATGAGACTTTCTTTGAAAAAGGAAACGGAAATCAATCCGCTACGTATCAGGAAACGATTCAATATTACAAACTTTTAGCGCAAGATTTCCCAACGATTCAAATCAAAGAAATGGGACTAACCGATTCCGGAGAGCCTTTACACATGATCACTTACAATCCTGAAAGAGAGTTTGATTTTGAGAAAATTCAAAAGAACAAAGCCGTGCTTTTTATCAATAATGGCATTCATGCCGGAGAACCTGACGGAATCGATGCCACCATGCAATTCTACAGAGATCTGGCAACAGGAAAAATAAAAGCCCCAAAAAATACCGTCTTGGTTACCATACCCGTTTACAATATTGGAGGTGCACTAAACCGAAATTCGACCACAAGAGCCAATCAGGATGGTCCTGAAATTTATGGTTTCAGAGGAAATGCCCGCAACTACGATTTGAATCGTGACTTAATGAAATCCGATACGCGAAACACCAAAAGTTTTGTAGAAATTTTTCAGAAAATAAATCCCGACGTTTTTATTGACAATCATGTGAGTAACGGTTCTGATTATCAATACAAACTAACCTATATCATGACGCAGCACAACAAACTGGGAACCGTTTTAGGTGATTTTATGAATACCCAAATGATGCCGGCTCTGGTAAAAGATTTACAGCAAAAGAAAATTGAAACAACCCCATACGTAGATTCGTTTAAAGACACTCCGGACAAAGGTTTTGGTCAGTTTGTGGATAGTCCACGATATACAACGGGTTATACTTCACTATTCAACACCATTGGTTTTGTGGTTGAAACACACATGCTGAAAAAATATGCCGAACGTGTAAAAATGACTTACGAATACACAAAATCTACTTTAGATTACACCGATGCGAATTACCAAAAAATAAAAGATTTAAGAGTAAAGAATTTAGAACAATACCAGCCTAAAAAATCTTACACTTTAAAATGGGAGCTGGACAGCACCAAAGCTACCACCTTTCCGTTCCTGGGTTATGAAGCAGCTTATAAAAAAAGCGAGGCTACAACCGGAAATCGCTTGTACTACGATCGAAGTAAACCGTATAAAAAAGACGTACCTTATATCAAAGAATTCAAATCAGTAAAAGACGTTGTTATACCTTCTGCTTATATCATTCCACGTGGTTACTGGAATATAATTGACCTTTTGAAGAACAACAACATCTCGTTTACCCAACTTAAAAACGACACCATCATTGAAGTGGAAAGCTATAAAATTGCCGATTTTAAAACCGTCCCGTCTGCATACGAAGGACATTATTTACACCGAAATACGACTGTAACTTCTAAAATCGTTAAAGTGGCTTTCGCCAAAGGAGATTATATCGTGCCAACCAACCAAAAAGGTGTAAAATATATTCTGGAAGCCTTTGAACCCGAAGGTGTTGATTCGTTCTTCAACTGGAACTTTTTTGATACCATTTTACAGCAAAAAGAACATTACTCAAGCTACATTTTTGAAGATACTGCGGCTAAACTCCTAAAAGAAAACTCAACTTTAAAAGCCGAACTGGAAAATAAAAAACAAACTGATCCTGAATTTGCTAAAAATCCGGAGGCGCAATTAGACTGGATTTACAAACATTCGGCCTATTATGAAAAGGCGCATTTGCAGTACCCTGTTTATAGGGTTTTGTAGTTTTTTTTTAACCGCAAAGAGCGCCAAGTTTTCTTTATTTTTTTAAGTGTTAAAAAAAATAAAGATCGCAAAGCTTTGCGAATGAAACTTTCTTAAAATTGAAACTTAATTTTTTAAGATTTATAAATTATGAAGTACAAACTCTTCCTAGATAAATACAAACTCAAAAATAGGCTGAAAGCCCAAAAAGCAACAACGTAGTGCAACGCACTACGAATTAAATTAAACGCAAACATTGCCCTGAAAGGGCAAAAGCAACCCAACCCAAAGTATTTTCTAAAAGAGAACTATTCAACTTTTACAAAACACCACACAAAACTTCGGAAACATTTTTTCGTTGAGATTAGACTTTCGTATCTCTACAGTCAAATAATATTTACAATTCTTTTGTACTCTTCTACGCTACACCATTGCTAAGATTCTTCTAAAGTTAGAGGTTTTAAACATTGATGATTGGTCCTGATTGATCAAAAAACATGCAGATTATCAAACAGTTCGTTTATATTTGTTAAAACTATAACCATACCATTAAACCAATTTAAACCAAAAACCATAATGAATACCTCTTTTTATCTCGAGGACTTTCAAAAAGCCGCCGACCGTATAGATCGAAAAACATTAGACGAAAAATCAATCGAAGTTGCAGTTGGTCTATACTTAGACTCCGTATTCCTGAAACTGTACAAAAGATCATGGTCAACCAATCCGCAGGAAGCACTGACAGCCGAATCACGAATTTTCTTTTCAATTTGGGTGAATGACTCTAGTATCGAAAAGCAAAAAATGATGTACAACATCCACGCTTTAAAACTTAGAAAATTTAAAGTTTATACTATCGAGAGTCGAAAATTTGCCGAAGTCTTCAGGAAATTATTTAAAAAACATGAAGCAAACTGGCCAAATGTAACTACAAATCATGGCCCGCTAACCCTAATGGAAGGCTGGGTTACATTGAACTCCGAAAACTTTCAGGAAGAGATTACAGAACTCACTCATAAATTCTTAAAAATTGAGTACCTAATCGACGATGCTTTCTATCAGTTTGAATAATCGATAGTAATAAAATTTGCTCGTGAACAGGTCTATTTCAAGGCTCAAAATCCTAAAAAAAAACGCATCACGAGCAAAAATTTAAATTTTAATTTTTGTACTGGCTAAACCTTCTTACTGGCTATTTTCGTCTTTAATACCTTTTAGTAAAGCATAAATTGCCATTGCATGTCCTTGTCCTAATTCGTAATCCGCTTTAAGCCAGTTCACAATATCTCCGGCTTTTACTTCGGGTTTGAGTTTTCCCTCCTGAGTGAATGCTTTTTGTTCTGCTAAAGCTCTAAATTCGGCCGGACCATTGCCTGTTTTCTCTTTGATTGTTTTTAAATACGCTTGAAATGACATAAAAGTTCGTTTAGTTGATTAATAGACAAACGAAAATACAATTAAACCGAAATATTACCAAGATTATTCTTAGCTTTTACTGCAAAAACAACTATAAGTAGGGAACAGAATCCGGCTACCTAAACACCGTCGATAGCACGATGACATACCTATTATTATAAAGTGCTAAAAAAATACCAGAAAATGATGAGGTAGTACTATTTTCTATAACTATCCGCTAAACGAATTACTAATTCAACAAAGCATATTTATGACACGGATTAAACGGATTTACTTCGTAAAAACGCGGATTAAAACAGATATACTACTCTTAATTTTTTAGACAGATTAATAAAAAATCCGTTTTAATCTGCATATGATTAGACAGATATTAACGAATATCGATATAAAAAAATCTCTATAATCTGTTTTTCATTTTTAAAAATTAGTACAAGTAATGAATAGCCGTACTTTTTTCCCTTACTCTACTTTAATTTCGCTTTCCTCTTCAAATAACAACTTAATGTTTTCGTAAGAGTTTTTCAAAGCTTCTTTTATTTGTTCCGGATTTAACCACGCTACTTTTTCAATCCCTTCTTCAGCCTGACCATGAGGAGTCCCTTCAAAGTCAGTATGCATTTCAAACCAATGCGTGATTTTAAGTTTGTACTTTCCGTTACGCTTAAAAACATGATACGTCTTTTGAAGTTTATTGGTAATACGAAGCTGACTCACGCCTGTTTCTTCTTCCACCTCACGAATAGCCGTAGCCTCAATTTCTTCCCCCTTCTCGATTCCGCCTTTAGGCAAATCCCACTTTCCATTTCTGAAGATAAATAAAACTTCACCTCTTTTATTGTACACAAAACCTCCCCCAGCTTTACTTACAGGAATTTTTGCTTTTAAGGTCTTCATAATCTCCTTTTCGTCAGGATGATACAAATAAGCTTTTTGAATTTTATTTTGAAAGATTTTCACTATAAGCTGCTCGATATCAATACTCTCTAACAAGAATAATTGAAAATTAGTCTCTCTCGAGATTTCATTTGTCAAAAAAAGTGGTTTGTCGTTCACAAAAACTTTATACATTTGTACTATGATTTTTAATAAAGATACTGCCGAAAAAACAGCCGAATTGCTTTTGCAAATAAATGCAATTAAATTGAATCCCGAAAATCCTTTTACATGGGCTTCAGGTTGGAAATCTCCTATTTATTGTGATAATAGGTTAATTCTTTCATTTCCAAGCATCCGAAATTACGTTCGTGATGAATTTGCGAAAAATATAGAAAAACAATTTGGAAAACCGGATGTTATTGCCGGAGTTGCTACCGGAGCAATTGGAATTGGAATTCTTGTGGCCGAAAGCCTTGGATTACCATTCGTATATGTGCGTCCTGAAGCTAAAAAACACGGAAGACAAAATCAGGTAGAAGGTTTTTTACAAAAAGGTCAAAATGTTGTCGTAGTAGAAGATTTAATCAGTACAGGAAACAGTAGTTTGATGGCTGTGGAAGCTTTACGCAACGAAGGAGCTAATATTAAAGGAATGGCAGCCATTTTTACCTATGGTTTTAATGTTGCTGAAGAAAACTTTAAAAATGCTAATATTGATTTGTATACGTTAAGCAATTACGAAAACTTATTGGATCTAGCGGTTCAAAAACAATACATCAGCGAAGAACAACAATCTACCCTGCAAGAATGGAACGTGAGTCCATCCACCTGGGGACAGGAGTAATTTTAGATTTTAAATTTTCTAAAAGTCGCTACGCTCCTTTTGGAATTTGGGATTTACAAATTGGAATTTATTTAAAAATCCCTAACGCCCTTTGTGGTTAAATAAAAATTAAAAAACCAAATTAATATATGAACTTAGAAAGTCCAAAAGTTACCGTTCAGAAATCAGCTCAGGATTTATTTGACTTATTGACTGACGTAAAGAATTTCGAAAAATTAATGCCGGATAACATTGCTAAATTTGAAGTAATTGGCGAAGACGCTTTTATTTTTGGCTTGAAAGGCATGCCGGAAATAAAACTTAAAATGAAAGATAAAACCGCACCAAGCAAAATTGTTTTGGGAGCTGCGAGCGATAAACTTCCATTTACCTTAACTTCAAATATTGACACCGTTTCTGATTCAGAAAGTGCGGTTCAATTGTTTTTTGAAGGAGAATTCAACGCTATGATGGCTATGATGATCAAAGGACCAATCAGCAAATTCATCGAAACTTTAGCAAATAATATGACTAAACTTTAATAATGATGAATTGTTAATTGTGAATTATAAATGAAAGCCTGATTTAACGATCAGGCTTTTTTCATTTTTATATGTAAGAAAATCTCCAAACCTTCGACCCCTTGTAATTTTACCCCCTTTTAAACCTCTAGAAAAACCTTAGAACCTTAGCAACTCAGAACCTTCTAATAAAGCATCTGAATCTCCTTAATATCAAACTCAGAAACGGAATCGTCTTCTAACAGAATTTGAATCTTACCCACAGGGGACACCCCTTGAATAATTCCCATGAAGTTCTGATTCTCGAGGTTCCTAAACGGCATTGGAACACCTTTTCGGAACAATGAATTAAAATAAACAGACCATAAGTATTTAGCATCAGCCTCCCATATCCTTATTTTTTCCTTCATTTTCGCTACAATCAAATGCGGTAAAAGTTCTTTCTCAAAACGACTACCCGAAATCACTGCTAACGAAGAAGCATTTGGCAATTCCTCAAAATTAGTCTGATTAACATTTAAACCCAAACCAACGACTGACACAATCCTGCCATCACTTTTAAGGGTATTTTCAATAAGTATGCCACCAATTTTCTTATTGTATGACATAATGTCGTTTGGCCATTTTATACTTAAATCAGGAATATTTAGAGATTTTAGCACTTCGATTACACTTAAAGACACTATAACACTAAGATTAAAAACATGCTCATTATGAAAGACAAAATCTCTCACCAAAACACTCATAATTAAGTTTTTACCCACCTCAGATTGCCACTTAGCTCCCATCTGCCCCTTGCCTTTTGTCTGATTTTCAGCCGTTACTACCGTAAAATTTTCCAGTTCATCCTGACTTGACAAAGATTTAAGGAAATCGTTTGTAGAATCTATGGCATCGAGTTTGATTAGTTTCATTTAAGTAATTTAAATAACTTAATTTAATATTTTGTTAAGGTTCAAAAATAATCACAAAATTTGGTAACTTTACAAATTCATATAAAATAATTCATGGCGAAAAAGACTGTTAATAATGATGTTCTATTGGCGAACATAATCAAAGGGATTGAAGAAGTAAAAGGAAATGATATCGATATTCTTGACTTAAGAGAAATAGACACTGCAGTTTGTGACTATTTTGTCATTTGCAACGGAAGTTCAAATACCCAAGTTAATGCCATTGTAAATTCAATTCAAAAAACTGTATCAAAAGATTTAAAGGACAAACCCTGGCATGTAGAAGGAACCGATAATGCGGAATGGGTTCTTATGGACTATGTACACATTGTTGTGCATGTTTTCCAAAAACACATTCGAGAATACTACAACATCGAAAGCCTTTGGGGTGATGCCAAAATAACTACAATCGAAAACAAATACTAAAGAAAATTTCTTCTAATGGCTAAAGATAATAATCCAAATCCGAGTAAATTTAAAATAAGTCCCTGGTTAATATATACTGCAATACTTCTGGTTTTTTTATTTATAAGTTTTGCAACCGGTGGATCTAACTTAAGCGAACCTGCTCAATTAACTTCTTCTAAATTCAATACTCTATTAGAAAAAGGACAAATTGAAAAAGTAATCGTTTATAACAAAGCTGAAGCTGAAGTATATTTAAACGCTGCGGCTCTTAAAGACGCGGCTAATAAAAAAGTGGCTAAAGATATTTTTGAAAGACCAAATAAAGGTCCACATTATACTTTAGAAATTGGTAACGATCAAATCTTTCAAACAAAACTTGAAAAAGCAGTTGGTGAAGGAAAACTGAAAGACTTTAATTTCTTACAGAAAAACAACTGGAGCGACATTTTAATTAGTCTGCTACCAATCATCATCATTATTGGTGTATGGATCTTCATTATGCGTAAAATGTCGGGAGGTGCCGGTGGCGGTGGCGGACAAATTTTCAACATTGGAAAATCGAAAGCTAAATTGTTTGATGAAAAAACAGACATTAAAACTACTTTCAAAGATGTTGCAGGTTTAGAAGGTGCAAAAGAAGAAATACAAGAAATTGTAGAATTCTTAAAAAACCCTGAGAAATACACTAATCTTGGAGGAAAAATCCCAAAAGGAGCTTTATTAGTAGGACCTCCGGGAACCGGTAAAACATTATTAGCAAAAGCAGTTGCAGGCGAAGCTCAGGTTCCATTCTTCTCGCTATCAGGTTCAGATTTCGTTGAAATGTTTGTAGGTGTCGGTGCATCACGTGTGCGTGATTTATTCAAACAAGCCAAAGAAAAATCTCCTGCTATCATCTTTATTGACGAAATTGATGCCGTTGGTAGAGCAAGAGGAAAAAGCAATATGTCAGGCGGAAATGACGAAAGAGAAAACACATTGAACCAATTACTAACAGAAATGGACGGTTTTGGTACAAACTCTAACGTAATTGTACTGGCCGCAACCAACAGAGCTGATGTACTAGACAAAGCTTTAATGCGTGCCGGACGTTTCGACAGACAAATTTTTGTCGACTTACCGGACATTCGTGAAAGAGCTGAAATTTTCGCAGTTCACTTAGCTCCTATCAAAAAAGTAGAAGGTCTTGACCTTGATTTCTTAGCCAAACAAACTCCTGGTTTCTCTGGTGCTGATATTGCTAATGTGTGTAACGAAGCTGCATTAATTGCTGCACGTAATAACAAAACAGCTGTAGACAGACAAGATTTCCTTGATGCTGTGGACAGGATCATTGGCGGACTTGAAAAGAAAAACAAAATCATTACACCGGAAGAAAAAAGAGCTATTGCTATTCACGAAGCTGGTCACGCGACTGTAAGCTGGATGTTAGAGCATGCCGCACCACTAATCAAAGTAACTATTGTTCCTCGTGGACAAAGTTTAGGAGCAGCCTGGTACCTACCGGAAGAAAGACAAATCGTCAGAACCGATCAAATGCTGGACGAAATGTGTGCTACTATGGGCGGAAGAGCTGCTGAAAAAGTTACTTTTGACCGAATTTCGACCGGAGCATTGAGCGATTTAGAAAAAGTTACTCGTCAGGCCCGTGCTATGGTAACAATCTATGGTTTGAATGATAAAATTGGAAATGTTACTTACTACGATTCAAGTGGTCAAAGCGAATACAATTTTTCAAAACCATATTCTGACGAAACTGCAAAAATCATTGACAAAGAAATCTCAGAATTAATTGAAGGTCAGTACCAACGAGCTATTGAAATTCTTGAAGAAAACAAAGACAAGCTAAATCAGCTAGCTGACATATTAATTGAAAAAGAAGTTATTTTTAAAGATGACTTAGAAGCTATCTTCGGAAAACGCACTTTTGATAAAAATTTAGAAGAAGTGGTTTCATAGATAATTCAGTAAATATGTAATATTTTTTAAAATCTTAATTCAAAACACCCTTTTGAATTAAGATTTTTTTATCTTTGAACGTTTTCAATTAACATGTAAAGTATTTCATATAAAATGAATTTTTTCAAAAAAATATTTGGTTCCAGCGAGCCTGCTTCTGATGAAGAACATGAAAGTGAATACGGGGCAAACCAAGCTCCTGACAGTCATTTATCTATAGATGAAAGATTCATTTTTAATTTCAAGAAAAATGGAGGTAAGTTCTTATATTGTGAAAACAAACAAGAGGTTGCGGAACAATTTGAGAACATTTTAGAAGAAAACGACTGGTTCGAAAACGAAGTACTGTGCTATGAACCGGCACTTTTTAGTTTACTGGAAGAAAATAAATTACTTTATCTTTCGCCAAGAAACCCAAAATTTTTACTTGCCACTTGTGAGAATCTGATTGCCGACGAAGGTTCTATTTTATTTTCATCTAAACAAATCAGACAGGACAAACCAAACGAATTACCTGCAAACATTGTTATTATTGCTACAACAAGTCAGATACTTTCCATCAAAAGTGATGGATTAAGCGCCATCAAACGCAAGTACGAAAGAGACTACCCTACTAATATTACCACAATAAAATATTTCGAAAAAGCAAAAGAAGAAGACTTTACGCAATACGGAAGTGTTGCCAAAAACTTGTATTTATTGCTCTTAGAAGACCTTTAAGATGAACGAAACACTCAAGAGAACCATTTCTGGTGCTGTTTATATCGCTTTATTACTAACTTCTATTCTGTTTTCTACCGAAAGCTTTATTATTCTCTTTGGCATCTTTCTGATTATTGCCACTTATGAATTTTGTAATTTAGTTGGAATCAATAAAATATTTTCGATTTTATTTGTTTCACTTTTCTATAGTACCGTAGCCTTAATCAGTTTTTACAAAACCGAAACTGAAAACTACATTAGCAAAACAATTAAAGAAAATATTATAATTACGGTCGATACTGAAAAGCTTTTTTCAGCACTGCTCCTCATTACTCTGATCGTATCTGTAAAATGCATCGTATTTTTATTTGATGACACACAAATCATCAGTAAAGCATCCAAATATGTTTATCTACTTGGATATGTAACACTCCCTTTTCTTTTTATCACTAAAATTTCATTTGGTATCAAAGATTACAATCCAAAAATCATCATCGGATTATTCGTTTTAATCTGGACCAATGACACCTTTGCCTATTTAGTTGGAAAATCAATGGGAAAACATAAATTGTTTGAACGTATTTCACCTAAAAAAACAATTGAAGGTTTCCTTGGCGGAGTAGTTTTCGCTGCCTTTGCCGGATTTTTAATCTCAAAATTATACATACAGCCAAAAGCAGATTTTAGCTCTAAATCTATTCTTATCTGGATGATTATTGCTTTAATCGTAAGTATCTTTGGAACTATTGGGGATTTGATTGAATCCAAATTCAAAAGAGTTGCCGGAGTAAAAGACAGCGGTTCCATCATGCCGGGTCACGGAGGCGTATTAGATCGACTAGATAGTGTTATATTTGTAGCACCAATTATATTTTTATTTTATCAAATTTTATATTATGTTTCATAAAGAAGGAGGCCCATCCATTTTGTTAGGTACTGTTTTCGCAGTAGCTGTACTTTTAATTGCTGAAAAATTCATTGATATCAATTGGCTAAGAATATTGGTTCAGATAGCTGGTTTATTAGTATTAATTATCATTCTGCAATTTTTTAGAAATCCAAAAAGAATCGCAATCAGAAACAGCGATCACATTCTTGCTCCGGTAGACGGAAAAGTTGTGGTTATCGAAGAAGTTTATGAAGGAGAATTCTTTAAAGACAAACGTCTTCAGGTATCTATCTTCATGTCACCGATTAATGTACACGTTACGCGTTACGCGATGGACGGTATTATCAAATTTAGCAAATACCACCCTGGTAAGTTTTTAGTTGCCTGGCATCCAAAAGCAAGCGAAGAAAACGAAAGAACAACGGTTGTAATCGAAAATGAAACTTTCGGACAGGTATTGTACAGACAAATTGCAGGAGCTTTGGCACGTAGAATTGTAAATTACGCTAAAGAAGGTATGCAGGTTGTTCAGGGTACAGATGCCGGATTTATAAAATTTGGTTCAAGAGTAGATTTATTTTTACCTTTAGGTACTCCAATCAATGTAGTATTAAACCAAAAAGCAATTGGTGGAAAAACCATCATCGCTACAAAAGCTTAATGACTGAAAAAGATTTAGATACTCGTTTTTCAGAGGCCGTTGAGACCGCTTTAAAAATGACTCAGGCTACGCTGCCGCAAGACGTGCAGTTAAGACTTTATGCCTATTACAAACAAGCTACTTTTGGGACAGCCGTGTACAATCAATCTGATAATTTTGATTTACGAAATGCTTTCAAAACAAATGCCTGGATGCAAATAAGTCATCTTACTGCTGAGGAGGCCAAAGAAAACTATATCGCAATCATTAATTCACTAACATCAAAATAACTAACATTATGAAGAAAAACATTGTTCGTTTTAGCATTTTGGCTTCATTCTTTCTATTATTTTCATGTAATGACAATAAGCTAACTGAAGTAGTTGAAGTTCCTTTGCCAACAAAAGAAGAAAAAATCACCATTGGATCCCCAAATGATGTAAAAGCAGACCCGGGTTCTTTTGAATTGACAAAACTGCCATTTTCTTATGATGCCCTGGCCCCTGCAATAAGAACTCTTACTCTGGAAACACATTATTCAAAACATTATTTAACCTACACCAACAATTTCAACAAAGAAATTGTAAATACTGAGTTTGAAAATCTGCCTATTGAAGATATTCTTAAAAAAATGGATCTTAGCAATGCCAAGCTTCGTCAAAATGCGGGAGGATACTACAATCATACGCTTTATTTTAATATCCTGACACCAAAAGAACAAACCCCAAAAGATACTTTGGCAGGTTCTATCAATAAAGAATTTGGTTCTCTCAGTAATCTAACCAGCCAGTTCAAAGGTCAGGCAACCAAACAATTCGGATCCGGATGGGTTTGGCTGATTGTTGACAAAGCCGGAAAACTTCAGATAACAACTACTGAAAATCAGGACAATCCTTTAATGAAAAACGCTCTGATTCCCGGAACCCCAATTTTAGGAATCGATCTTTGGGAACATGCTTATTATCTGGATTACCAAAACAGAAAAGGAAGTTATATTGATGCTTTTTATCAGCATATTAACTGGGAGAAGGTAAACGAAAATTACATCGAGGCTTTGAAGAAAGTCAAAAAAGTATAAATCATAAAAAAGCTGATACCATTTTAAGTCTCAGCTTTTTTTATGTCTAATAACCAGATAAAATTACATAGAATAGAAGATATTCTTGTTTAAAATATGTTCTGAAAGAGCTTAAGCAAGAACATAGTGCAAAGCACTATGATAAGAAAAACAAACTATCTAGCCCTGTAAGAGCAAAGATTAATCTTCAGTAAACCGTTCTTAACAAGTTTACTCTACAACAATTCATTAAAAATATACAATCTGTCTCTTTGCAGAAAAAAAACAAACTTTGTGTGTGTTTGCTTTTACCCTTTCAGGGTAACAATCAATTTTAATTTCCCCCATAGTGCGTTGCACCATGCTGATGCTTTAAAGGCTTTCAGCGTTTTTTTTTAGAGATATCTCACAACTACTTCAATTCAAAAATAAACGACTCCGAAGGCATTATTTTCACCCTCACCACTCCTTCAGCATTACTTACTTTTAATTGCGCGGTATTCTTCCCGTACAATTGATCTTTAAGACCGTACACTCCATCTCTCAGGTTCCATTTTGCAATAATATCCGAAGGAATCTTCAAATCAAATTCACTTGTTTTTTCTGAAGAAAAATTAGTCACAATAATCAGTTTTTGATGCTCTGACCAACGTACATAAGAATAGATTAAATCGTCATAATCTATATTATTTTGACGATTTACAGTTTGAATTTCCTGAAAACTTCCCATTAAAGCCGAACTTTTAAGCGAGAAATTCAACAATCTCTTATAAAAATCTCGCAGCTTCTTTTCCGAATCCGAAAGCTGTCCTCCATCAAACTTCCCTTCATTCATCCAACGCTGATGATTTGGCACTCCGATGTAGTCAAATATCGATGTTCTGGAACGCGCACCAAAACCGGCATTTTCATTTGCTGCTTCACCTACTTCCTGTCCAAAATAAACCATGGTTGGCGAGCTGCTAATTGTTGTAGAAACCACCATTAACGGCTTTCCGCGTTCGGGAGTTCCTGCAAATTCAGGACTCGCTAATCGCTGTTCGTCATGATTGTCTAAAAAATGAAGCATATGGTGTTCAATATCTTCCATTCCTTTCCGAATATCCGATAATCCATCAGGTAGTGATTTTCCACGAATAACATCTTTCAACTTATCGTAAGTTTCGACTTTATCATACAGATAATCCATTTTTCCCAAACGGATATAATTGCGATATTCTTTTGGATTGTAAACTTCTGCCAATAAAAAGGCATTCGGATTTTTCATTTTAATTGCCGAATTCATATAACTCCAAAATTCGTACGGCACCATCTCAGCCATATCATAACGAAAACCATCTACTCCTTTGTCAATCCAATACAAAGCAATAGACCTGAATTTCTTCCAGGAATCCGGAACATCCTTGTCCTGCCAAAAAGCAAAATGCTCCTGATACGATTTTTGATCAAAACCCTCAGGAAGTTCAGTAAAGTCTTTTGTTCCATCAGGGCGAATTCCATAATTTACTTTTACGGTTTCATACCAGTCGTTTTGATCGGGCTTTGCTTTTCTCGAACCATTACCGGTCCATTTAGCAGGATTCTCATTAAATACCCCGTCAATAAGTACATTTTTTTCTCCATTTAACGGAATATCTCCACTTGGTATTTCAAAATGATTGTTTGGGATATAGTAAAAATTATTATCTCGTTTATACTCCATACTCACATCATCATCGGCTCCAAAATCTCTTACTCCCGCCGGATTACTTTTACCTTCATATTTTCTTGCAATATGATTGGGTACAATATCAATAATCAGCTTTAATCCCACTTTGTGCGTACGATCGATTAACGCTTCAAACTCCTGTAATCTGTTTGCCGGATTCACTGCTAAATCAGGATTTACATTGTAATAATCTTTTACAGCATACGGAGATCCTGCACGGCCTTTTACCACTTCCGGATCATCATCTGAAATTCCATACGCCTTATAATCCCCCACCAATGCATGATGCGGAACACCTGTATACCAAATATGGGTAACACCTAAATCCTTAATTTCATGCAGCGCTTTGTCTGTAAAATCATTAAATTTTCCAATACCATTTTCCTCGATCGTCCCCCATGGCTTATTAGTGGTGTTTTTATTTCCAAACAAACGCGTAAAAACCTGATAGACCACAATCTTAGTGTCTTTAGGACTCTTTTCTTTACTTGTATTCATTTTTAGATCTTTGGTTTTACAGGCCGAAAACAGCAGAACCACAGCAAGTCCCGCAACAAAAAATTTCTTATTTATCATATTTACGTTATAATCTGATTGATCTTCAAACCGGAAATAATATTCCTGATTCTGAAAACCATTTCCTAAATTTAGACTAATTTTTAAACTCAGGAAAACCTAAAAATCATTTTTGCATAAATAGCGATACAAAATCACCTACTACAACGTAAGAGTACTGGGTTTTGTTGATAAATTAAGCTCAAAACCAAACGAGCATTTTTCCATCAAATTGATTTAGATTTTTTCATTTGAACCTATCAGTCCATTCAAAAAATCCGTACTAATAAATTAATCTTAATATCCATAAAGGTTCTAACCTTTTTCATAAATTTGACAAAAATTTAATCCATTGAAGAAATTACTATTTTTCATATTCTTTTGTTTGCTTTTTTTAAGCGCACAACACCTTTTTGCTCAAAAACCGAAAACAATAATTGTTGAAAATGCTGATTTTCAAGAAATCAACGAAAACGAAATCCCAGGTGCTTTACTGCTAATCGGAAATGTAAAAGTAAATCATGACGGAGTCGTACTGACCTGTAATAGAGCTTATTTCTTTCAAAAAGAAAATTATCTTAAAGCTTTTGGAAATGTACAATTGGTACAAGGTGACACCTTATTTCTAAACAGTAAATATGCCGAATACAGCGGTAATGTAAAAAAAGCTTTTGCAACCGGTGATGCTGTCATGAGTTCGCCTGATGCCACTTTAAGTACGGATACGATAAACTTTGACCGAAATATTCAGCAGGTATTTTACAACACCAAAGGAACTATCATCAACAAAGACAATACATTGGTTAGTAAATCGGGAAGGTATTTTGTGGCTGAGAAAAAATTTCAGTTCCTGACTGCCGTTACGATTACCAATCCGAAATATGTAATCAAATCAAATCACTTAGATTATTACAGCAATTCAGGACACTCCTATCTACTTGGCCCTTCAACCATTACCAGTAAATCTAATTATATTTATACAGAAAGGGGATTTTACGACACC
The DNA here is from genome assembly GCF_041154745.1 of Flavobacterium sp. CFS9. Lineage (NCBI taxonomy): Bacteria > Pseudomonadati > Bacteroidota > Flavobacteriia > Flavobacteriales > Flavobacteriaceae > Flavobacterium > Flavobacterium sp. CFS9. The sequence continues at coordinate 3,895,213 of NZ_AP031573.1, read as the reverse complement.
AAGAAGAATCTCGCACATTTTTTACGGAAATCTTACATCAAATACGATGATCGTCTCATAGAGGGGGACAGTTTGTACTACAATCGAAATATTGAATTTGCCTCTGCAACCCGAAATGTAAAAATCACGGACTCCATCAATCGCGGAATTGTAAAAGGCCATTATGCCGAGATTTATAAACTTAAAGATTCCATGTTTGTAACCAAAAGAGCCGTAGCCATTAATCTGGTCGAAAAAGATTCAGTTTACATTCACGGAAAAAAATTAATGGTTACCGGAAAAGAAGGTGAACGTATTCTAAGAGCCTATAACAATGTACGATTCTACAAAATTGACATGAGTGGAAAATGTGATTCCATTCATTCAAATTCCAAGACTGCATTGACCAAACTAATTGGAAATCCAATTCTTTGGAATGGGGAAAGTCAGATAACCGGAGATGTCATGCATCTTATTGGCGATAAAAACACTAAGAAGTTAGACTCTTTAAAAGTCCTCAATAATACTTTTATAGTCTCACGGGATACCCTCGGAACTGGCTACAATCAGGTCAAGGGGCTCAATTTATTTGGAAAATTCAGGGACGGAAAACTGCATGATGTCGACGTGATCAAAAATACTGAAGTAATCTATTACATGCGAAATGATGAACATGAGCTGATTGGAATCAATAAAAATGTAAGCAGTAAAATCAATCTGATTATCGAAAATAACGATATTGAAACGATCACCTTTTTCAACAAAGTCGACGGCGATGTATATCCTGAAGCCGATTTACCAGAGAATGCACGTAAACTAAGGGGGTTAAGATGGCGAGGTGACGAACGAATAAAATCGAAAGACGATATCTTTACCGCTGAAGAAAATGAAATGAACGATAAACTCATTAAGGAAGGAAAAGACGAAGAATCTAAAGATAAAAACGTACCTCTAAAAGTAAGAAAAGAAACCCTGGATTACGGCAAAAAGAAACCCGCAGTGAAAACCACTGTAAACTCTAAGGGTAAAACTAAAAAATAGTTTTCAGTTTTCAGTCGCAGTTTTCAGTTGGCAAAAACTGAGACTGCAAACTGACACTGAACTCAGAACCTTAGAAACTAAGCAACTTAGAATCTCAAAAAAAATGAATCCCGACTTTATAAAATACCAGGCACAAACTTCACCTTATCCGCTAGGAATGGAAGTTTCACATGCTATTGGCTCGTATATTTACGACACTAATAATAAAAAATATTTAGATTTTGTAGCGGGTGTTTCCGCCTGTACGCTTGGCCATCAACATCCAAGAGTGAATCAAGCAATCAAAGATCAGTTGGACAAGTATTCGCATGTCATGGTTTATGGCGAATATTCACAAAGTCCGGCTGTAGAGTACTGCAAACTCATGGCTTCACTCCTGCCTGAATCACTTAGTAAAACCTATTTGGTTAACTCAGGAACAGAAGCAATTGAAGGAGCTCTGAAGTTAGCCAAACGAGCCACGGGACGCAGCCAGCTTATTTCATGTCATAATGCTTACCATGGCAACACTATGGGATCTATGAGTGTTATGGGTTTTGAAGAACGCAAACAAGCCTTCAGACCTCTTCTTCCCGATGTTGATTTCATTACCTTTAATAACGAAGAAGATTTACAAAAAATAACGACCAGAACTGCGGCTATACTTTTAGAAACCATTCAGGGAGGTGCCGGATTTATTGAGCCTCACGATAATTTTCTGCAAAAAGTCAGAAAACGTTGTGACGAAGTTGGCGCTATGATGATCGTTGATGAAATCCAACCTGGTTTTGGCAGAACAGGAAAACTATTTGGTTTTCAGACGTATGACGTTGTTCCTGATATCGTGGTTATGGGAAAAGGTATGGGTGGCGGAATGCCGGTAGGTGCTTTTACAGCATCAGCAGAGAAAATGGATCTGTTAACCGAAAATCCTAAATTAGGACATATTACTACTTTTGGAGGTCATCCTGTCATTGCGTCAGCATGTCTTGCAACTTTGAAGGAATTAACTGAAACAAACTTAATGGAAGAGACCTTAGAGAAGGAAAAACTCTTCCGATCACTTTTGGTACATCCTTTGATAAAGGAAGTTAGAGGAAAAGGATTAATGCTTGCCGCCATGACTGAAACTGCCGAAATTACCAATCAGGTTATTTTGAACTGTCAGGACAAAGGGCTCATTTTATTCTGGTTGCTGTTTGAAGGATGCGCGATACGAATAACTCCACCTTTAACAATTTCTGAAGAGGAAATCAAAGAAGGTTGTGCCATAATCTTAAACGTTATGGATGAAATCCTAAAAAAGGAGCAAGAAGTTTAATTAAAACAAACAGGATAGGAAATTCCTATCATTAGATAAAATAATAACTCCCTACTCTTCTCATAAATCAGAAGATTAGGACTAAAAACAGAATCAAAATTCTGTCCATATTGTTAATTAAATTGTTCAAAACAATTAATTTCCTTTCCCCACAGCAATAATATGGTTGCCTAAATTTATAACAGGCTAATTTCAAATAAAGACAGTATGCAATTAAGCAACGAAGAAGAAGATTATAACCTATCCCTATCCAAATTTGAGTCGATGTTAAAAACAAACAAAGTACTCTTTTTTGATTCTGAAGAATTCGAAGAAATTATTCTTCATTATTTAGACATAGGTAAGGCTAATTTAGCAAAGAAGGCCCTGAAACTTGCATTAGACCAACACCCAAAATCTACAGGCTTAAAATTAGTACAAGTAGAAATGCTGGTTTACGACGACAAACTGGAAATCGCCGAAAAACTCTTGAATGAGTTGTATGCAATCGAACCTAACAACGAGGAAATTTACATTCAGAAAGCGAATATCTGTTCTAAAAGAGATCAACACGAAAAAGCGGTAGAATTACTTAAAATCGCCCTGCAATTTACAGACGATTACGCCGACGTGTATAACTTGATTGGAATGGAATATCTATTTATGGACAACCTCGAGATGGCAAAAGACAGTTTCATCAAATGTCTTGAAGAAGATTTAGAAGATCAGTCTGCTCTTTATAACGTGGTGTATTGTTTTGAATTTTTAGATCAAAATCAGGAAGCCATTGTTTATCTTAACGATTATATCAACAGAAATCCATACAGCGAAATTGCCTGGCACCAGCTTGGACGTTTGCATTATGGGGTAAAAGAATACGAAAATGCCATTCGCGCTTTTGATTATGCCACACTTATCGATGATGAGTTCCTTGGCGCCTTTATGGAAAAAGCGAAAGCCTACGAGCGTTTAAAAAAATACAACGAAGCGATCGAAAGCTACAACCGTACCATCGAGTTAGATGACGCTACCTCCTACGCTCTTTTACGCATTGGAAAATGCTATGAAAAACTTGGGAATTTGGTAAAAGCTTTACAATATTACAATCAGACAGTACATGAAGATCCACTTTTAGACAAAGGATGGATTGCTATTACTGATTTTCATATGCGCCAGAAAAATTTTCAAAAAGCGCTATTCTTTGTCAATAAAGCATTAGCAATCGACAACCAGAATCGTTTGTACTGGAAGCGTTACGCGACGATCAACAAACAAATGAACTTTTTTGAAGAAGCTGAATTTGGATACAGAAAAGCAGTAGAATTTGGAGATTATGCATTGGATACCTGGTTATTTTGGGTTGATATTCTTCAGTTTTTAGGAGAATTTGACAGCGCCATTCAAACTTTATTGCAGGCAACCGAGTATTTTCCGGAAGAAAACGAAATCGAATACCGATTGGCCGGATTGTATTTTATGACTCAGGACACCACTAAAGCTAAATTTCACTTAAGCAATGGTTTGCGTTTAAACTTTGACAATTACATTCTAATCGAAGATTTATTCCCGGTAGTCTGGTCAAAGAAGACAGTTAAAAATTATATTGAAAAACATAGAAAACAATAATGATTGATACTTTAAGAAGACGTTTTGGCTTATTGGGCCGTAATATTAGTTACTCTTTTTCAAAAGGATATTTTACAGAAAAATTCAGTGATGAAGTTTTCGCCGGCAACAGCTACGAAAATTTCGACATCTCTGAAATTAACTATTTCACTGAGTTGGTGAAAAACAATCCTGATTTAAAAGGTTTAAACGTTACAATTCCTTACAAAGAACAAGTCATCCCCTTCTTAGATAAACTTTCAAAAAAAGCAGCCTTAATTGGTGCTGTAAACACGATTAAATTTACCAAAGGTGGAAAATTAAAAGGATACAACACCGATTACTACGGCTTTAAAAAATCATTAGAACCACTGCTTGAACTTCACCATAAAAAAGCACTTATTCTGGGAACAGGAGGTGCTTCAAAAGGAGTGGCATTTGCTCTTGACGAATTGGGCATACTCTATACTTTTGTTTCCAGAGAAGCCAAAGAAAACATTATCGATTACAACTTAATTAACGCTACTACCTTTGATAATTTTCAGATTATCATTAACTGTACGCCAGTCGGAACAAGCCCTAACACAGAAGCTTGTCCTGATATCCCTTATGAGTTTTTTACAGACCGACATATTGCCTACGACCTAATTTACAATCCGGCAGAAACGGAATTCTTAAAAAGAGCCAAAGAAAAAGGGGCTGTAATTAAAAATGGCTACGATATGCTTATTTTTCAGGCCGAAAAAGCATGGAAAATCTGGAATAAGTAAAAAAACTAAAACAATACTCATTAGATACACCTTAACCCGACAGTTTTTTGAAACCTGTCGGGTTATTTTTCTTACACAACACCTTCTCGATTTCTCAGTTTCCAATCAAAATAAAACTAACAAAGCTACCTTCCAATATCATTTTACTTTTAATTTTCTAAAAATTCCAGCAATTCAGAATTTAAATTAACTTCAAGAAATCTCCAAAAAAGCCCCTATCATATCTTTAAATTAAAGCAATAATTAAGAATTTCACCGTAAAATAACGTATAAACAAACGATTTATTTTGTAGTTAGAAACACCTTTACTATCTTTCGCTCTCTTTAAAATAAAAACCTTATACATTAAAAATGTTAGAAGAAAAGAATGATAACCTGCAAGAAGCAGACGGAAAATTAGAAATCGACATTAACGATTCTACTGAAAATAATGCAATCGAAACGGCTGATACCGATGCAGTAACTGAAAATACAATTTCAAATGATGAGATTGAATCAGAAAGTACTGTTGAAACGCCAGAAGCCGATCATCAGACTGCATTAGATGCCATAACCAGTTCAAATGCCGAAGAAAGTGAAGATGAGACGCTTAAAGAGCGTCATGAAATTCCTATGCAGGATTATGATACTTTTTCTTTGGATGCACTTGTTGATGAATTAAAGAAACTGATTAATACAGACAAAGTAATGTCTGTAAAAGATCATATCGAAGAAATCAAGAAGTCGTTTTTATTACAATACAATCATTTTATAGAAGAGAAAAAAGAAGAGTTCAATGCTTCTAAACAAGATCCGAATGAAGAATTCGAATACCACTCTCCTTTAAAATCTAAATTTGACGAGTATTACAATGTTTTTAGAGAAAAAAGAAATGCTCATTTTAAGCATTTACAAACTAATCTTAAATCAAATTTAGACAACAGGCTTGCCATCGTTGAAGAGCTTAAAGAGCTTATCAATCCGCAGGAAAACATCAAGGATACACTTAAGCATTTTAATGACTTAAGAGAAAGATGGAAAAATGCAGGCGCCATTCCGAAAGACAAATACAATCACGTTTGGAACAATTATCATTTTCATGTAGAGAATTTTTACGATTACCTGCATTTAGATCGTGAGGCGAGAGATTTGGATTTCAAGCACAATCTGGAACAAAAACAAAAAATAGTAGCCCGCGTTGAAGAATTGGTTAATGAAACTGACATCAGCAAGGCATTCCGTGAATTACAGGATTTACACAGAATCTGGAAAGAAGATATCGGACCGGTTTCTAAAGAGCACCGTGATACGATCTGGAACAGATTTAGTGAACTGACTAAAAAGATTCACGACAAAAGAGAAGTTTTGTTTGAAAGCCAAAGAGCCAACGAACAAAATAATCTTGAAATTAAAAAAGAAATCATTGCCAAAATTGAGGTTTTAGGAACCGAGAAAGTAAACTCTCACTCTCAATGGCTGGTACAGATTCAAAAAGTAGAAGCGCTAAGAAATGAGTTTTTTGCTGCCGGAAAAGTGCCTTCAGAAGTGAATGAAGAAACCTGGGCTGCGTTTAAAACTGCCGTTAGAAACTTTAATGCTTTTAAAAATTCATTTTACAAAGACATTAAAAAGGATCAAAACGACAATTTAAACAAAAAAATGGCTCTTGTAGCAAAAGCTAAAGAACTACAGGAAAGCACTGACTTTACAGCTACTACTCCGATCATGAAGCAAATTCAGGAAGAGTGGAAACAAATTGGTCACGTTCCTAAAAAATATTCCGATAAAATCTGGAAAGAATTTAAAGATGCGTGCAATCACTATTTTGATAAATTAAAAGAGCACAAATCAGAGGAAAACGTTGATGAAGTGGCTGCTTTTGATAACAAAAAAGCTTACCTGGACATCTTAAGAGCTTACCAGTTAACAGGTGATCACAAAACAGATCTGGATGCGATTAAAGCACACATTGAAATCTGGAAAGGCTACGGAAAAGTACCTTTCGCAAGACGTCATATTGAAGGGAAATTCAATAAAATTTTAGATGCGCTTTTCGAAAAGTTAAGTCTAAGCAAAAAAGAAACCGAAATGATGCGTTTCTCTAACCGAATTGACTCTTTATCTGATAGTAACGATACTCGTAAATTAGACAACGAGAAGATTTTCTTAATGCGTAAGATTGAAGAAGTTCAAAACGAAATTTTCCAGTTGGAAAATAACATTCAGTTCTTTGCCAATACAAAAAATGCTAAAAAAGAAAACTCAATTGTACTTGAGGTCCGCAAAAACATCGCCATTCACAAGGAAAGCTTAGAAGTTTGGAAAGAAAAACTAAAGCAATTGCGAAACTTAAATCAAGAGTAGATTAATTACTCTGATGATAGGTCGAGAGAAATCAAAACCACTTAAACATAAAACTGTAGTGATTCATTTCATTGCAGTTTTTTTTTTATTTTTAACCGCAAAGGGTGCAAAGTTTTTTAATTTAGATTGTGTTGGCAAACGCAAAGTTCGCAAAGCTTTATCTACACAAAGCTTTGCGAACTTTGTGCAATATATGGCACAGTTTATAAAAAAGCCTTGCGCCCTTTGCGGTTAAATTCATTCGGCTATAAAACCTTAAACTTAACATTACAATCGAACTTCATAAAACAATTCTGTAAAATATTGATTATATTTGATAAACACATTATTTACTGACAATCAATAAAATACCAAATAAATTATTAATTCAAATCACAACACGATGAAATTTACAAGAAAAGCACATGCCAACTGGAAAGGAACAGGTATGGAAGGAAAAGGAACCATCAGCACTCAAAGTACCACATTAGACAATGCACAATTATCGTTCAAAACCAGATTTGCAGATGGTGTTGGAACAAATCCCGAAGAACTTATTGCTGCAGCCCATTCTGGCTGTTTTACGATGCAATTAAGCTTTTTATTAAACGAAGGTGGCTATACAGCCGATGATCTAACCACGGAAGCCACAGTAACCTTTGAAGACGGTTCGATCACTTTGATTCATTTAGATCTAAAAGGAAAAGTACCTTCCATTTCAGCAGACGAGTTTGAAAAAACAGCAGCAAAGGCAAAAGAAATCTGCCCGATTTCTAAACTTCTAAACACTACTATTACACTTTCTGCTGCCTTAGTCAGTTAAGAAATAAAATTAAAAAAATTCCAAATAAAAAATTCCAAATTCCAAAATGCATAGCACCATTGGAATTTGGAATTTTTAAATATTAGAATCTTAAACTTTAATGAGACTACATTGTAGCTTTCAATGCTTTTGCTTCAGCAGTCATTTCTAATGCTTTGTAAACACCTAATAACGTTTTAGAAACATCTTCGTTTTTAGGGTCTAACTCGTTTGCTTTTTTAAGATAAGGAATAACTCCTCTAAAAACATTCTCTCTTTGTGCTTTTAATACATCATAACGCTTCATATCTTTAGCAGAAGTACCTAATTTATTCATTTCATCAATGATTGGTTTTTCAGCTTCTAATTTTAATGCTGCAAGGTTAAGATAAGCATTTGCGTAGTTCGGATTGATTTCAATTGCTTTTAAATAATATTTCTCAGCATCTACAATGTTTTTTGCATTTGCACTGATTACTCCTAAGTTGAAAACTAAATCAGCATTGTTTGGATCTTTCTGTAAAGCTTCACCCACTAATTTTTTGTATGTTTCGTAGTCTTTAGACTCCAGGTATAAGTTCGCTTCTGTTAAGATCAAAGAAGAATCTTCCGGATTTGCTTTCCTTGCATCTGCAATCGCTTTTTTAGCATCTTCACTACGTCCTTTTTGAACTAAAATTAAAGCTAAGTTTTTGTAGATTTCACCTCTTTTAGAAGGAATAGCTTCAGTTTTAGGTTTTTCGTGAGTTCCTAATTTTACAGCTAAATCTCTATCTTTAGCGTTGTTGAAACCATCTTCATTACCGGAAATTTTATTTACAGCTGTAAAGCTTGTTCCTTTTCCTGAATAGTTTAATTTTTTCAACTCTTCGTACATTGGTAAAGCAAGATCAAAATCCTGAGCATTTACTGCAGTAGAAGCCGCGTAGTATAAATTAATTGTATCTTTCCTGTCTAATAAATAAGCATCGTACAATTTTTTTGCTCCGTCAGCATGCTTGCTTGCCTGAGAATCAGCAATAGCAGCATTGATCAGCTTTCCTTTAATTTCTGTGATAGAAGCTGCAGCCTGAGTAGAAAATTTAACTTTACCTGAAGTTTTTTCAGTATCAATTAATTTCTGATAAGTCTCAGCAGCCAAAGAAAGATTCTTTCCTTCTTCTACTTTTTTATTTGCCAAATCTAAATAAGCGTTACCCTTTACAAAATAGTACTGCGCTTGTTCAGTATCTTTGGCATTTACTACCATATTTTCAGCATCTTTTAAGATCGTAAGTGCCCCCTGAGCATCTCCGCTTTTTAATGCCTTCTCAGCACTCTTAATCTGATCCTTTTGAGCAAAAGTAGCTACCGAGATCAATAAGGCTGACGCAAGTATTACATATTTACTTTTCATAATGTTCAATTTGTGTATTTAATTTTAAGTGGTTTATTTTTTATTATTCTTCAGATTCTTCTTCATCAGAATCATCTTCGTCTTCAGACTCTTCTTCCGTATCATCATCTTCGTCATCCTCATCTTCCACAACACCTTCGTCTTCAAGAACTTCTAAATCCGGTTTTACTCTTTCAATAGCCGATTCAATAACGTTACCGTCTTCGTCTACAACAACTTCGGCAACATCATCTTTCATAACTTTTGTTACGGCCGCAATAGAATCTTTACCTTTTAAGTTAATCAATCGAACTCCTTGCGTTGCGCGACCCATTACACGTAAATCTTCAATAGCCATTCTAATCGTTAATCCGGACTTGTTGATAATCATTAAATCATCCGCATCCGTTACAGCATTGATAGAAATCAACTTACCTGTTTTCTCAGTAATATTAAGAGTTTTAACTCCTTTACCTCCACGATTTGTAATTCTGTACACATCTTCACCATCATCGTCAACTAATTTGGTACGTTTTCCGTATCCATTCTCCGTTACAACCAGAATTTGTGAATCGTTAACATCTTCTCTATCAATAGTTACCATACCAATTACTTCATCGCTCTCGTCTTTTAAAGTAATTCCACGAACTCCTGAAGCCGTTCTTCCCATCGGGCGTGTTTTGGTTTCCTCAAAACGAACCAGCTTACCTGATTTCACTGCCAGAATAATCTGACTGTCTCCGTTGGTTAATTTTGCTTCAAGTAACTCGTCTCCTTCTTTAATTGTAATAGCTGCAACACCATTTACCCTTGGTTTAGAATATTTTTCTAAAGAAGTTTTCTTCACCTGACCTTGTTTAGTCACCATTACAAGATTATGACTGTTGATGTAATCTTTATCTTTTAGGTCTTGTGTACAAATGAAAGCTTTTACTTTATCATCACTTTCAATATTAACCAGGTTCTGAATTGCTCTTCCTTTTGCCGTTTTACTTCCCTCCGGAATTTCATAAACACGCATCCAGAAACATTTTCCTTTTTGGGTAAAGAACATCATATACTGGTGGTTGGTTGCCACGAACATATGCTCAAGGAAATCCTGATCTCTTGTTCCTGCACTTTTTTGTCCAACTCCTCCTCTGTTCTGCGTTTTATATTCGGTAAGATTAGTACGTTTGATATAACCTGCATGTGAAATGGTAATTACCACATTCTCATCAGCAATTAAATCTTCAATACTTACATCTCCTCCTGCATATTCTATTGTAGAACGACGATCGTCTCCGTATTTTTCACGGATTTCTTCAAGCTCTTCTTTAATTAAATTTGTTCTTAAATCTACATCTGCCAATAATGCTTTCAAATGTTCGATTAACTTCATTAATTCTTCGAATTCAGCTCTTAACTTATCTTGCTCCAGACCTGTCAACTGACGCAAACGCATTTCTACGATAGCACGTGCCTGAATATCTGATAAATTAAATCTTTCGATTAATTTTTCACGGGCTTCTTCAGTATTTTTAGATCCTCTGATGATCGCGATCACTTCATCAATATTATCTGAAGCAATAATTAATCCTTCAAGAATATGCGCTCTTTCTTCTGCTTTACGCAATTCAAACTGCGTTCTGCGAACTACTACATCATGACGGTGCTCAATAAAATAATGAATCATATCTTTTAGATTCAGCATTTGCGGGCGACCTTTTACCAATGCAATATTATTTACACTGAAAGAAGATTGTAATGATGTATACTTATATAAGGTATTCAATACTACGTTAGGCGTAGCATCACGTTTCAGGATATAAACAATACGCATACCTGTTCTATCCGACTCGTCACGAATATTCGCAATACCTTCAATTTTTTTATCGTTAACCAAATCAGCTGTACGCTTGATCATTTCAGCTTTGTTGATTTGATACGGAATCTCGGTAACCACAATACATTCTCTTCCGTCAACTTCTTCAAAGCCAACTTTAGCACGCATTACAATACGTCCTCTACCGGTTTTAAAAGCCTCACGAACTCCTTCGTAGCCGTATATTACACCACCGGTTGGAAAATCCGGAGCCTTAATATGCGTCATTAATTCGTCAACTTCAATATCATTGTTATCAAGGTAAGCCAGTGTACCATTGATTACTTCAGTTAAATTGTGTGGCGGCATATTGGTTGCCATACCTACTGCAATACCTGTAGCTCCGTTTACTAATAAAGTAGGAACTCTTGTAGGCATTACTTTTGGTTCATATAAGGTATCGTCAAAGTTCAATTGAAAGTCAACTGTTTCTTTTTCGATATCTGCCATAATATCTTCAGAGATTTTGCGCATTCTGGCCTCAGTATAACGCATTGCTGCCGGACTGTCACCATCAACAGAACCAAAGTTACCCTGACCATCCACTAATAAATATCGCATACTCCATTCCTGAGCCATACGTACCATCGCATCATATACAGAGGTATCTCCGTGCGGGTGATACTTACCCAGAACCTCTCCTACGATTCTTGCAGATTTTTTGTGGGCAGATCTTGATGTTACTCCTAAGTCATACATTCCGTAAAGAACTCTTCGATGCACTGGTTTCAAGCCATCTCTAACATCTGGAAGCGCTCTCGATACGATTACTGACATCGAATAATCGATGTAAGCTGATTTCATTTCATCTTCTATGTTAATAGGAATTAACTTTTCTCCTTCAGACATAAGTTGTTATATTAAATAATTATATTAGTTTCAAAGCGTGCCAAGATACGTTTTTTTGAAATTTTTTCAGCTATTTACCTACACTTATTTCAATGATTTATTAACAACTTTATTTTAGGTTTTAGTTAATAAATTAAGCGTATTTTAACGCTTTTATTGTTATTTTTTTTGTCACTTAGCTGTCAGAAGATCCTGAAGGGTACGGTTTTTGTTTTTCAAACAGTAATTCACTAAATTTACAATACCAATTATATATTATGGATGATAATTTTTCACCAAGAGTAAAAGATGTTATTACCTACAGTAAAGAGGAAGCCTTACGTTTGGGCCACGACTTTATTGGTACTGAGCATCTAATGCTGGGCATTTTAAGAGATGGAAACGGAAAAGCTATTCATATACTTAATAACCTTGCAGTCGATTTAGATCATTTACGCAGGAAAGTAGAAATACTAAGTCCGGCCAATCAAAGCGTTGAAGTAAATGCCGAAAAGAAAAACCTTCATCTTACGCGTCAGGCGGAAAGAGCCCTGAAGACCACTTTTCTGGAGGCCAAAGTATTTCAAAGCTCGTCAATTAGCACGGCGCACCTGCTTCTATGCATCTTACGAAACGAAAACGATCCAACAACCAAGCTATTGAATAAACTAAAAATAGATTATGACATAGCTAAAGAACAATATTTAAATATGACTCCAAACGAAGAAGAATTCTTAGAAAACTTGCCACGAAACGAATCATACAATGACGATTCAGGACAAGATGACAGTCTTAAAGAAAGTAGTTTTAACAATCCCGCCAATAAGTCAAATAAAAAATCCAAAACCCCGGTACTGGACAATTTTGGGAGAGATTTAACAGAAATGGCAGAGGAAGGAAAACTGGATCCGGTTGTAGGACGCGAGAAAGAAATCGAACGTGTTTCTCAAATTCTAAGCCGTAGAAAAAAGAACAACCCTCTTCTTATCGGAGAGCCTGGAGTTGGTAAATCTGCTATTGCAGAAGGTCTGGCTTTGCGTATTATTCAGAAAAAAGTTTCCCGTATACTTTTTCACAAACGTGTGGTTACTCTTGACCTTGCCAGCTTAGTAGCCGGAACAAAATACCGCGGTCAGTTTGAAGAAAGAATGAAAGCCGTTATGAACGAGTTGGAGAAAAATGACGATATCATCCTTTTCATCGACGAAATTCACACCATTGTAGGCGCAGGAGGAGCAACAGGATCACTTGATGCTTCGAACATGTTCAAACCTGCTTTGGCAAGAGGCGAAATCCAATGTATTGGAGCTACAACTCTTGACGAATACAGACAATATATTGAAAAAGACGGCGCATTGGAAAGACGTTTTCAAAAAGTAATTGTTGAACCAACTTCTGTTGAAGAAACCATTGCCATCTTAAACAATGTAAAAGACAAATACGAAGATCACCACAATGTAACTTATACCCAGGAAGCTATCGAAGCCTGTGTTAAATTAACAAACAGATACATGTCTGAGCGTTTCTTACCGGACAAAGCCATCGATGCTCTTGACGAAGCAGGGTCTCGCGTACACATCACCAACATTGATGTTCCGAAGCAAATCCTAGACTTGGAGCGTCAGCTGGAAGAAGTTCGCGAAATGAAAAACATGGTGGTTAAAAAACAGAAATACGAAGAAGCTGCCAAACTTCGCGACGATGAAAAACGCATCGAGAAAGACCTGGCTACTGCTCAGGAACAATGGGAAGAAGACTCTAAAAACAACAGAATTCAAGTTACAGAAGACAATGTAGCCGATGTTGTTTCGATGATGACCGGAATTCCTGTGAACCGAATTGCACAGACTGAAAGCAACAAATTGGCTCAGTTACCTGAATTAATTCAGAACAAAGTAATCGGACAAAACGAAGCTGTTTTAAAAATTGCACGTTCTATCCAACGCAACAGAGCCGGACTTAAAGATCCAAATAAACCAATTGGTTCGTTCATCTTCTTAGGTCAGACCGGAGTTGGTAAAACACAATTGGCAAAAGTATTGGCAAAAGAATTATTTGATTCAGAAGATGCGTTAATCCGTATCGATATGAGTGAATATATGGAGAAATTTGCAATCTCTCGTTTAGTTGGAGCGCCTCCGGGATATGTAGGATACGAAGAAGGTGGTCAACTGACTGAAAAAGTTCGCAGAAAACCTTACTGTGTAGTTCTTTTGGACGAGATCGAAAAAGCACATCCGGATGTATTCAATATGATGCTTCAGGTTTTGGATGACGGATATTTGACGGATAGCTTAGGTCGTAAAATCGACTTTAAAAACACCATCATCATCATGACTTCTAACGTTGGAGCGCGTCAATTGAAAGATTTCGGTCAAGGTGTAGGATTCGGAACTGCTGCGAAAGTGGCTCAGGCCGATGAAAACTCAAAAAGCATTATCGAAAATGCATTGAAAAAAACTTTTGCACCTGAATTCTTAAACAGAATTGATGATGTAATCGTATTCAATGCTTTAGAAAAAGCTGACATTGATTTGATTATCGAAATTGAACTTAAAAAACTATACACTCGTATTGCAGAATTAGGTTACATTCTAAGCCTTACAGACAAAGCAAAAGCCTTTATTGCAGAAAAAGGTTTCGACAGACAATTTGGTGCAAGACCTCTAAAAAGAGCGATTCAGAAATATGTCGAAGATGTATTGGCTGAAGAGATCATCACTTCAAAAATACATTCAGGTGATGAAATCTTAATGGATCTTAAAGACGATTCTCAGGAACTTTCTGTAGAAATCCATAAAGCCGAAGAGCCAACGAATCAATAGATTACTTTAAATTTATAACAAGAATAACATGCCCGTTACGTTTTCATAACATAACGGGCATTTTTTTTAAATAATTTGCTACCTTTAATAAAAGCAAATAGCTATTTTTGGCCATTAAATTCTATAACAAAAAACAACGTATGCTTCAAAACAAAGTCATTTTAGGTAGCGAAGAATGGTGCTCATTTCCAGAACTAGGAATTCCGACAATCAAGGCCCGCGTGGATTCCGGTGCCAAAACTTCGGCAATGCACGCAATAAACATAGCTCCTTTTATAAAAAATGATACCAATTGGGTAAAATTCGACATTAACCCAATTCAGAATAATATTAAAACCATCATTCATTGTGAAGCTCCGTTGGTTGACAAAAGAATTGTAAAAAGTTCAAGCGGATTTAGAGAACATCGTTATGTAATTCAGACGCATTTAAAAATTGGCGATATCAAATGGCCAATCGAAATGACACTGACGAACAGAGATTCTATGGGCTTCCGAATGCTTTTAGGCCGTGAAGCCATGAGCGGACGTGTACTCGTGGATCCTGAAGAAAAGTATCTTTTAGGACAGCCAAGTCCTGAAGCCTTAAAAGAACTTTATCAAAATTCTGAAAAAGCAAGCTCAGGACTAAGAATCGGAGTTTTAGCCAGTAATCCTGAATTGTACAGCAATAAACGAATCATGGAAGCCGGTGAAATGCGCGGACATGAGATGCATTTTTTGAATATCAAAGAATGTTACATGAAGCTGGACGCCAAAACTCCTGAAATTCATTATCGCGGCGGAAAAATACTAAATCAGTTTGATGCTATTATTCCAAGAATCCGACCAAGCATTACTTTTTATGGCTGTGCCTTGACCCGTCAATTTGAAGCATTGAAGGTTTTCACTCTAAACTCAGCTACTGCTATCACACAATCACGTGATAAACTTTACTCTTTGCAGCTTCTTTTAAACAGCGGAATCGATATTCCAACGACCGGATTTGCAAATTCCCCACTGGACACCGACAATTTAATTAAAATGGTTGGAGGATCTCCTTTGATCGTTAAATTATTGGAAGGAACTCAGGGAAAAGGGGTTGTTTTAGCTGAAACCAAAAAAGCGGCAGAAAGTGTTATCAATGCCTTTAAGAGCTTAAACGCCAACATACTTGTTCAGGAATTCATTAAAGAAGCTAACGGAAAAGACATTCGCTGTTTTGTTATCGACGGTAAAGTGGTTGCTGCAATTCAGCGTGAAGCAATGCCGGGTGAATTCAGAGCCAATATACATTTGGGAGGAACCGCATCTGTCATCAAAGTAACTGCCGAAGAGAAAAAAATAGCCATAAAAGCCGCAAAAGCTATGGACTTAAAAGTAGCTGGTGTTGATATAATTCGTTCTTCTAAAGGACCTTTATTGCTCGAAGTAAACTCTTCTCCGGGACTTGAGGGAATTGAAGGCGCCACCAATAAAGATGTAGCAGGTGAAATGATTAAAGCGATTGAAAAGAATTTTAAACTATAACGCTTCGAATTTTTAAAAAATTCCTCTTATACTTACCGCGAAACCTAACAGATTTTCAAAACCTGTCAGGTTTTACCGGTGAAGAATTAATCTGATTTTTTTTACAAACATTAATCTTGCGTTAGGTTCACTTTATTCTTAATTTTAAACCAACGAAATGTAAAAAAAACAGCATATGAAACTTCATCTACCACTATTTTTATTATTTCCCTTATTTCTATTTGCACAAAACGATCTTCAGAAAAACATCACCCGGGAATATGAAAACGGGCATTTCAGCGGAAGTGTTTTATACTTTGACGGAAAACAAACACAAAAAATCAACAAAGGTTTTTCAAATATTCAGTTTGATGTAGAAATTAATGACAAAACCCGATTTCCAATTGCATCCATCACAAAACTTTTTACATCGCTTGCCATTTTACAGCTTCAGGAAAAAGGACTAATCGATATCAAAGACCCTGTGGGAAAATTTATTCCTGAACTGCCTGAAAACTGTCAAAATATACTCATTAAAGATTTAGTAACCCATCATTCAGGACTGGAAAACGAACCTGTAAAGGCCGTTGTAAACAAATATTCGATCGACAATTATATAAAAGAATTTGTAAAAAAATCACCAAAGGATACCTTGAAATTCAATTATAACAATGTAGACTTTATCCTCCTTTCTAAAACAATTGAAAGGATTACCAAAAAAGACTTTTCAAAATCAATAGAAGATCTGATTCTCCAGCCCCTAAAAATGACCAACACAGGATTTGTAAAAGAAAGTGAAGTCATCAAAAATTTAGCATACGGTTATCATAACTATTCTTTTGGCAAAGGAGAAAAAAACAAACCTCTTTTTAATGACAGAAGATTCATCTCAAACTATTATGGAGCCGGTGCACTTTACTCTACGACCGAAGACTTACACAAACTCTTAATAGCCATCAGAAATAATGAGCTAATTTCTGAAAAATCAAAAAATGACTTTCTTTTAAAACCACAAACCGACGATTCTGGAGACTGGATTTCCGGAAAACCTACATTTGGATTTTACTATGATGATAAAACAAATATCTATAAGAGAAGTGGCAATATTGACGGTTTTAATTCTGAGATAATTACAAACAAAAATTTCGATAAAATTCTAATAATTCTTTGTAATACGGACACCGCAGACCTACGGGACTTAGCCAACAAAATATATTTCAAGAAACAATAATTACTGATACGTTACCTGATCCTTTTTTCTGAGAACTATTAAAACAAAAAAAACATGCTGTTATTCCCCTACTCCGATATCATTTTCCGAAGTATTGCCGTCTATTTTTTCATGACTATTGCCTTACGCATCTTCGGAAAAAAAGAGCTTTCGCAATTGAATACTGCCGATATTATTTTGATTTTATTAATCAGCAACTCGGTTCAGAACGCAATGGTGGGTCCTGACACAAGTCTTTGGGGAGGTTTGATTGCCGCTTTGGTTTTATTTGTCATTAATTTTGCAATCAAAAAACTGACTCATAAATACAAAATAATCAACAACTTACTTTTAGAAAAACCGGAAATCTTAATACATGACGGAAAACTGGACTTTAAAAATTTAAGCAAACTTGACATTTCTGACGAAGAACTAAAAGAAGCCATACGTGAACATGGTTTGGAATATTTTAAAGAGGTCAAACTGGCCATGCTGGAAATAGACGGAACCATCAGTATCATTTCTCAGGATAAAAAAAGTCTGAAACAAACACATTACAAACGAAAACACAATCGTAAAAATCTACAAAAACAATTCTAAAAACCACCAAACAGCTAAATATCAATAACTTATATTTCACAAGAAAAAAATTTAACTATATACTTTGTTATACTATGTATTTTGTTATACATTCGCTTTATGAACGAAACATTTGTAACAAACTGGAAGTCTCAGGTAAAAAAGGGCACTTTAACCTTCATTATCCTTAACGTACTTAAAAATCAGGAGTACTATGGTTATGAACTTATCGAGCAAATAAGAAAGCATACCGAAATAGAAATTGCAGAAGGAACACTTTATCCGTTGATGAATCGATTAAAAACGGAAGGACTTGTAGACTCGAAATGGGTCGAACAGGAAACCGGAATTCCAAGAAAATACTATTGCCTGACCGAAGCCGGAATCGAAACTTTAAGTCAGATGAATATTTATTGGGAAAATCTTGAAAAGTCAATTAAAAAAATCATTCAATGAGAATAGAAGATATCAAATTCGAACAAAAAGCTTCACAACGCATTTACAACAATTACATGAAGCGCATCCAAAAAACAACCGCTTCATTATCAAAAATGGATCAGAATGACATTTATATGGAATTTAACAGCCATATTTTTGAAGCTATCCAACATAAAAATGAAACAAACGAACTTGATTCTCTTTTAGACAGTATCGAAAAACTAGGCTCTCCTGAAGAAGTTCTAAAGCCTCTTATTGCTGATAAAAAACTGGAACAGGCCACCAAAACTTTCAATCCGGTTCACGTTTTCAAAGCGCTGGCCTTAAATTTTACCAATGGTATTTCGTACATCATTTTCTCTGTTTTGTACCTTTTCCTATTTGGCTTTGTATTTCTGATTTTTGCAAAAATCCTGAATCCTTCCCAGGTAGGCCTTTACATGCAAAAAGAATCTTTTTCAGTTTTTGTCCTCGGAATTATGACTCCCGAAGATCAAATTAAAAATCAGGCTTATGAGGCTCTTGGCCAATTATTTATTCCTGTTATGTTATCATTAACCCTATTTTCTTATTTCATTATAACCCTATTATTAAAACTTAAAAATTCAATCAATCAAAAATCATCCTTATGAAAAAAACCACCATTACCTGTTTAATTGCTTTTATCACAGCGAGCGCTTTTTCTCAAACCTTCAATTCAAAAAAACTTGACAGTCTGTTTGCTCTTTTAGAGAAAAACAACAAATACATGGGAAGCATTGCCATATCGGAAAACGGGAAAACCATTTACACCAAATCTATTGGTTTCGATGATATCGAGAGTTCAAAAAAATCAAGCGTAAACACTAAATACAGAATTGGTTCAATCTCTAAAACATTTACAGCATCCTTGATTTTTAAGGCTGTAGAAGAAAACAAAATCAACTTAAATCAAACCATTGACAAATATTTTCCAACGGTAAAAAATGCCAAAAAAATTACAATCAGCAATTTATTAAATCATAGAAGCGGTATCCACGACTTTACAAACGACGATAATTACTTAAAATGGAATACACAATTTCAATCCAAAGCTAAAATGATAGAACGCATTTCTGCGGGAGATATCGTTTTTGAACCTGATACAAAAGGACAATACAGTAATTCAAATTACATTTTACTATCCTATATCCTGGAAGATATTTACAAAAAATCTTATGGCGAAATTTTAAGCTCAAAAATCACTAAGCCTTTACATCTAAAAAACACTTATCTGGGCGGTAAAATTAACATTGCCAACAACGAATGCTATTCTTATAGCCTTGACAAAAATTGGAAAAAAGAGAGTGAAACGGATATGTCTATTCCGATTGGAGCCGGAGCAGTTGTTTCTAACCCGACTGATTTAAATCTTTTCTTTGAAAATCTTTTTGCCGGAAAAATAGTTTCTATCGATCATTTGAATCAAATGAAAACCATAAAAGATCAATATGGAATGGGGCTGTTTCAGTTTCCTTTTTTCGAAAGAAAGAGCTATGGACATACCGGAGGAATTGATGGTTTCAGATCAGTTACAGGTTATTTTCCAACTGAAAAGCTAGCTCTAACGCTAACTTCAAACGGAATGGGTTATGACAACAACAACATCATGTTGTGCGCTTTGAGCTCGTATTTCAATAAGCCATTTGCAATGCCGGTTTTTAGCACTGTTGAGATCACATCTGCGACCCTGGATTTATATTCTGGAACTTATGGCAGCCCGCAGATTCCATTAAAAATAACCATTTCCCAAAAAGACAATGTTCTAATTGCTCAGGCCACTGGCCAACCTTCTTTTCCTATGGAAGCTACAGCAGTAAATATATTTAAATTTGACACTGCAGGGATTGTTTTAGAATTCAATTCGGAGAAAAAAGAAATGCTTCTGAAACAGGGCGGAAAAAATTATTTGTTTACAAAGAATAAAACCATAAAAAATAACTAAAAAGAAAGCCGGTTTCACTATTGAAACCGGCTTTTGTATTATTTAAACACCCATTAACTTATTCTGTATATCATCCCTTTAAAAATCAATATCTGCTTTTATAATACTTTTATTATTGAGACCATACGGTTTTAATCTGTGATTTAGATTTGCTAAAATATAATCTTTTTCTTTTGGAAATTTTTCAGCGATCGCCTTATAATGCTTCAAAAGTTTTCGATCTTCTACTCCATCTAACGCCTGCAAAGCGGTATGAATAACTCTGTTTGAGCTGTCGTTTAGGCCTGCAATAAAAACATCCAGATACTTGCTTTTGTTCTTCAATTGTCCCAGTGAATAATAAGCACTAACTTTTATACTCTCGCTTTTGCCGAAAGTAAACGGGACAATAATCTCTCCATAATCTATAGGCATTTCCTTCAACAAATAAGTACAAAATCTAAAAGTTTCATTATCGTTAATGCTTTCAATATTTGATTTTATAAACTCTAACCAATCAGTACTTTTGCTTTTTGCATACCAAAATACGAACTGAAAAACGGCCTGTAAATTTTCTTTTGCAAAATCAAGTAAATAAGGTTTCGCACGTTCGTAATCAAACTTAGTAAGCATCTGAAGTATCGTTTTCTGAATTTCGCCTGAGTTTACCTTATACTGCTCTTCTAAAACAATAAGAATTTCAGAACCTACTGCACTCTTTTTCAAAATTCCGTTCAGACATTCCTTTTTTATACTAAGATCCTCTGTAGAAAAATATACTTCTAAAATATAAGCGGACAATCCTCCTAATGTATATCGAAACAAATCAGGCTCATTAGCCATACTATTTTCAGGTATAATTTCATCAAGCCAGCGTTCGTACCAGTCTAAAAAATTAGACTCAAAAACAAAAAAAGGTTTCTGCCTGTCGATATCAATATTTACAACCCTGCCTTTAAATTCTCCATTTAAAACAAGACCGTAATAATAAGCACACCCCTGACTTGCAATTGGCAATATTCCGGCAAACATTTTACCAAGTTCCTCATCAAAATCTTCACGAGATATATCGTCATTCTCTTCAATGTTTTTATTCAGTTCCTTCCAAAATTCATCACTCATTTTTGGATAAATTCTACATTCCTGCCCAAAACATTTTTTTGGATTACCATAAACAAACTCCTCTAAATTTTTACCAAACGGAAATATCCCATAACTGGGTCCTGCAGCAGAATTCTCATACGAAATCCCGCCATTACCAATGTGCATCAGAAATACTTTGTAATCTTCCGGAAGCACCAGATTAAACTCTGTTTCAAAACTAACGATCTGCTCTTTACTGATCGTTTTTCCAACCTTATATTTATGACTTGATGCTCCAAAAACTTTCAAATCTTTATCTGCAACTTTTGCAAGAACTAACTTCTTCTTAACTCTGTCTATCTGGCTTAAAATTTTATGATCGATCATAACGGCTTTTAAATTTCCATCAAATATATTATTATAATTATTGAAAAAAGACACTTCACAAAACAAAAAAAAGCCGATTTCAAATTGAAATCGGCTTTTAAATATCTAGACAAAATGTGATTTTACTTCTCACATTTCACAAAAATCATTTCACTAAATGAATACGCTCAGTACGAAGTAAACCAAACCGGCTAATATTGCTGAAATTGGAATGGTTAATATCCACGCCCAGATTAAACTTACGGTCACTCCCCAACGAACAGCAGAAACACGTTTTGTTAATCCAACTCCGATGATAGAACCTGTAATCGTATGTGTTGTACTTACCGGAATTTTTAAGTGCTCTGTAAAATAAAGCGTTAAAGCTCCTGCAGTTTCAGCTGCAACTCCTTCGAATGAACTTACTTTTGTGATTTTAGAACCCATTGTTTTTACAATTTTCCATCCACCACTTAAAGTTCCCGCTGCAATTGCCGAGTAACAAGCCAAAGGAATCCATCCCGGCATTACTCCTTTTACTCCTGTATCATCATTTGGCAACACAACATCCAGCCAGGAATCCATATGCACACCCGGATTAGTATTGATATAAACCGCTACCGCAGCTGCAATAATACCCATTACTTTTTGAGAATCATTTCCTCCGTGACCTAAACTAAAGGCTGCAGAAGACAACAATTGCATTTTTTTCAAAGCAGCATCTGCCTGATGAAGATTTAAGCTGCTAAATATCAAACAAAAAGCACTTACCGTTAAGATGATAAAAGCTACTAAAAACCATTTAATATTGTGCGGATCAAAAGCTACACTCCAAAAATGAGATTCAAAACGTGGTTTTCCATGCTCAACAATCTCTGAATAAGGAATCATTAAATTGCTCACCATCCAGATTGTTGCAATCATTAATGCCACAGTAAATATTTTTGGTCCAATACTTTTACGTGAAGCATTCAACAGCCAAATCGAGATCAAATAAGAAGCTAATGCTCCTAATAATGGCGCCAATACAATAAAAGCGATAATGATAAGTACTCCCGAAGGCATTGCCCCGTCTTTACCTGCCTTGTACCAGCTTACGATTTCGTACCAGTAGTGCGTTGTTCCGTCTTCACCCACATATCCTGAAAAACCATGTACCGCGATCGCATGAGCAATTGCTGCTCCGGCAAAACCACCAATCAAAGTATGAGAAGAACTTGAAGGAATCCCTAACCACCAAGTCAATAAATTCCAACAAATAGCCGCAATAACTCCTGCGAGGATTACAACAAGGTTAATTTCCATGGTGTGCGCTGTTTTAGCAACCGTATCGGCAACACCAAATCCAAAAACCCAATAGGCCAGAAAGTTAAAAAATGCTGCCCAAAGAACGGCCTGAAAAGGCGTCAGAACCTTGGTCGCAACAACAGTCGCTATAGCATTTGCCGCATCATGAAAACCGTTGATGTAATCAAAAATTAAAGCTAATACTATAATAATTATAAGTAGCGTCATAAATTATAACTTCAGAATGAAATAAATTGAATTAAGAATGTTTTACAGAAATAGATTCCAGTATGTTCGCAACACTCTTACATTTGTCTGTTGCTGATTCTAAAACAGATAACACTTCTTTATACTTAATAATATTCTTTGCGTCTGTTTCGTTTTCAAAAATTTCAAAAACTGCTTTGTTATAAACGTTATCTGACTTGTTCTCCAGTTTATTAATTCTGGCACAAGCTTCTTTGATAATGTTCATGTTTTTTAAGTTACTTAACTCTTTTACAGCACTGTCGATGTTCTGACAAGCTTCAAGGTTAATTTCAGTCATCTTTCTGATTGACTTTGTAATCTTATCTACCTGATATAATTTCATTCTGCTTGCCGCACCATGAAGGTAATCGGCAACGTTATCAATTGAAGTAATCAATGTATGAATATCCTCTCTGTCAAATGGAGTAATAAAATTTCTACTCAATTCAAGATTGGTTTGACGTGTAATGTCTTCTCCTTTTTGCTCTAACTCATCTATTTTTTGAAAAAGAACTTCTCTTTCTTTTAATGGAAGGTTTACAGCTTCGTGTAAATTAGAAGCTAACTCAATTAAATTGCTTGAAGCTTCTTCAAAAAGTGGAAAGAATTTCTTGTCTTTCGGCACTAAAAATTGGAAAATACTGTTTATTGACATTTTTATATTTTTGATAGTGCAAAATTACTTCAATATTATTTTGCCATGTTAAGCCATTGTTAACAAATCGTTTTCAATTTGAAAACTGTCAAGGAATTCAACTGTTTTTTCAATATCGTAATGCAGGATTCTGTCTTCTTTAACCAAAGGCACCACTTCTCTGTAACTGCTTAAGAATGTTTCAATAAAATCACTTGATTTTAAAGGTTCTCTGTAAGCAATCGCCTGTGAAGCATTCATCAATTCAATCGCTAAAATACGCTCCAGATTGTCCATCACACGTAATGCTTTTGTAGCTCCGTTGGCTCCCATACTCACGTGATCTTCCTGTCCGTTACTCGAAACAATACTGTCTATACTTGATGGCGTTGCCAATTGTTTGTTCTGACTTGCGATACTTGCCGCTGTATATTGCGGAATCATAAATCCTGAATTTAATCCCGGATTATCTACTAAAAATGCCGGAAGATTACGCAATCCTGAAATTAACTGATAGGTTCTTCTTTCAGAAATACTACCCAATTCTGCCAAAGCAATGGCCATATAATCCAAAGCCAAAGCTAAAGGCTGTCCGTGGAAATTTCCTCCTGAGATAATCTGATCCGCTTCTATAAAGATATTAGGGTTGTCGGTAACGGAGTTGATTTCGGTTTTGAATACTTTTCTAACATAATCAATGGCATCTTTTGAAGCACCGTGAACCTGAGGCATGCAACGGAAAGAATACGGATCCTGTACGTGTTTCTTCTCCTGAGCAATAATCTCGCTTCCTTCTAAAAATTCAGTAAGACGCTGTGCGGTTACAATCTGTCCTTTGTGAGGGCGAATAAAATGGATTAATTCGTTAAAAGGCTCAATTCTTCCATCAAAACCTTCTAATGAAATAGCTCCGATCAAATCTGCCAAATAAGAATACTTATAAGCTTTTAATAAAATATGTGCTCCATACGCACTCATAAACTGAGTTCCATTTAATAAAGCCAGACCTTCTTTAGACTGTAAAACAATTGGCTCCCAGTTAAAGTGTTTTAAAACTTCGGCCGCTGGTGTTCTTTTACCTTCAAAAAGTACTTCACCTTCTCCTAATAAAGGCAAAGATAAATGTGCCAAAGGCGCCAAATCTCCCGAAGCCCCTAAGGATCCCTGAGTATAAATCACCGGAAGAATATCATTATTGTAAAAATCTACCAAACGCTCTAAAGTCTGCAATTGAACTCCGGAGTGTCCGTAGCTCAAAGATTGAATCTTAAGCAACAGCATCAATTTTACAATTTCAGCCGGAACTTTTTCTCCTGTTCCGCAAGCATGCGATTTTACCAGATTCTCCTGAAGCTTAGATAAATTTTCATTTGAAATTTTCACATTACAAAGCGACCCAAAACCAGTATTGATTCCGTAAATAGGTTCAGAATGTGATGCCATTTTTTTATCGAGATAATCGCGGCATTTTTGAACGTTTACTTTTGCTTCTTCTGATAATTCAAGCGTTTTTTGGTTGACAATAATTTCCTGTAAAGCTTCTAAACTTAGGGTTTCTGTGCTTATATAATGGATTTCTTTCATGCTGTTTAAAATTTAAGACTTCAAAATTCAGCAAATCAATATTAAAAAGCAACATTTATTCCTAATAATTAAAAAATGATTCTCACGAATTCCCTGATTTTGCTCTTTTCACAATAGTAATCAGACAAAACCAAGGGTGTATTTTCCTCATAAAAGATCTACTCTATTTTTTAACAAGAAAACGACAAAAAACAATTAATTCCTACCGATTTTATAGACTAATGACGTTTTTGAATGTTTTTCAGGATTAAAAATCAGATTATTAAGCATATCTCTTTTAAAGATAAGATCCAATAATTATATGAATCCATCAATTTAACACACACAATTCTGACAAAAAGCTCAATATTGATTTGCTGAATTTTGAATTTTTAAAATATTCATAAAAAGACCGGAAACATTTTTAACTTTTATAAAAAACTGTACTTTTGGAAAACCAAAATGAAAAATAACAGCGTAAAATATCATTCTACACTAACAACTCAAACCAGAGTTGCAATCGCTGCTATTACCATTTCAACTACAACAACTACTACCCCTTAGGGGTATACATTTTTACATATCACTCAGGTTACCTAGTACTTTTTTCTAAAAAGAAGAGAGTTATTGGACACATAAAAAACATTTACAAAGAAAAAAATAGTTGCAGTTTTCAGTTTCAGTTCACAGTTGATAACCTTTGAACCCTTGTTACTAAAAAGCTTTGCACCTTATTAAAAAACATCAAAAATGAAAGTATTAAAGTTTGGCGGAACTTCGGTTGCCAATGCACAAAATATAAAACTAGTTCTCGAAATAATCAATCAAAAATCGAAACAGGACCAATTGGTTGTTGTAGTATCTGCCTTAAGCAAAGTAACTGATTTACTGCAGCTGGCAGCGGCAAAAGCAGCCGCAAATGACGAAAGCTTCAGAGAAATTGTTGCCGAAATCGAGAAAAAACACCTTGACACTTTAAAAGAACTTATTCCGGTTAGCGAACAAAGCAGTTTGCTGAGCCATGTAAAAAGAATCATCAATCATTTAGAAACGTTGTTAGACGGCTGTTTCTTACTGGGTGAGTTATCTCCCAGAACTGCCGACACTATTTTAAGTTTTGGAGAACTGCTTTCGTCTTACATCATCGCACAGGCGTATCAGCAAATCGATAAAAATGCAGTTTACAAGGATAGCCGCGAACTGATTAAAACCAACCATAACTTTGGAAAAGCGGTTGTAAATTTTGAAGTTTCGAACCAATTGATCAAAACGTATTTTGCCGATAATCAATCTAAAATTAATATTCTTCCGGGATTTATTTCGCAAACTCTGGACGGAATCGCTACTACCTTAGGCCGTGGAGGTTCTGATTATACTGCTGCCATAATTGCCGGAGCACTTGAAGCGGAACAATTAGAAATTTGGACTGATGTGAACGGAATGTTTACGGCCAATCCAAAAATCGTTAAACAGGCACGTCCTATTGCAACCATTTCTTATCAGGAAGCTATGGAATTATCGCATTTTGGTGCCAAAGTGTTGTATCCGCCAACGATCCAGCCTGTTTTAAGAAAAAACATTCCAATTTTAATCAAAAACACCTTTGAACCGGAAGCTGAAGGAACTTTAATTTCAGATCAGGTTTCATCAAAAGATACTGTTGTAAAAGGAATCAGTCATATCGATAATATTTCATTAGTAACCCTTGAAGGCCCAGGAATGATTGGAGTTTCGGGTTCCTCAAAACGTTTGTTTGAAGTATTGTCTCAAGAAAAAATCAACGTTATATTTATCACTCAGGCCTCTTCTGAGCACTCCATTTGTATCGGAATTTTGAATTCGGATGCAGATAATGCCGAGGCTGCCATCAACAGAGCTTTTGAAGTCGAAATTTCACAAAACAAAATCGATCCTTGTATTGTCGAAAAAGACCTGTGCATTATTGCTTTGGTGGGCGAAAACATGAAGAACCATCAGGGTTTGAGCGGTAGAATGTTTAGTACTTTAGGAAAAAACAACGTCAACATCCGCGCTATCGCTCAGGGAGCTTCTGAACGTAATATTTCGACTGTAATTAACGAAAGAGATGTTAAAAAAGCGCTGAATACATTGCACGAAAACTTCTTTGAAGAAAACACCAAACAGCTCAATTTATTTGTAATGGGAGTTGGAAACGTGGGTGAAAAATTCATCGAGCAAATTCACAATCAGCGAAAGTTTTTAAAGGATAATCTGAAAATCAATGTTCGTGTTATCGCTTTATCCAATTCGCGAAAAATGCTTTTTGACGAGGATGGAATTTCGTTAAAAGACTGGCAGTCGGCTTTAGATCAGGGCGAAAATGCCAATAAAGAAGCTTTCATCGCCCGTGCGAAGGAACTCAACTTGCGTAACAGCATCTTTGTTGATATCACTGCCAATGCAAGTGTGTCTGAAACCTACGAAAATTTCTTAAAACAGAGTATCGCCGTGGTGACCTGCAACAAAATTGCCTGTTCATCAGCCTATGACAATTATAAAAAGTTAAAGAATTTATCCCGTCAGTACAATGCTCCGTTTTTGTTTGAAACCAATGTTGGAGCAGGATTGCCAATTATTGATACCGTGAAAAACTTAATCGCTTCAGGGGATAAAGTACATAAAATTCAGGCGGTTCTATCCGGAAGTCTGAACTTCATTTTCAATAATTTTGATAAGGACAATTCTTTTCACGATGTGGTAAAAGAAGCCGGAGTACAAGGTTTCACAGAGCCGGATCCAAAAATTGACTTAAGCGGAATCGACGTAGCCCGTAAAATCCTGATCCTGATCCGCGAAAGTGGTTACGAAATGGATATTGATGCAATTGCCAACGAATCGTTCCTGCCAGCAGAATGTCTTGCGACAACCAACAACGAAGATTTCTTTGCTTCTTTGACCCAACATGCTCCTCATTTTTCAAAAATCTATGACGAAGCATTAACCAAAGATTCCCGATTGAAATATGTGGCACAATTCGAAAACGGAAAAGCAAGCGTTGGTCTGCAATTCATCCCGAAAGAGCATCCTTTCTACAATCTGGAAGGAAAAGACAATATCGTTTTGTTCTACACCGATCGTTATGTAGATCAGCCTTTATTGATCAAAGGCGCCGGAGCTGGAGCTGCTGTGACAGCATCAGGAATTTTTGCAGACGTTATTCGAATAGGTAATATATAAAGGCGCTAAGATGCTAAGGTACTAAGGTTCTGAGTTTTTTTTTACCAGATACATCTTAGAACCTAAGTAACTCAGAACCTCAGAACCTTTAAAAAAATGTGGTAAAAATTTGCAAAGCAAAAACCTTAGCGCCTTAGCAACTCAGAGCCTCAGAACCTTATAAAACAATGGAAATAAAACTATTTTGCCCAGCTACAATTGCCAATCTCTCCTGTGGATTTGACGTATTGGGACTTTGCTTAGACAATGCGGGCGACGAAATGATCGTTCGAAAATCAGCTCAAAAAGGAGTTCGAATTACCAAAATCGAGGGAGCCGATTTACCTTTAGAAACGGAGAAAAACGTTTCGGGGGTTGCCGCTTTGGCCATGCTCGAAACACTTGACATTGATTGCGGATTCGAAATCGAAATTTACAAACATATTAAAGCCGGAAGCGGAATCGGAAGCAGTGCTGCGAGTTCTGCCGGAGCGGTTTTTGGAATCAACGAATTATTAGGACGACCATATTCCCGCAAGGATTTGGTGCAATTTGCCATGCAGGGTGAAAAACTCGCCAGCGGAAATGCTCACGCCGACAACGTAGCTCCTGCCCTTTTAGGCGGATTTACTTTGGTAAGAAGTTACAGCCCGCTTGACATTATCCGAATTGACAGTCCGGAGGAATTGTTCGCTACAGTGGTGCATCCTCAAATCGAATTGAAAACTTCGGATGCGCGTTCTGTATTAAAACAAAACGTTTCACTTAAAAGTGCCATTATGCAATGGGGAAATGTTGGCGGATTAGTGGCGGGATTATACACCAAAGATTACGACTTAATCGGTCGTTCGCTTCATGACGAAATTGTGGAGCCCTTACGAAGTGTTTTGATTCCTGGTTTTGATCTCATCAAACAAACCGCTTACGAAAATGGCGCCTTAGGCTCCGGAATTTCAGGTTCCGGTCCTTCTATCTTCGCCTTAAGCCGTGGAGAAGAAACCGCCAACCAAATCGCCAAAGCCATGAGTGATGTTTACGAAAAAATGAATTTACCGTATGAAATTCATGTTTCGAAGATTAATCCCGATGGGGTCCGCGTCCTTTAGGACGGGACGCTATAAGCAATAGGCTTTAGGCAATAAGCTTAAAACCTTTGCGTAATGCTTTGTCAGGCTGAGCGAAGTCGAAGCTTACCAAACAGAACTAAAACAAACCGTGTCAGGCTGAGCGAAGTCGAAGCCCCCCACACAAAGTCAAGCACGTCCAGTTTGTCATTTCGACGTAAGGAGAAATCTTCGCAAGTAACTCCGTAACGAAAGTCAAATCTTTGTCGAGCTTCTCATGGAGATTTCTCCTTACGTCGAAATGACAAGATTGTGGAATTACTTTGCCTAGGCTTCGACTCCGCTCAGCCTGACAAAAAATGCGATTAAAAATATTTGAATAATTTAAAGGCTATCAATTGCAAGCAAGACAAAAAGCTTAAAGCTTATTGCCTAAAGCTTAAAGCAAAAAAAAGCCTAAAGCAACAAAAAAAATGAAATACTACAGTTTAAACCATAATGCCCCAAAGGTTTCTTTTCAGGAAGCTGTCATACAAGGATTAGCCAGTGATAAAGGATTATACTTTCCCGAAAATATCACTCCTTTAGATCCTTCTTTTTTTGAGAAAATCGAAAATTTAAGTCCCGAAGAAATAGCTTTCGAAGCGATTCAACAATTTGTGGGTGACGAAATTCCGACCGATGTATTAAAAGAAATCATTGCCGAGACTTTATGTTTTGATTTTCCGGTGGTGAAAGTCGAAGACGGAATCTACTCCTTAGAATTATTTCACGGACCAACCATGGCGTTTAAAGACGTTGGAGCCCGTTTTATGTCGCGTTGTCTGGGCTATTTCAATAAAGACAAAAAAGACGCTAAAAACACGGTTTTAGTAGCCACTTCGGGCGATACGGGAGGTGCGGTTGCCAGTGGATTTTTAGGCGTTGATGGCGTTGATGTGGTCATTTTATATCCGTCAGGAAAGGTGAGTGACATACAGGAGAAACAATTGACGACTTTGGGTCAAAACATCAAAGCATTGGAAGTTGACGGTGTTTTTGACGATTGTCAGGATATGGTGAAAAAGGCATTTTTAGATGAAACTTTAGCCCATAAAAACCTGACTTCGGCGAATTCGATAAATATTGCGCGCTGGCTGCCACAGATGTTCTATTTTTTCTTTGCTTATAAAGCGTTGAAAAGCCAAAACAAACCGTTAGTTTTCTCTTGCCCAAGCGGAAACTTTGGGAATATCTGTGCCGGAATCATGGCTAAAAGATTAGGTTTGCCAATTGAACATTTTGTAGCCTCCACCAACGTAAACGACACGGTACCAAGATTTTTAGAAAACGGAAAATACGACCCAAAACCTTCTAAAGCGACCATCTCAAATGCTATGGATGTTGGAAACCCAAGCAACTTTATTAGAATACAGGAGTTATACAACAACGACTTAAAAGCGTTCGAAAAAGACTTTTCCTCTTATAGTTATACCGATGAAGAAACGCTTGTTGCTCTAAAAAATATTTATAACACAGAAGGTTATATCGCAGAACCGCACGGTGCTGTTGGTTATCTAGGTTTGAAAAAAGAACTGGCAAAACACCCCAATGCCATTGGTATTTTCTTAGAAACCGCTCATCCTATTAAATTCTTAGATGTTGTTGAACCAGCTTTAGGAATTACGCTTCCAATTCCTGCTCAAATTGAGAGTGTTATTAATGAGGAGAAAGTTAGTGTGAAGATTGGGAGTTATGACGAGTTGAAAGCTTTTTTGGGTTAGTAAATTTGTAGTATAAAACTAAAACGGTTTAAGATAAGTTTAAACCGTTTTTTTGTATACAAATAAAGAGCTCATTTTTTAACTATTTTTAATATAATCTTAAAAATTGGCAAGAAAAAATACATATATTTGAAAAAGCAAGAAAACTAAACAAACCTTCACTTACCTATCCGATTGCAGGTCTACATGCGAAGGTTTGCTTCGCTTATAAGCAAGTTACCAACAATTGTAAAAAATCACGTTACTAATAAGAACAAACATCCGAACTAAATAAAGATGGCACAATACGATTTTCAAGCATTATTATCACCAATAGACTTTGAGCATCTTGTAAAGGATATACTTTCAAAAGAATTACAAATAAGTTTAAGTTCATTTGCAGACGGAAGTGATAGCGGAGTAGATCTGAGATATGCAATTGACAATAAAAAAAATATCGTAGTGCAGTGTAAAAGAGTAAAATCTATTACAAAAAAAATCATTGATGAAGAATTTGAGAAAGTCAAAAAGCTAAACCCTAAAAAATATTATTTTGTTTGTTCTATTGATTTAAGTGTGGCAAAAGTTGATTATATCAAGGCTAAATTTAAAAAATGGATGAAAGGAAATGACGAGTACATTGTTTCCAAAAGCCGTCTAAATGATTTACTCGACAGATATCCAGATGTACATCAAAAAAATTATAAGTTATGGATTAATTCATCAACTATTTTTAATACGCTAATCAATCAGCCCTTATATGAAAGAGCAAAATCACTAATTGTCGATATACAAAGAAACAATAAATTCTATGTCAGAAATGACAGTTTAAATCGAGCAATTGATATTCTTAATAATAATAAATTTATTATCATTAGCGGTATTCCAGGAATTGGCAAAAGTACTTTAGCTAAACTTCTTTTATGGGAGTACTTGCAAAATAATTTTGAAATTTTAGAGATTCGAAAAGTAATTGAAGGAGAGCAATTTATCATAGAAGATTCAACAAATAAACAAATATTTTATTATGACGATTTTCTAGGAGAAAACTTTTTGAAGTATGACGTTATTGAAGGAAGGTCAAACGATTTAATTCAGTTTATAAATAGAATAAAAAATAGCCAGAATAAAATTTTGGTAATGACAACGAGAGAATATATTTTAAATCAAGCAAAGGAGATATATGAAAAATTAGATTCGCCACAACTGGACTTAGCAAAGCATACGCTTGATCTTTCTTCTTATAGTAAACGTATTAAATCCCTGATCTTGTATAATCATCTATTTTATTCGGAAATCAAGTCACCATACATCGAAAAACTTATTGAATCGAAAGCATATTCGATAATTATTAATCACAAAAATTATAGCCCACGAATAATCGAACAACTTACAGTGAAACTCGCTAATGTTTCAGTAGACAATTATGTTGAAGAATTTCTCGAAAGTCTAGATAAGCCACTAGGTATTTGGAATAAAGCTTTTACATCACAGATTTCAGAAGGTTCAAAACTATTACTCTATTTTCTGATGTCAGCATCAGGCCCGATAACATTAGAAGATTTTAAGACACTGCTTAATAATTCCAATAATTCTTTAGGTCTAGAATTTAGGATTATCGATTTACAAAACTATTTAAAGGAACTCGAAAATAGTTTTATCAAAATAGGAATTACAAATAAGAAAAATCACTATTTAGATTTTTTAAATCCTTCCATTAAAGACTTCATGTTAGTGCCTATACAGGCAGATAAAACAATCGTACTCTATCTCATTGAAAATTGCATTTTTTTAAATCAGCTTATCTACACTATTCGATATCTTGCGAAAAATTTTCATAATGATGAAGATGTACTGACAAAAATAGATTCAAAAATCTTATCCTTATTCGACAACTTAACACCACAAAGTAATTTATATCTAACTTTAGAGCATAAAACCACACCAAATAATATAACAAAAATCGACGGTCTAAAATTCTATTTATCCATAACAAAAAGTAAAATTTTAAAACGATTTTTCTTTGAAAAATTCAAAGAAGTTGATCTTCAATACATAAATTATTACAACGAAAGGCAATACATTGAATTTTATATTGAATTTAAAGCAGAACTAGAATTAAAATACGAAGATATCCTCACCCAATTTATTTCAAATATAAGTTACTTCGAAAGTGTTGAAAATATAATTTTTTTAAAATCAGTAGACGAAGAATCTTTCGAAGAAGTATTAAATGACAATTTTGAGCTGTTTAACGATAAGGTCTCTGATT
The DNA here is from genome assembly GCF_041154745.1 of Flavobacterium sp. CFS9. Classification (NCBI taxonomy): domain Bacteria; kingdom Pseudomonadati; phylum Bacteroidota; class Flavobacteriia; order Flavobacteriales; family Flavobacteriaceae; genus Flavobacterium; species Flavobacterium sp. CFS9. The sequence continues at coordinate 3,861,430 of NZ_AP031573.1, read as the reverse complement.
CTATACAACGTGAAATCGAATTAATAGACTCAGAAAATAATCTTCACTATTTTAAAGACGTTAGATTGGCTGAATTAAATTTATCCAATTATAGTATATCTTTAGAATATTTTGAGGATCAATTCATTGAAAAAGAAAGTAAGATTCGCGAAAAGGAAATATCGGATAAAATTGAAGCGCTTCCTATTAAAGTGGAGGAAATGGAGTCAAACTTAGATTTTAATGAAGACGAATTGTTTAGAATTGAAATGTTTGACTAACTACAGCTGGTAACACACCCTACAAGCCCTCCGCTAGCGCGAGCGTCCCGCTCGTGAACTTAAAGAAATTCAAAAGCCAATTGAAACGCGCACGAGCGAGACACTCGCGCTAGCGATAGCAATGGTAATTTTATACTCAAATACGGAACTTTCGGACTGTTCACATAATACCATTATCTGCAAAAGAATAATAGCTCTCCCGGGTAATGATCAAATGATCTACTACTTCAATGTCCAAAATAGTACCTGCATCTTTAACTTTTTTAGTCATCACTTTATCGGCAGTAGAAGGAAATGCTTTGCCTGATGGATGATTGTGAAGCATAATAAGAGCAGTTGCTTTTGCTTTAAGTGCCGCAGTAAACAATAATCTAAGGTCAACGGTAGTTGCTGTTATACCTCCTGTTGATGCTTCATAAATTCCCAGCACTCTATTGGCCTTGTTGAGCAAAAGAACTTTAAACTGCTCTAAAAACTCAATTTTATTTGGATTCCACGATTGCAAAGCCAACTTGTAAGTTGCTTTAGACGAAGTGATCTGAGGTCGTTCTGAGGCTTTTACTTTGGTTTTGTAAATCAGTTCAATTTCTGATACAATTCTCCAATCTTGCTTTCCTTTCTTCGTTTTCATAAAAAATATATCAAATTTTAATACAAATATATACTAAATTACAATATTTTACAATACATTTTTATATCATAATTTAACACTCTAATAGAAAAGCTATCAATAAGCAATAACTTTCTATGTTAAATAACATTATACGCAATAGATTAATGGCTGATATCAAAATGAACAGGATTAAAGAAGTACTTAAAGAACAAGGAAGAACACAAACATGGTTAGCCGAAAAAATTGAAAAGAGTTATGTGGTAGTAACAAACTATTGCAATAATAACACACAACCAAGTGTTGAGGTTCTAAGAAAAATTGCAGAGGTACTAGATGTGGATGTTAGAGAATTGTTGGTTCCAACAAAGTAGACAAAAAATAGCAGCTTAGCAGTATGAACAAAAAGCTAAAAATCTTTTTTATTATTCTAATAATAGTGTCTTCATTAGGGTTAGTATATTATTATGGAACCATATTTCTATGCGAAATTAGTGTTAAATGCAAAGATTGTGATCAAACTTCTCAGTCAGAAAAAGAATCAAAAGAAAATAAATTTTATTATGGGTATTATACTTGTGATGTTTCTGAGTTTAATCTAAAATACAATACCGAAAAAATAGAAATCGGAAATATCTGGATCGAAAAAGTTTGGCGTTATAATACTGATGATTGCTTTAGTGATGACTACAATATCAAGGTAATTAATAACCATGGTTATAATATTGTAGTAGATTTTAAAAAATCAGCAGATGAATTTCTATTCGATTTCATTCCTCTCATTAACAATATCAAGGACAATACAAATGGTGGAATTGAAGATAGCAGAAAAACTTTGAGATATAGAAGACTCCCACAAGAGATAAAACTTATAGTTGTTGAAAGAAATCCGGATATGAATTTTGGTTGGACGAAAGAAATAGTATCAGATACATTGACACTAAAACTAATAAAGTATGAATGAATAAAATTTTTATTTTTTTATATCTTTAAAAATTCTAAATGCAGCCACCTGTTTAGAGCATTAATTTCTATTAACACCCTATTTTTATGAAAAAAACATTACTTGTATTCCTTTTAGCCGGATCCATAATTTCATCTGCTCAGGAATCAAAACCTAAAGCAACTCCAGAAGCTCCAGCAAAAAAAGAAGAAAACTCTCCTTCTAATCTTACTTTCAATCCGGATTCAAATGTTATCACGAATCATATGGTTACCATAAAAGGACAAAAAGTTCCTTATAAAGCCACAACGGGTACGATGCCCGTTTGGGACGAAGAGGGAAAAGCCATTGCGGGATTATTCTACACCTATTATGAGCGTTCTGATGTAAAAGATCAGGCTTCGCGTCCGTTAGTTATTTCCTTTAACGGTGGTCCGGGCTCTGCTTCGGTTTGGATGCAGATTGCTTACACAGGACCGAGTCTCTTAAACATTGATGATGAAGGATATCCTGTACAGCCTTACGGAATAAAAGAAAATCCGTATTCTATTCTGGATGTTGCCGATATTGTTTTTGTAAACCCTGTGAATACGGCTTATTCCAGACCTACAAGCAAAGACATTCCTACTACAAAATTCTTTGGCGTAAATGCCGACATTAAATACCTGGCCGATTGGATCAATGGTTTTGTAACCCGCACCAATCGCTGGGCTTCTCCTAAATACCTGATTGGCGAAAGCTATGGTACTACCCGTGTTTCGGGATTGGCACTTCAATTGCAAAACAATCAATGGATGTATCTTAACGGAGTGATTTTGGTCTCTCCAACCGATTTAGGAATTACTCGCGGGGTGGTTTCGAATGCTGCTCTTAAATTGCCTTATTTTGCTGCTACTGCCTGGTACCACAAAATGCTCGGTTCTGATCTGCAAAGCAAAGATTTAACGGCCATGTTACCCGAAGTGGAGGACTTTACTGTAAACGAACTTCTTCCGGCATTAACCAAAGGAGGGTCTTTAGAAGAATCAAAAAGAAAAGAAATAGCCACTAAAATGGCGCGTTATTCCGGTATTTCGGAGAAAGTGATCCTGCAAAACAATCTGGATGTTCCGCTTGATTATTTCTGGAAAGAATTGTTAAGAGATCAAGGCTATACCATAGGAAGACTTGACTCGAGATACAAAGGAATTGACCGCAAAGCTTCCGGTGAAAGCCCTGATTTTAATGCGGAACTTACTTCGTGGCTGCATTCGTTTACACCTGCCATCAATATGTATTTGCGCAACAATCTGAATTATAAAACAGATTTCAAATACAATATGTTTGGTCCGGTGCATCCTTGGGACAGATCGAACGACAAAACAGGCGAAAACCTGAGACAAGCTATGGCTCAAAACCCCTATTTACATGTAATGGTACAATCCGGATATTATGATGGGGCCTGCGATTACTTTAATTCTAAATACGATTTATGGCAAATGGATCCTAGCGGAAAGCTAACGGATCGAATGTCATGGAAAGGTTACAGAAGCGGTCACATGATGTACCTGAGAAAAGCTGATCTGGAAACTGCCAACGAAGACATCAGAACTTTCATCAAACAATCCTTACCGAAAGCGGGACAACCTGCAAAATATTAAATTGAACCTCTTGGGGTGAATTAACAAAAAATGATTTAACACATAGAAACAAAACTTCTCACGCAGATTTAGCAGATTACTTAGATTATTTTATAGTGGTCTTAGAAAACAGTTAAATCTGCGTGAAAAAATTACAACGACAATAATTCATGATTACAAAAACTGTCTTAGAAGATATTCCGGCATTAGTAACCTTAATCAATTCAGCCTACAGAGGTGAAACCTCAAAGAAAGGCTGGACCACCGAAGCCAATTTACTGGAAGGAAAAAGAACCGACGAGCAGGAAATGACCGAAATTTTTCAGGATCCTAAAAACACCATCCTAAAATACACCGAAAAAGACCAAATTATTGGTTCGGTTTTACTGGTCGAAAAAGGGCACCAATTGTATCTGGGAATGCTAACCGTTTCACCGGAACTGCAAAACAGCGGTATCGGAAAAAAGATGCTCGCTGAAGCCGAAAATCATGCTAAATCTTTGGGTTTGTCCAGTATTATTATGACGGTGATCTCGGTTCGGGAGGAGCTTATTGCGTGGTACAAACGTCACGGCTATGTTGATACAGGAGAAAGAGAAGCTTTTCCGGAAAGTGAAATTCACGTTACTATTTCTAAAGAACCTTTGGAGTTTATTTATCTGGAGAAGGTTATTTAGGTTTGTTTGTTTCAGGTTTCAGGTTTGAGAGTAAAAACTAAAAAGAAACTTAGCAACTCAGTACCTTAGAACCTCAGTACCTCAAAAAAACCTTTGAACCTTTGCCACTTAGCCCCTCTAAACCTCCAATTTAGTTTTATTTGTTTCAAGTTTCAGAGTAAAAACTAAAAAAAACTTAGCATCTCAGCACCTAAGAACCTCAGTACCTCAAAAAACCTCTGAACCTTCAAAAATAAAAAAATGAATATAAATCTTCTACCTAAAGAAAATTGTAAAGCCGCTGTTTGGAGCGGTGGATTAACGTATGAATATCTGATTCATCCTAAAACAGCAAACTATGCAGATAGAGATTTTACATTCCGGATAAGCAGTGCTACCATAGAGCAGGAACCATCAGTATTTACCCAATTTAAAGGCTATCACCGATATCTGGTTATGCTTGACAATAGCCTGGATATTGAGATAAACCAAGAAAAAAGAATTTACGAGCAATATGAAATCATGGAATTTAACTCGAATGATAACGTGACTTCTTATACAAAAGGCATCGATTTTAATTGGATGGTTTCTGAAAAAATATCCCGTCACCAACTGATCGTAACGAATTCTAGCCAAAATTGTAATGCTCAAATCGTGCTTTTATATTCTTTAGAAACAACCGTTATTCAAATTAACGAGAAGCCGTACGATCTAAAACCTTATGATTTGTTAGTCTTTGAAAATCCTGAAAAGGAAGATATTAAACTACACTTTTCTAATACATGCCTTTTTGGAGTATTGGATTTTTAATTCCGAAATGAATTTAACCGCAACGTTCGCGAAGGGTTACGCAAAGTTTTTTATAGCTGGTATAGCATATGTTCGCAAAGACGCAAGGTCGCAAAGTCTATGCTTCTTTTTTCTTGCCTCTATTTTTCAAAATCACTATCCAAAAAACTCAGCCCCTTAGCCCCTCAGAACCTTAGCAACTCCTCTTAATCTTTGATAAAAACTCGTGAGAAACTCCCAAATAAGAGGATAAATTTCTGTTATTGATTTTATTTGCTTTGTGCGAATATCGTTTTATGAACTCCAGATACCTTTGTTTCGAAGTTTTGTTCAGAAGGTCAAGAAGTCTTTGCTGAATGGCAATATTGGCTTTCTCTACCATTATAATATGAAACTGAATCAGCTTTGGCACCTGTTCGAACAAAAGTGCTTTGTTTTTCTTACTGATCACCAAAATCTCACTTTCTTCTATTGCTTTGATGTTATAAGTCGTAGGCTTTTGATGGTAAAAACTCTCAAGGTCACAAATCCATTCGTTTTCGAAAGAGAAGAAAATGACACTTTCGGTTCCGTTATCATTTAAAATATAGGTTTTAAAAGTCCCTTTCAAAATAAAGCCTTCATAAGAACTCTTTGAATCCTGAATTTGAAGAAATTCGTTTTTCTTAAGTTTGATAAACTTTACTTTTTCAACTACAAAATTCCATTCCTCATCTGTTAACGGAATCTTGCGTTCGATACTTAATCGTAGGTCTTTGTACATATGGTATTTACTTTTTATTCTTACTCAGGGGCGTAAGTAGGTGAATGAATGAAAAATAATGCAATCGATTACACAAAAATATACTTTTTTGTAATGTAACGGCTACCGAAAACACATTTAACAGTAAATTATTTTCAAAACATTGAACTTGTTCAACTTTTTTCATCCTAATTATAAGCAGATTTGCACTATTAACTATTTAACCAAACTTAATTATTATGAAAATCAAATCAACAATTTCAGTGTTTCTATTGACACTGATTTTCGGTTTTACAGCCTGTAATACTGAAGAAATTGCTGCACCACAAAATAGTGAAAATGCCACTATCGAGACCTCTACAACATCTTCCGGTAATCTAACCGCAAAAATTGGAAACTGTGCGCAGGTTCCGGGATGGGCTTCTCAAAACGGAGGAACAACCGGCGGAGGTTCATCGGCAGAACAAGTAGTAACCACTTATGCGCAGCTTAAAACCGCCATTGAAAACAGTGCTGTAAAAGTGATTAAAGTTAGCGGTACAATCACAGTTACGACAAGATTATCACTACAAGATCAAAGCGGAAAAACGATTTACGGTGCAAGCGGTGCAAAGCTGGTTTCGACCAACCAAACGAAAGACGGTTCGGGAATCATCAACATCAAAAGATGCACGAATCTGATTATCAGAAATCTTATTTTTGAAGGCCCGGGTGCTTATGACACCGATGGCTGGGACAATGCTATTTTAGACGATTGCCAAAATGTATGGGTAGACCATTGCGAATTCAGAGATGGTGTTGACGGAAACTTCGACATTAAAAACAAATCTGATTTTATTACCGTTTCGTACACAAAATTCGGTTACTTAAAACCACCTAAGGCTGGAGGTTCCGGAGGTTCTGATGATCACAGGTATTCTAATCTAATTGGTTCCAGTGATGGTGCAACTGCCGATCGCGGAAAATTAAGAATCACTTTCGCTCGTTGCTGGTGGGCTCCTGGTTGTAAAGAAAGAATGCCTAGAGTGCGTTTTGGAAAAGTACATCTGGTAAACAACTTCTTTAACAGTACGGTAAGTAATAAATGTATTGCCGCAGGTTTTGAAGCAAGTCTAAATGTAGAAAGCAACGTTTTTGAAGGTGTAAAAACTCCTATCGATCTAATGAGCGGTTTTACTGCCGTTACAGCAACAGACAATGTTTTCACCAATACAACCGGAAATCAAGCCGGAAGCGGTACTGCTTTTACTCCACCCTATTCGATCGTAAAACTGAACAAAACTGCTGTTAAAGGGGATATCTCTGCCAATGCAGGAGCAACTTTAGGGGGTAATATCTGCGGATCGTTTTAATAAAAATACAAGTTAGTTTTATTTTGAAACCACGGATTACAGCTTTGTAATTCGTGGTTTTTTATTTAACCGCAAAGAACGCAAGATTTTCTTGTCGGTAATTACTTAATACAAACGCAAAGTTCGCAAAGCTTTATCTAAAAACTTTGCGAACTTTGCGTAATTCTTTGTGTCCTTTGCGGTTAAAAAAACCTTTGTCACTTTGAACCTTTGCATCTCTGAACCTTTGCACCAACTCTAAAGCACCAACTCTTCAAATAGCCTCTGAATTGTTTTCTCTAAATCCTGACATAAGCCCGGATGAGGTCTTGACGTTTGTATTGCCGAGCTTCGAATGGCTGTGAGCCATCGAAAACGTTCTGGAATCTCAAATTCAGCGATTGGTCCGCCGTCTTTGGCTCCATTAACAATTTTTTCTAATGATGTTAGATTACATTCTAGCTGTTCGATGTCAAAATCGGCAGAAAGGGCTTGTATTCTTTCTTTATTCAGATGAAAAAGAACCTTTATGAATTTCTTTTTTTTGCAAAACAGAATGATTCCGATATTCAGAAACTCTTCGCGTTCTACTCTTGGCACCACGCGGATTACGGCATACTCATATAAGTGATTATCTTGCATTTTGTGCCTGATTTACAAAGATTTCTGAATGATTTAATCGGGTCTGTAAAAACTGTAAATACACATTTCGCAAGGTTTCCGGCTCCTCGTCGGTATCTTCCCATTGCAGCCATTCCAGTGGAATTGTATTTACGATTTCTTCTAAAATTTCGTGCGATAAAAGGGCTTTAAATTCAGCATCAACTTCCTTTAAAAGTGAGGCCTGAGGCAATAAAACGTGGTCTTTGATTAGCGCAAACGGACTTTTGGCATGCTGTTCCCAATTGTTCCAGGAATGATGAAAATACAAGCATGCCCCGTGATCAATCAGCCATAACTCCTTATGCCAAATCAACATATTGGTGTTTTTGAAGGTACGGTCTACATTGGTAATATAAGCGTCCAGCCACACAATTTGCGAAGCCAGCTTAGCATCAACGGTAGTCACAACAGGATCGAATGTAATGGCTCCCGATAAAAAATGGAGCGCCAGATTTAGTCCCTGACTTCCCTGCAGTAAATCCTGAATTTCTTCATCCGCTTCCGTTCTTCCAAACGCTTCGTCAAGATTGGCGAAAACCAATTCCGGAAGCTGTAATTTTAAAGCTTTTGCGATTTGCCCGCCCACCAATTCGGCGATCAAAGCTTTTACACCGTGACCGGCTCCTCTAAATTTTAAGACGTATTTAAAATCGTCATCGGCTTCTGCCAAAGCAGGTAAAGAACCTCCCTCGCGCAATGGCGTTATATAACGCATGACGTTTACTGTTCTGAGATCGAAGTTGTTTTTCATGAATACAAACTTAGTAATTTAGAATTTTAGATTATTGGATTTTTAGAATATTAGACTTGCTTAGACTGTTTAGATTTTTTTTACCGCAAGGCGCGCAAAGGTTTTGTCTTTAAGATTCTTGTGAAGCCCAAAGGTTCGCTAGGCTTTGTGTAAAATCTTCGCGAAACTTTGTGTAAAACTTTGCGAACTTTGCAGTTAGGTTAATTTGTAGAGAAAGTTCACAAAACTATATACAAAACCTTTGCGTAAAACTTTGCGAACTTTGCGGTTAGGTTAGCCCAAGCTCAAAAAAGCTTTTCCCAAGTACTTAATAATAGTAGAAGCTGTAAAAGATTCATAACCTGTTTTGGGTAAGGCAATATCGGCTGTGAGTCCGTGGAGGAAAACGCCTAATTTTGCTGCGTATTTAGGTTCGTAGCCCTGAGCCAGTAAGCCTGTAATGATTCCGGTGAGGGTATCTCCGCTTCCGGCCGTAGCCAAAGCTGCATTTCCGGTAGTGTTTTCGTAGATTTCAGCTTTAATGATGATGTAAGTTGGCGCGCCTTTCATGACAATGATTACTTTGTACTTTTCTGAAAAAGCAATCGTTTTTTGAAACTTTTCCGATTCTGAATTCCACTTACCGATTAAACGCTCCAATTCTTTGGGATGAGGTGTCAGAATAGTGTTTTCAGGAACTAATTCCAGCCAGGTTAAATTTTCTGCCAAAATGTTCAAAGCATCGGCATCCAGTACTAAAGGTGATTTATTCACTCTCAAAAATTCAAAAAGCGCTTTTTGAGTACCCAGTTCCACTCCTATTCCCGGCCCAATTCCGATGGCTTGTGGTAATAACGGAAAATGAATACTGGTCAGGAAATTAGTGTTTTCATCGGTTATTACCATCACTTCCGGAATCGAGATCTGCAGAATTTGATAACCGCATTTTGGAACAAAAGCAGTTACTAATCCGCAGCCCGATTTTAAGCAGGATTTTGAAGCTAAAACGGCCGCTCCCACTTTTCCGTAACTTCCGGCAATGATAACCGCATGTCCCTGAAGTCCCTTATGTGTTACAGGATTTACGGGTTTGAGAAATTTTAAAACCTCTTCTTTTGTAATTAGAAACGGATCTTTCATCGGACTGATTTAATGACTTAAAGTTACATAAAAATTAAAAATCAGAACGCTTCATAGGACTCTAAAATTTAAACTCTGCTGTCTCCATTCTATTTCGTCCGTTTTATTCGAAAACCAAAACGTCAAAAACTATTCAAATTACAAGATATTGCTTCGTATGCATAAATCGGGCAAGAATATTGCGAATTTTAATAATTTAGTATATAAATCTTCGATATTTTTTAAATAAATTTGCGACACAATTTTATAAAACAACACAATGAAAAATACTGCGCTTACGCACATACATGAGAGTTTGGGAGCGAAAATGCTGCCTTTTGCCGGATACAATATGCCTATTACCTATGAGGGCGTAAATGCTGAACACGAAACAGTTCGCAACAGTGTGGGCGTTTTTGACGTTTCGCATATGGGAGAATTTTTGTTGACAGGTCCAAATGCTTTGGCTTTGATTCAAAAAGTAACTTCAAATGATGCTTCGACTTTGACTATCGGAAGAGCACAATATTCTTGTCTGCCAAACAACGAAGGCGGAATTGTAGATGATTTGATTGTATATAAAATGAAAGAAGAAGAGTATTTACTGGTTGTAAATGCTTCCAATATCGAAAAAGACTGGAACTGGATTTCTTCGCACAATGATTTGGGTGTTGAAATGAAAAACCTTTCTGATGAGTACTCTTTATTGGCTATTCAGGGACCAAAAGCGGTTGAAGCTATGCAGTCTTTATCTTCTATCGACCTAAGTGCTATTACCTACTACCATTTTGAAGTAGCTGATTTTGCCGGATTCAATGACGTAATTATTTCTGCAACAGGATATACCGGTTCAGGCGGATTTGAAATTTACTGCAAAAATGCCGATGCTGAAGCTATCTGGAATAAAGTTTTCGAAGCAGGTGCCGCTTTCGGAATTAAACCTATCGGATTAGCTGCCCGTGATACTTTACGTCTTGAAATGGGATTCTGCTTATACGGAAATGATATTAACGATACTACTTCTCCATTAGAGGCTGGATTAGGCTGGATTACTAAGTTTACTAAAAATTTTACCAATTCTGAAAATCTGAAAAAACAAAAAGAAGAAGGTGTTACCCGAAAACTAATTGCTTTCGAAATGCAGGAGCGTGCGGTACCAAGACATGATTACGAAATTGTAGATGCTTCAGGTGCTGTGATTGGTGTAGTGACATCAGGAACTATGTCACCTTCTATGAACAAAGGTATTGGATTAGGATATGTTACGGTAAATAATAGTGCTGTTGACAGCGATATCTTTATCAGAATCAGAAAAAATGATGTAGCTGCTAAAGTGGTTAAACTTCCTTTTTATAAGAAATAGATTTTCATCTCTATAAAATTAGAAAATGCATTGCTAATCAAGCAATGCATTTTTTTTTTGAATAGTTTTTTTGCCACAAATTCACAAATGATTGTCTGCAAAAAAGTAAATAAATTTGTGAATTCGAGGCAAAAAACGCTATAGAATAAAAATCATCCGGATGTAAGAATTTTTAGAAAAGAATAAGATTTTCTAAAAAAATAAGCGTAATTTTAGTCTGAACGAAGATTCTGATTTATGAAAAAAATAGCACTGGCGCTGATTCTAACCACAAATATTCTATTTAGTCAAAGTGGCGATCCCACCTGCGAAATAGTCAACAAAATAAATGCCGTTATTCAGGAAGAGCACATCCGACCAAAACCCGTTGATGACAGCTTGTCTATTTTTGTTTTTGATAATCTGATCAACGAATTAGATCCTTCCCGAAATATTTTTTTTAAAACAGAATACGATGAAATGGCGGAGAAATACCGCACGAACTTAGACGATTTTATTCTGAGTAATGATTGCAGTTTTTTAGCCGATATTACTTCTAAATACAAAGAGAGTCTTTTGAGAACAAAAAAGATTCTTGAAAAGATTCAGACTGAGCCTATTGATTACAATACAACGGACACTATCCGATTCTACAAAAAATCATTCCCTTTTTACCTTAAACAAGAAAATCTTGAAAAAGTATGGCTCAAAAAAATTCGCTACCAGATTTTAGATGAGATAGCTGACATAAGTGACAATTTAGATTCGGTAAAGACTAATTTTAAATCGATAGAACTCAAATCAAAGAAACTAATTTTATCCAATGAAATCTGTCGAATCAATACCCTTTTAGAGACAAATATTAAACAGGAAGAAAAGTTCTATAATTTCTTTTGTACGTACTTTGATCCTCACTCTGCCTATTTTAGTGACGATTCTAAAACAAGCTTTGTGGCTTCACTCTCTAAAGAACATTTATCTTTAGGAATGACGGTCAATTTAAATGAAAAGAATGAAATCATTGTAGCCGAAGTTGATCCTAATGGACCCGCCTATCAAACAGGTCAGATCAAAAAAGGCGATCAGATCATTTCAATATCCAATCAGAAAGAAACTTTGCAGGTTTCCTGTGCGTCACTGGAATCCATCTCAACTTTGATTTTATCAGAATCCAATAAAAGCATCACGTTAACCTTAAAACGAAATTCAGGCAAAAGCTTTGATGTTTATATCGAGAAAAAGGTGATGAAAGACGAAGAGAATTCTGTTTTTAGCTTTATTGTTGGAAAGGAAAGTAAAATTGGATACATCAAAATCCCCAGTTTTTACGCTGACTTAGAAGGCAATACTCGCAAAGGCTGCGCTGATGATGTGGCACGTGAAGTGATAAAACTGGAAAGAGACAATATAAAAGGGCTGGTAATCGACCTGATTGACAATGGCGGCGGATCGATGGAAGAAGCGATAAAACTGGCCGGAATGTTTATTGACTATGGACCACTTTCTATAGTTGTAGATCGTAATCAAGGAAAATCAATTATCAATGATCCTTATAAAGGTTTAATTTATAAAGGTCCGATCGTCATTCTGGTAAATAGCAATACGGCTTCGGCAAGTGAATTCTTTTCCTCTATATTGCAGGATTATAACCGCGCTTTAATATTAGGAAGTACTACACTTGGGAAAGCGACCATGCAGACGATTCTTTCGCTTGATGAAACTAAAAACACCGATTTTTTAAAGATTACAATTAATAAATTTTACAGAGTTACAGGCAAAAGTCATCAATATATCGGGGTAAAGCCAGATGTAATTCTTCCTGAATTCTATGAAAATGTGTATCAACGAGAAAGCAATTTCCCTACCGCTATTAAAAATGATAGTATCACACCGTCTTTGAAATTTAAGCCTTATGTAAAAAGAGCTCTGATTGACAAATTGGCCCAAACCAGTACAACACGATTGGCTGACAATTACTTTTTTAACAACATAAAAGAAATCAATAAAAAAATTGATAAAATTGTCAATACTCCAAAAGCAGAAATTCCAATGACTTTAGATGCTGTCTTCAAACAGAAAAAAGCGGTAAGTTCACTTTGGACGGAAATCAATACTTTTAATGATGAAAACAACCCTCTGGATGTGTATAATTCTACGGTAAATCAGTTTCTGCTGGGCGTATACCCTAATGACAAAACAATCAACCAATACCAGATTGACAATCTAAAAACGAATCCTTATTTAAATGAGGCCGTAAATGTTATTAATGAGTTTAATGCGTGGAAGTGAGATGTGAGATGTGGGTTATACCTAGTCTGAAACTTGAAACCTGAAACCCCATAACTCATAACTTAATACGTCACAATAAAAAAGAATACAATTGATTTTGGAAAAATAAGGAATAACCGTATTTTTGCCACACAAAACTAAAAATTAGAAATGGGAAGAGCATTCGAATTTAGAAAAGGAAGAAAAATGAAACGCTGGTCAGCAATGGCCAAAACATTTACCCGAATTGGTAAAGATATTGTTATGGCCGTTAAAGAAGGTGGTCCTAACCCGGATGCCAATTCTAGATTAAGAGCTGTAATACAAAATGCAAAAGCCGCTAACATGCCAAAGGACAATGTGGAGCGTGCGATAAAAAATGCAAGTAATAAAGACACTGCCAACTATAAAGAGATTCTGTTTGAAGGATATGCTCCTCACGGAATTGCTATTTTAATTGAAACAGCATCTGACAACAATAACAGAACAGTAGCAAACATCAGAAGTTATTTTAACAAATGTAACGGAACAATGGGAACACAGGGTTCTGTTGAGTTTATGTTTGACCATACTTGCAATTTCAGAATTGCAAAAGGTGAAATTGATGCTGAAGAATTAGAGTTAGAACTAATTGATTTTGGTGCTGAAGAAGTTTTTGAAGACGAAGACGGAATTTTAATCTATGCGCCTTTTGGAAGCTTCGGAGCTTTACAAAAAGAACTGGAAAACAGAGGTTTAGAAATCTTATCTTCAGGATTTGAGCGTATTCCGCAAATCACAAAAGAACTTACAGAAGCTCAAATCGCAGACGTAGAAAAATTAATCGAAAAAATCGAAGAAGATGATGACGTAATGAACGTTTATCACACTATGAAAGAAGAGTAAAAACCTATATTTCAACACCATACATCAGGCTCCGGATCTTTCCGGAGTTTTTTTTTGCCCTAATGTGGAAACCCGTAAAGAATATCCTTAAAGATTGCTTATGTTTGGCAAAATTTTAACAAAACCTACCTTAACAAAATGAATGTAATGAAAACAAGCCTCTGTATTTTATGGCTTTCAACTTAAAAGCTGATACTCCGAAAAGAAAGTATAGCACCAATACACTTGTCCTTTCCTGTTAAAACGATAATCTGATTAAGGGATTATGACTACTTCGGTCTGAGTTCCTGATGAAATATTATATTGCCTAATACCAACCAAACCTACTAAGACTTGAAAAAAACTACTCTTAAGTTATTTCCTTTTATTGCAAGTATTATTTTATTTTTAGTTAGCATAAACTGCTTTTCTAATACTTCTGATACCATCACCAATTCAAAGAAGGTTTTTATTTCTAAAAATCTTCCAAAAGACGAAATTGGTCTGTTAAACAATTCTCTTAGCTATTATGAGACTCCAAAAAGTGAATTCACAAATGACTTCTTAAAAAAGAACTTTCCGGTTTCACAAGAAACCAATAAAGATCGTGATTTGGCCATGTCTGTTTTTAAGGAAATTGCCAAAAACGATAACCTTACTGATTTATTAGAGCCTAAAAAATTATCTATGCTTCCTCTTGGTATAAAGAAGACCATTGGAGGCATACAATACATGCTAGGTATTAGCAGTGCCAAATTCACTCCTGAATATACGGAACTGACGGCTTTTGTAAAAATCGTAATCCCGCAAAATGATTCGCTTGGAAAACCAAAAGAATTGTTTTTTGGCGCTAACGGTATTAAACTTTCTCATAAAGGAGGATTGGTCGGGGCAACGAATTTAGTTTTACTCGGAGATGTTCCTATTAATATAAATGGTCAAAATGCCTTACTTATTTTAAAAGGAGGTATGGAGATGTCTACAGGAGTTGTGCAAAAAAAGACTTATGTAACGATTGATTGTAATGGTTTTAAGGAACTTGGAATTGCCGCGGATGTTGAATTTTCAAGAAACTTTCTCGAACCTGTCGACGATGATTACAAGCTCATCCCCGCTCCTAATCGGGTACGAGGTTCATTTCAGACCATAGTATCCAATTGGAATGATATTCTGATTGAAATATCACTTCCCAAATTTCAGTTGACTTCTTATCAGGGCAAAGGCCCTGCTTTTGAGTTAAATAATGCTGTAATTGATTTAAGTGATATTAGAAACTCTGATAAAATCGAATGGCCGGATGCGGATTATGTAAAAGATTATCTGGTTCCTGGTAACGAAAATTTATGGAGAGGTTTTTATGTCAAATCCCTAAAAGTTGTATTACCGGAACAGTTCAATAAGAGAGACGAGAACAAGAGGGTTAGATTTGAAGCGGCCAATCTCTTAATAGACAGAATGGGGGTTTCCGGAAAATTTATAGGGGACAATGTTTTTAGTCTTAAAGAAGGAAGTGCTTCAGGATGGCAGTTTTCATTAGACCATATTGAGATGGAATTCAGAGCCAACTCATTAACAGCCGCTGCCTTCAATGGTGAAATCGTTTTACCGGTTTCTTCTGAAGAAAATACACAATGTGACCCTAAATCGAGAGGAAGATTAGCTTACAATGCCATCATAAACCCTGTCGACAACGAATATATTCTTAAAGCTGATGTAACCAATAACATTTGCTTTCAGGCTTTTAAAGCGACGGCTTCTTTAGAAAAAAACTCTTATCTGGAACTAAAGGTAAAAGACGGGAAGTTTTTACCAAAAGCGGTTCTTTACGGAAGTTTGGCATTAAAAGGCAGTAATAAAAATACCACCGCAGCCGAACTTGCCGCATCTCCAATTAAATCTTCCGAAACAACTAATGCTGATGGCGAGAAAAAAGAAGCCATAAATTTTAAAGGAATCATTTTCCAGAATTTAACCTTGCAGACTGTTGTGCCTTATCTAACGGCAGACTATTTCGGTTACAAACACATTCAGGAAAAAGATGCCGCAGTAAGTAATTTTCCTGTTACCATTAACGAAATTTCTCTCGTCGCTACAGATGTATCGGCAAGTCTGAAAGTTGATGTTGCCATTAACATTATGAAAAATCAGTTTAATGGTCAGACTAAATTTTATGTCATTGGATCATTCGACAGAGAAAAAGGAATTCAGAAATGGAAATACGAACGCCTTAAGTTTGAGGAAATAAAAGTTGCTGCCGACTTAGGAGGTGTAAAATTTAAAGGAAGCATTGCCATAATGGACAATGATCCGGTTTATGGAAACGGTTTCAAGGGAAGTGTATCGGCTGATTTTACAGGAGGTATCAAGGTTGAAGCTAATGCTATTTTTGGATCTACTACATTTAGATATTGGTATGTAGATGCCATGGTAGACAACTTAAATATTCCTGCCGGCCCCATTACTTTTAAAGGTTTTGGTGGTGGTGCCTATTATCAAATGAAAAAAGACGGCTTTAGTTCTTCTTTTGTAGCGTCGAAATCCAATTATGTACCTGATGCAGATTCAGGATTAGGTGTTAAGGCAATGATTAAGTTTGCGGGTACTGCAACAGCAAATGCTTTTTGGGGAGGTGCCGGTTTCGAAATTGCTTTTAATAAACATGGTGGTCTTAACAGAATTAGCATTTATGGAGAAGGTCACTTAATGCAGCCGTTTGAAATTCCGGGGGCTGACGAACTAACAAAAGCCTTACAAACGGTTACTGAAAATGAATCTTTAATGGGGCAAATCGCAACTGAAGCCTTAAAAACATCTAATTTATCTGCCGCCGCAGAACAACTTTATCCAAACGATGTAAAAAACAGTATGGGGATCAATGCCTTTGCTGCGATCGAATACGATTTTAGAGCAAAAACACTACACGGTACCTTCGATTTATATATTGATACTCCGGGAGGTTTCATACAAGGCCGTGCTTCAGGAAACAGAGCGGGTTGGGCAGTTTTACACTTCGGACCGGATAAATGGTACATCCGTGCAGGTACTCCTACTGATCGATTGGGTATAAAACTGGCTATTGGATCTGTCGAAGTAGAGGCTGGTGGTTATTTCATGCTTGGAGATGATATCCCGGGCAGTCCACCTCCACCCGATATTGTTGCTAAACTTTTAAGAGTTGATGTTGCTAAACTGAATTATATGCGTGATGAAAACAGCATTGCTTCAGGAAAAGGATTTGCTTTTGGTTCTGACTTTAGCATCAAAACCGGAAACTTGAGTTTCTTAATGTTTTATGCCAATTTCCAGGCCGGATTTGGATTTGACATTATGGTTAAAGATTATGGAGAAGCACAATGTAAGGGCTCAGGGCAAATTGGTATCAACGGTTGGTACGCTAATGGTCAGTCGTATGCCTATATGCAAGGGGAACTTGGAATTAATATAAAACTGTTTTTTATACGAAAGAAAATATCCATTATAAAAGGTGGAGGTGCTGTTTTATTACAGGCCAAACTGCCAAATCCGGTATGGATTAGAGGTTATATGGCGGGTGAATTCAGCTTGCTTGGTGGTGCCGTAAGAGGTAGTTTCCGCTTCAAACTTGAATTTGGAGAACAGTGCGAATTTATATCAGCTAATCCGTTAGAAGGCTTAAAATCTATTGCCGATATTACTCCTGCTCAGGGAACAAAAGATGTAGATGTCTTTACCGTACCTCAGGTTGGATTTAATATGCCTGTAGATAAAAACTTCAACATTGAAGGAGATGACGGCGTTAAAACCTATCGACTCAAACTAGAAGAATATACCGTTAAAAAAGGCGGAGTTCCTGTAATTGGTACTTTAAGCTGGAATAAAACAAATGATTTGGTAAGTTTCAATTCATCTGAAATATTACCTGAAAAATCAGAATTAACCTTAACCGTAAAAGTAAGTTTCCAGGAATATACAAATGGTGCCTGGAAAACCATTATGGATCAGGGTCAGGTGGCAATGGAAACTGAAACCAGAACTTTTACTACGGGTGTAGCACCTAATAATATTCCGGTAAGCAATATTGCTTACAGTTACCCTGTTTTTGATCAAAAGTATGTTTATCAAAACGAAAGTAAAGATGCCTACATCGTACTAAAAACCGGACAGGCTTACTTATTTGATCTTAAACCGGGGCAATCTCAAAAAGCATTCTATAAAACGGGAACTAAAACATCAAATGGTTCTATAAGCTACAACGCCGATTTAAAAAAGGTAATCGTTAGTTTACCAGTTTTAGAAAACGTAAAACCTTATAGTTTATCCTTAATGACACTGGAAACTGCAAAAGATGCTAATGCTAACCTGAATGAAAGTTTTGAGAAACAGGATCTGGGGTCAAATGCTAATGTTGAAGTTAAAAACAATAAACTGGCAGAAACGCTAACAGGCGGTCAGGGTATTGAATTGCTGCAGTACAACTTCAATACAAGTGAGTACAATACTTTTCAGGAAAAAATGGCCGCTAAGAAAGCACGTAAAACTCACATAGAGATTATTGAAGCTGATATTCATGCATTACATGCAGAAAATACATCAACTGAAGCCTTTGATGAGATTGAAATCGCCGGTACTCCTAAATCAATGAACATTCCACTGGTAAGTGTTGAAGCCCTGTTAGATGATAGCTATTTTAAGAATGATATTTATCCATTGATATACCGAGGATATCCTTTAGAAGCCGATTTAACTTTAAACAGAAATACAACTCTTTTAGGAAATCCTCCTGTTAGAGGGGTGGAAATAATCACTTCTTACCTGTCTGATTTAATAAACAATCCGAAAAGTTCTTATTTAAGAGACAGGCTGCCATATCGCTACAACCAGCCTTTTTACTATAAGGACGATTTTATCAAAATTCAGTATAAAGTAGTTAATAAATATTTGAACAGTCAGAATCGGGCTATGATCGATAAGTACAATTACATCATAACAGGAAGGTTTCCAATGATAAAAGACGGCATTTACAATGTCAAATTAAACTATATACTTCCTGGTGGACAAGCTGGTACCAGTTCAATTTTTACATTCAATAAAACAAATTAGCATGAAGCTTAAATTTTTAATTCTCCTTACTTTTATAATAACCGGTACTCACTATGCACAAGAGAAAAATGATACGGGAGAAGCGAATCCAAACGAAATAAAATCGGAAATACAAGTTATAGCCAGAGTGCAAAAGGACAGAATTTTGTTAAGATGGGCTGTCAGCAATGCGATGGCCTGGAAAAAACTAAATACTTATGGCTATACTGTAGAACGTTATACCGTTACCCGTAACAATAAAACTTTACCAACCCCTGAAAAAGTAGTTCTAATTAATGCTTTGAAACCTGAGCCACTGGAAACATGGGAAAAATTAATTGAAAAGAACGACAATGCTGCCATCGTAGCACAAGCCATTTATGGCGAAAATTTCTCGGTTACCGGAACAGATAAACTAGAGAACATCATAAACCTTTCTGAAGAAAACGAGCAAAGGTTTACGTTTGCTCTGTTAACCGCTGACAGGGATTACGAAATTGCAAAAAAAGCTGGCCTTGGATTTGAAGATAAAACGGTTAAACCTAACGAAAAATATGCCTACAGGATAATCTCAAACGTGCCTGAAAAAGAGGCTGCAATTGCTTATGGCGGAATTTTCGTTGGATTAGAGGATTATCAGCCTCTTCCAAAACCAATGGATTTTACGGCTCATTTTACAGACGGCAGCACCATGTTAAGCTGGAATTTTAAAATACTTTCGCATACCTATGCCAATTATTTTGTAGAACGTTCCACCGATAAAAAAACTTTTGAGAGAATTACTGATAAGCCTTACACCAGTTTAAATCAGGAAAACACCAGTAACAGTCAAATTTTCTATGTTGATTCTATTGCGAACAATAAACCGTACAGCTACAGAATTCAGGGAATTTCACCTTTTGGTGAATTAGGCCCTTATTCACAAGTTATAACAGGAAAAGGAACCACGATCTTAAAATATGTTCCTCATCTTACTGTCAAAGAATTTAAAGATGAAAACACCGTTACGTTAACCTGGGAATTTCCGGCAGAAGGTGATAATGAAATCACTGGATTTGAATTAAACCGTTCAGATACTGATACTGACGGCTATACAAAAGTGGTGAAAAATATCCCGGCCAAAAGCCGCTCAGTTACGTACAACAAACTTTTATCGACGAATTATTTTACGATTACGGCGCTTGGAAAACAAGGCAGCAACAGAACTTCATTTCCTATGCTTGTACAGCCCGTAGACTCCATACCTCCTTCTAAACCAGTTGGCTTAAAAGGAGTTATAGACAGTTTGGGTGTTGTGAAATTAACATGGGATCCTAACAAAGAAAAAGATCTGTTAGGTTATCGTATTTACAGAGGAAATACCGCAGAAGAAGAACTTACTCAGCTGACTGTAAGCCCCAGCGAACCAAACTCTTTTCAGGACAAAGTGCTTGTTAAAAGTTTGAACAGTAAGGTTTATTACAAAGTTATTGCTGTAGATTATCATTACAATATGTCTGATTTCTCAGATGTTTTAATTATTAAAAAACCAGATGTAATCCCTCCTACTTCACCTGTTTTTACCAGCTTCAAAATCAAAGAAGGAGCTATTTTTCTGGAATGGGTAAACAGTCAGAGTGAAGATGTGGCAGTACACCAGCTGTACAGAAAAGAAAATGATCAAAAAGACTGGACACTGATTTTGGAAACCAAGAATAAGGAAGAAAAATTTCAGGATAAAACGGCGGTTGAAGGTAACACTTACCGTTATGCCATTTTTGCCAAAGACGAGAGTAATTTAGTTTCTAATCCTTCGCCGGGATTAACTTTATTTGTTCCAAAATATTCTGTAATGCCTGCTGTGAAAGGTTTTTTCGCTCAGCCCAATAAAACTTCCAATACTATTGATTTGTCCTGGGATTACGCAAACAATGAAGTTGACAGTTTCGAAATCTACAAAGCTTCAGATAAAGATCCATTGCAATTGATTCAGATTGTTCCGGGAAAAACACGCTTTTTACCAGATCCTACCATTACCATTAATACAACATACCAATACGGTATCAGAGCAACATTTAAAGATGGAAGAACCTCAAAAATGGATTTTTTCACTGTAAAGTTCTAAATACATGAAACTATTTATTACATACAAAAACATATCTCTAACCTTAAAAATGGCCTGTCTGTTTTTGACTGTTTTTGGTATGCAGCTCATTAACGGTCAGACAACGTACAAGTATAAAGTGAAGTGGGACTTAAGAAAATCACCAAGCACCAGCCGAAACGTTTACTTTTACTTAAACACTGGTGATACATATCCCTTTAACGGAACTTATGCCAATGCAAGTTCGACGGGCTCAAGCAGTTCATTTTCGTATGTTTTAAAAAATTCAGGTGCTAGTCCGATGGATGGTGTCGTTGTTTCCAATACCCCATTGCGTCTTAGTGGAGCAGTTGATAACGTATCTTCGGGATTCTTTCAGAAACATGCACCATTTATGACAGGTCCGTATTCCGGTTACTGGCAATCTAACTTTGCTTATAATTTTGATAACGTTACGGTTACACACAATACTCAGTTTGAATTCTTCTATTTGCAGACACTAGTGGAAGTAAACAATTACAATGTTTCAAATTCAGAGCTGAAACAATGTGAGACTTTTAATTTTACGGTAGCCGTAGTTGGTGAAAGTGGCTTTATGACTTTTGCCGTTGAATATTATGATCCAAACACTGCAAATTGGAAAGAGTTATTACCTTATGCCTCAAGATCGGCACAAAACATACCAATAACATTTACATCCATCCCTAATCTGCAATTGAACCAAAATTTTCAATTAAGGGCGAGATACACCAGAACCGGAAGTGGCGGTGCAAATGATTATTCTGATATTTTAACCTACAAATTTATTCCCTGCTCTCCTAAACTTAATGGTGCCCCGGTAGCTGCTAAGGTTAAATGTTATAACGAACCAAATGGCAGTGTAACTTTAAATTTCCTTTCGGACGTTCCATCGGGCCAAAAGTTGCTTCTTACTTTATATGAAAATGGTGCATTCAGAAGTCACAGGTTTGCAAAAGATACGGATATTACCAATAGAGCCTATACCTGGGAAGGACTTGCTCCCGGTTCTTATATGATAAAATACCAAACACAAAACACTTCTGATCCTAATACCACAATTGGATCCAGTCCGGTAGAAACTCCGATTTTTAAAATAGAAAATACTACGGCGTTAACTTTTAAAGCAACCGCTGTGCAGCCTCAATGCAATACTGATAAAGGTGGTGTTGAGATTTTAGTGGATGGAGGATCACCTCCTTACTACTACATTTTAGATAATGAAAGCAAAAAAGAGCTTACTAAAAATCCTGACATCATACCAATTGCAACCGATGGTGACCATAAAGTGATTGTTCTGGACCGTTTTGACTGCATGGAAAAATAACTTCAAGAAATACGATACTATTCTAAACATTCAATAATGAATATTTTACACAAAACCACTTATATTTTGATTCTAGTCGCTTTTTTTGCGGCTCAGGTCACCTATGGTCAAACCGGTAAAATACTAATTGAAACACAGTTAACGAGATACGGTCCTGACCTCAAATCCAATACGTACAGTGTAAACATCACTGCTAACGGAGCTACGGCTTTCGGTAAAGCCTATGACCTAACGAACAACGATGACGATGTCAAAACTACATATGATCTGGTGCAGTATGATGCGTCTAAATACCCTCTTAAAATTACGATCAATGGTTCATATGTTGTTAAACCAACTCAAATGGGCGGACCGGAATGCCGTCAAAATGATCAGACTACTCTGGTTGCTCCAAAAAACCTATCTATGGGAGTTTGTCATGGCCGCACCAACTTTCTGGTTTTGGACCTGCCGCAAACAAACGGCATGATTGGTAATTGTGATAATCTTACGATTTTAAAACAAATACAGCTGTCAGGTGCAGGCTATTCGTGGCAGTACAAAAAAAGTACCGATACACAATGGAAATACTTTACTTATGGCGCACAATATACCGAAAAAGGGCTAAACTTTAACTTCAAAGATGTTCCGGATTTGAAAAATTATACAGGAAACCTTTTTATTAGATTTGTTGTTGATTATGAAAATCTGAATACCAATAAAATTGAAACCTTTGAGTCAGATATTGCAACCTATTCCATAATACCCTGTTCACCAAAATTAGATCATACCTCGAGTCCAAACCTTACCACTTGCAGTTATGGCAATGGCAGTGTGACCTTTACGTTTAGCAGACCTCTGGAACCGGGCGAAAAATACATATTCAATCGTATTCCTGTAGGCAATGGGGTTCCCAGTTCTGAAACTTCAGATGGTCCTGAGGTAGAAAAAATTTCTGCACTTAGTTATAAATGGAAAAATATACCTGCAGGGGTATATGATTTTAAGTATCAGACACAGTTTGGGAACAATACCCCTTCTACTCCGTCGACAGTGACCAATTTTACCATTACTCCCAGTCCCCCCTTAACTTTTACTGCAACAGCGGTACAACCTGCCTGTAGTACAGACGAAAAAGGGATCCTAATAACGGCTAAAGGAGGGTCAAACTCTTACTATTATCTTTTAGACGGTGAATTACCAGAACAAAAACATGCCTTTACAAGTCCTCATACCATAAAAATAACAACAGATGGCGAACATAAAGTAATCGTCGTAGACGATTCTGATTGTATCGAAAAATAACACTATGAAGAAAATCATTTATCTTTTTTTAGTAACCCTAATGCTCTTATCTGTCAGTAAGAGTTATTCGCAAAAACTGTACATCGTCCGTCATAGTATGGGTACCTGTGTCAACGAATGCGCTGCATTACAGTCCTATTACTTTATGTCCGGCAACACCGTTATTACACCAGTTGCCGAATTTGGAGATTATCATGTCTTTAGTCAGAACCCAACATATGTGGAACTTATTTCGATAGCCGATACCAGTTTTGGCTGTGCCTGGCGTGATCCTATGGCCTGTTATGAACAAAGTACAATTAACATGGATAATTGTTATTGGGGAATAACCAATGCCGTTTTACCCGAACCAACCGTACTTACCAATTTATTTTGCGATAAAAAAACACTTACCGCGGTAAGCTGTCCGGGCCCCTATCGTTTTTCATGGGAATACAGCACTAACGGTGTTAATTTCACTCCTATGAACATTACTACCACACCCAATCAAAGCTTTGAATTTGTTAAAGCTAATTATCCGGCCCTAAACAATTATTCGGGAACTATAATTTTCAGGGTTTTAATTGACTCCGACCCGAGTGCACCTGATGAAAATGTTTATTCTAATGTAGTTACTTACAACATTATACCTTGTTCTCCTACACTTTCTGCTACCTCCGACCCAAATATTACCGCTTGCAGTTACAGCAATGGCAGTGTAATCTTTACTTTTAGCAGGCCATTAGAAACAGGTGAGAAATATCTTTTCAATCGCAATCCTGTAGGTAATGGTAGTGTGACTTCTGCAACTTCAAATGATCCTGAAGTAGAAAAAGTGTCCGCACTTAGTTATAAATGGAAAAATATCCCTCCTGGGCAATACCAATTTAAATTTCAAACACAGTTTGGTAATGGTACTCCTTCCACATTGTCTACTATTAGCAATTTTACAATTACCCCAAGAGCACCCTTAACTTTTACAGCAACAGCAGTACAACCAAACTGCAGTACAGACCCAAAAGGAATACTTATAACTGCTACCGGTGGATCAAACTCCTACTACTATCTTTTAGATGGCGAGCCTTTGTCACAAAAACATCCTTTCACTAATCCCCACACCATCAACATTACAACAGATGGAGATCACAAAGTAGTCGTTGTAGACGACTCTGATTGCATTGAAAAATAACATAATGAACAAAAAATTACTCTTACTCTTATTCTTTTTAACAACCCTCGTCGTTCAGGGGCAGACGGAGTATGGATTATTGATCCGATCTACAATAAATCCCAAAACACCAGGTACACAGACAACCCGATATACTATTGAAGGAAGGAGAAATGAAGGACTGGTTTTTACAACCCGTAATATACTTCCTCTCTCTCAGGAAAAAGTGCAATATGACTTTTTTTACACTACGAATATTAATGAATTATATTTCTTAGCGCTCGAACAGAAAAGCAACGGTCAGGTAAATTGTTCAAAGGAATATACCATTCCATACAATCCGGCAGTGAGCACTCAGGAAAACTTTGGGGGTTGTGTGGGTAATTCAGTAGCGTGGACCATTCATCTTACACAACCTGTTTCCAATAACCTTTGTGCCGACGACGTTGTTACTTTAACCAATGGATGGAACTGGCAATACCAATACGATGCAACGGGATGGAAACCCATGCCTTCTCAATTTCAGGGAAAAAGAGCCATTACTTTTAACCTCAAAGACATTGGCGATTACGATGGTAAATCTCAAATTTTCTTTCAGGCAGGTTATCAAACGCAATTTACAAATACAATCATTTATAATATTATCGGCTGTTCACCAGAACTGGCTGAAAAAAAACCGGAAGCAACCCCTGTTAAATGCAGCAATACAGCAACAGGCAGTGCTACTCTAAAATTTAAATCGGCGCTAAAAACAGGTAACAAACTTCTTCTGAATCTCTTCCATGCCAATCCGGTCGCTCCTGATACAGGTTTTATCTCGAGTATTTATGCCTCAGAAAATGAAGTTTCTAATAAAACGTATACCTGGAATGATATAGCCTCGGGTACTTATAAAATAAAATACCAGGCACAAAGCATATCGGATAACGGTCAAAAAGTAGGCTTAAGCGCTATTGTTACAGATGCTTTTACCATAGAAGAGAAAACACCTTTAACTTTTTGGGCAAAGGCCATGCAGCCTCTTTGCAGTGACAACAAAGGTGCAATAGAAGTACACGCTGCTGGCGGAACCACTCCGTACTATTACATTTTAGACAACCAGACTGAAATGATAAATGGTCAGCCCGTACCAAAAAAAATAGAGTTTTCCGGTTATCACCAGATCCCCATAACCACTGATGGACCTCATACCGTTAAAATCGTTGACAAATTCAATTGCGAAGAACAATAAATTCCCGAACAACCATACCATTATGAAAAAAATCTACTTACTACTACTGTTTCTTACGAGTTTATTGGGATATTCTCAGGCTCCGGACCCTCAACCGGCAGTTAACGGAGCGAGAACCATTACAATCACAACGCCAAAAACAATTACAGTTACATCTGGTACTTTGAGTTATACCAATGCGACAGAAAATGGCAGAGCCAATGGTACGTTTTCTATTATTTTTGAAGGAGGTACAGGCGACTACGTTTATTACTTTACCAAAGATGGGCAGCCTTATACCCCGGTTTCCTGGACTTCTCTGCCAGCCGGAAGCTACGTCATGTACGCGAAAGACAGAGACAGAGTTTGTACAAGTGGTAATATTCCTTTTATAATTTACGAACCCCAAGCGCTAATCGTCAGTACTCCAAAACCAGCCAATATAAAATGCCCCGGAGGAACAGGCAATCTGACAGCTTCAGCTGTTGGAGGTTATCCTTACAGCGCAACACCAATAAACCGAACTTACAATTATACCTGGTACAAATGTGACGCAGCCGGAAATAACTCCAGTAAGATTTCGGGACCAAGTACAAATCCCGATGTCTCAGGGCAAACTGCCGGTTATTATAAAGTTGAAGTTACCGATAGCAAAGGAAATCCTGCTACCGGACCTGTAGTGTTATTAGAGCCTAATCCTCAAATAGAATCAGTGGTACTTTCTAAAAAAGATGTTAGCTGTTTCGGAACAGATGATGGTGAAATTCAAATAAGCTTAAAGGGTGGAGTTGCTCCACTATCAGTGCTTTGGAATGACGGCAGCACAAGTATAAACAGAACCGGTTTAAAAGCTGGTAACTATAAGTACACGGTAACAGATGCAAATTTATGTACGTTTAGCAATAATATAACCACAGAAATTAAACCATCACCTCCTGCACTAGAAATTAAGCTTGATGCAAAAACACAACCTACATCGTCCGGAGCAACTGATGGAACAATAACAATCTCAGTAACTGGCGGGGCAGGTAACTATATTTACTCTTGGACTAAAAATGGCCAACCCTTTACCGCTAACACCAATGCCATTACAGGCTTAGGAAATGGCAGTTACCAAGTCAAAGTAGTCGATAAAAACGGATGTGATAAAACTTCCGGAATAATCGAATTAAAAGCATTGGAAGTAACTAAGCAAGATCAGACCAACATCAAATGTAAAGGCCAGCCTACGGGTAGCATAACCGTAGTAGCAAGTGGCGGAACACTAAACACTACTACCCCTAATTATAAATTTCAATGGTTGTTAAACGGAACTGAAATGCCCGGTAAAGAATCGGCAACTCTAAGCGGAATTTTTAAAGGAGACTATACTGTTAAAGTAACGGATGCTACTAATAACACCATAACTTCAATAATTTATAAGATAACAGAACCAGATGAAGTACTTAATGTAAAAAACTCAGCTGCACAACGCCGTAATGTTTCTTGTAATGGCGGAAATGATGGAGCGATAGACGTTACTGTTTCGGGAGGAACCGGTGCTTACTATTATTTATGGAGTAACGGAAGTACAGCTCCAAGACTAAGCAATGTTCCCGCTGGTACCTACTGGGTTGCCGTTACCGATGACAATGGCTGCCCTGCCCGATTAGACAATATAGTAATTACCCAGCCTGATCCAATAGTTGTTCCAACACCAGTCATTAAAAATGTCGCCATTTTTGGTCAAAATACAGGTTCCATAATATTCCCTGCTGATCCTGCAGGTGGTACTCCGATTTACAAATACAACTGGACCCGTGCCGGTGATCCTACTTTTCCGAGAACGACGAGAGATATAACCGCTCTGAAAGCAGGAACTTATCGCTTAGAAATTAGAGATGCTAGTGCTAATACTGCAGACAATGCGGGCTGTATCGTTACAAAGGACTATACGGTAACCGAATCGGACTTATTGGAAGTTCAGATCAAAGAAACCCAATTTATTAAATGTAATGGAGATTCTAACGGAAAATTGGTCGCTCTTGCTAAAGGTGGAATTGCACCTTACAAATATGTGTGGAAGAAAAATGGAATTGTACTTCCGTCTGAAACTACATCGGAAATCACAAATTATGCTGTCGGAAAGTACAGTGTTTCTGTAACCGACACGGCAAATCCTGAACCAGCGGGTCCTTTTGCAAAAGCAGAACAACTCAACTATGATTTACAACAACCGGATAAATTAACCGTAACCTTAACCAAGCAAACAGATGTTTTATGTTATGGTGCCGCAACCGGTGCTATTGATATTACGATCACAGGAGGAACTGGTCCTTACACACAGCAATGGACTAAAAACGGAGTAAATTATTCCACTTCTGATGATTTGTCAGGACTTACAATTGGTACTTATAATGTTACCGTAACTGATCGTGCCGATCACGGGTGTACAGAAACACTTACTATTCCTGTTGAAATTACACAGCCAAATGCACCATTAAAAATTGAGAGCGCTACCCCAATTGATCTAACCGGTTTTGAAACTCAAAATGGTAGCATAGCGGTAACGGTTTCAGGTGGAAAACCTAATTATACTTATGAATGGACAAAAGATGCATCGCCAACAATAATTGGTTCAACTGCCTCCATACAAAATCTGGGTATTGGAATTTACCATTTAATTGTAAAAGACGCTAATGGCTGTAGTCTTCCAAAAGCAGACTATCAAATCATCCAGCCTGATAAACTTGAAATCATTAGTATCACACAGACTCCAAATACAAATATAGCCTGTTATGGTGATTCACCTGCCGAATTTACAGCTGTAGTAACCGGGGGTGTAAAAGCCTATACATTTGAATGGCTCAACAACACAACCGGAGTAAAATATAGTCATACAGAAAATAATACAGCCAATTCAACCAGCTCAAAAGCGTCAAATCTTGGAGCCGGAAATTATACTATCACCGTAAAAGACCAGAAGAATAATATTCTTTTTGGCACCAATACTTTTACCATTTCGCAACCTGATAAACTGGCATTCACCTTTGTAAAAACAGATGTATCGTGTCATGGCGGAAGTAACGGTACTGTAAAATTAACCATCACAGGAGGTACAAAATTTGCTGACATCACCAAACCCTACACTATTGTAACAAGTGCCGGAACAGTTGATGCTCAAAACGGAATCATTTCAGGATTGTCTAACGGAAGCTACACCATATTTATAAGTGACGCTAACGGATGTCAGACACAAGCACAAACTGTTAATATTGCTGAACCTGCAAAATCTGTTTTCATCAGCAGTGAGACGGTTACCCCAACAACAGGTTTTGGCTTGTCGACCGGTAAAATTGCAATCACCGTAGAGGGCGGAACTCCGGGATATACCTATCAATGGAAAAATAGTTCGAACATGGTAGTAGGAACTAATAGTCCTGTCTTAAACAATGTTCCTGCAGGAGTTTATACCGTTTTGATAACCGATTCAAAATTATGTACAATCACCAACAATTATACAATAGAACAACCTACAAAACCTGTATTGACAGAAACTCATTTACAGGCAAAATGTAACGGTTTATCAGGTACTTTAGAAGCTATTGCAACCGGAGGAGCCACTTTTACACAAAACCAAATTGACAGAATTTACACTTATAAACTAAGAAATAAAACAACCGGAACTGTCGTAACTATCGTTCAAAACACGGCCAGTTTTAAAAACATTCCAGACGGAGACTACTCACTTACCGCTACCGATGTGGGCAATGTAGACTCTAATACGATTGACGTAACATTCAAACAGCCTACCGCCGTTGTGGTAAACTTAATCTCAAAAACTCCCGTGAGTTGTTTCGCGGGACAAGACGGAGCAATTCAAATAGCAGTTACCGGAGGAACACCTTTCATCGTAAATGGTGCTCCTGTTTATAACTATCAATGGAAAAAAAGAAACACCGCCACCAATGCATACGAGAACTTTACACCGGTAGCCTTAAACGCCCTTACTGAAGGCGATTATGCAGTAGAAGTTCGTGACGCCAATTACAATTCTGCTGATGCAACCCATTGTATCGGAATTCTGGAGAACATCATCATCACACAACCGGCAGATTTTGGATTCGATGTTGATAAAATTACCTATATCAACCCTACAGCTCTGAACGGAAATGACGGTGCACTGCATTTTGAAATTATAGGAGGAAAACCAAATTTTGAGTATAAACTCTACACTAAAGATGCACTGGCTAACATAACAGTTGTAAAAACGATTTCAAATACAGCGGCCAAAATGGTCGACTTTACTGGTTTAGTTAAAGATCACTATTATGTATCTGTTCAGGATGCAACCGGCTGTACAAAATACGCTGATTTTGATTTTACTGATAATCCGTTAACCATCACAATCAGACAAACTCAGGACATGACCTGCTTTGAATCCAACAATGCGATTCTTGAAGCAACAATAGCCGGAGGTTTTGGAACCAAAAAAATTAGCTGGTACAGAAACAATGTCTTATTGCCAAATGAGAACAACATCAAACTCATCAATGCTAAAATAGGTACTTACTACGCTGTTGTAAAAGATTCAAAAGCAATTGAAGTAACCACTGCTCCAATAATCATAACTCAGCCTGATTATATAACCTTTACCACCGTTCCTGAACCTGTAAAATGTTTAGGAGATACAAACGGAAGTATTGCTATCACAGCAGCAGGAGGAAATGGAATATTCAGATCCCGTTATTTCCAAAATGGAATATTGGTTAAAAATTGGACAAATTTCACAAACGGAGCAAAAACAGTTATTACTGATTTAGCCGATGGAGAATACACCATTCAGGTACAAGACACACAGCAATGTACAAGCACAGAGGCAACCGTAAAAATTACGTCTCCAACTGCTTTAACAATTAGTAAAATTGTATCAATTCCTGCTACAGGAAAAGGACTAAGTAACGGATCTCTTGCTATAACGGCACAGGGAGCAAACGGTGCCTACACCTATAACTGGTTCAAAAATGATGGTACCGCATTAAATCAGACCACAGCCACAGCAATAAACCTGGCTGCCGGAAACTACTACGTTATCATCAAAGATGCTAAAAACTGTAGCTTAACTTCACAACTATTAGAAGTTACAGAACCTCCTTTGCTGGAAACTAGTGTAGCAGTACAAAACGTTGTTTTATGTAATGGAGATAAAAACGGAAGTTTGAAACCAAATACAATTGGTGGATTCCTAAAACCGGGCGAAAGCTATACTTATCAATGGTTTGCAGAAAATAATGCCACCGTATTAGCAACAACGACTATTCTAACAGGTATCGGAAAAGGTTCTTATTATACAATCGCAACAGATTCAAATGGTAATAAGGCTACCAGCCAAATTTTCATCGTTACTGAGCCTCAGGTTCTGAACAATAACCTCACGGCAGACTATACTCTTTGTGGAGACTTCAACGACTGGACTATTGATACTAATCCATCAGGAGGAACACTACCGTATAGCTACAGCTGGAATACGGGTGCTCAAACCGCTAGCATAAAAAATGTCCCACCGGGTTATTATTTTGTCAAAATCACAGACAAACACGGTTGTACCATTACAAAAGATATTACCATTGTAGCGCCTGTTCATTTAGCAGCAGCCGAAACTATTAAAATACCAACCTGTTATGCCGGTTCTGATGCGACTATTACCCTGACCGCTTCAGGAGGAAAAGCGCCTTATACTTATTTATGGAATACCGGAGAAACATCAAATGTCTTAAAGAATGCTTCGGCAGGAGAATATAAAGTTGTCGTTACGGACATCAAAGGTTGTGTGATCAATCATACCTACACCATTGTCAATCCACCGAAAGATGTTATCAATATCGGAGAAGATGTGACTTTATGTTTTGATCAGACCTTAACCATTAATGCCACAATTGATGACGATAAAGCAACCTATTCATGGACTTCTGATAAAGGTTTCAAGAGCAACAAAGCGATAGTTACCGTTTCTGAACCTGCAAATTATACCGTTGTAGTTACCAATAAATTGGGTTGTGAGGCTACAGATACCATCAAAATTTCAAGTCAGAATACCCCAATTAGTGCCGAATTTGCAGTCTCTAGTCAGGTATTCAAAAACGAGAAATTCATAATCGTTGACATCAGTAATCCGGATGCCGATGAAATCGAATGGGTAATTCCTGCCGGTGCAACCGTAATCTCGAAAAACAAAGATTTTGCCGAAATCAGTTTCAGTCAGGCTGGTGAATACGACATTACATTAAACACCAAAAAAGGAAACTGTACTGCTTTTCAAACCAAGTCAGTCTTAGTAACTGAAGGGGAATACGAAGAAAACAATCCGGACGATCAGACTTTCAAAAAATTCGATCTGAAAATCTATCCAAATCCGTCAAAAGGAGCTTTTACTGTAGATGTATTGCTGGATAAAGTAATGCCGGCACATGTTAAGGTTTATAATTTGAATAACAACTTACTGATAGATTCAAAAACACAGGAAGGTAAAGACAATTACCTGTTCAACTTTAGTTTAACCGGGCTTCCATCAGGAATCTATTTCGTGTTATTCGAGTCACAGCAAGGAAGTAAATTGAGAAAAATCATTATTCAGTAAACTCTAACTTATCCAGCAAGCAAAATTATAAATTTCAAATACTAATGGAAATCAAGAAAACGGTCTTGATTTCCATGGCCCATAAAGAATGATTTTAAAAAGAATAATTTTAATTACACTACTGCTATTCACCGGTACCTTTGCTTTTTCGCAAAACTTTAATGTACAGGAGCTCGGCAAAGCCAAACTTATAAATGTTAGTGGTGGTGCATCAGCCAATACGGTATTCTATTCCGGTAATGCCACACGAGAGCCTTTCAGTTATTTTTTGAACGGAAACATCAATTTCAATATTGCTAATCTGTACAACATACCGCTTTCATTTTCTTATACCAATCAAAAATTCGGGTACAACAAACCTGTTTTAATGAATCGTCTGAGCATACATCCTTCTTATAAATGGATTACTGCCCATATTGGAGACGTCAGCATGACCTTCTCCCCTTACACACTGAGCGGTCATCAGTTTACCGGTTTTGGAGTAGATTTGACTCCACAGGGAAAATTTAAAATCAGTGCGATGTATGGACGCTTATTAAAAAGCAACGAATTTGATTCAGCCTATCCTGATATTCTTCCTGCTTACAAAAGATTTGGATATGGATTTAAAACCGCTTATTCCCTGGAGAAAATAAACCTGGGACTTACTTTGTTTAAAGCAAGAGATCAGATCAATTCTTTAAACAACCCCGTACCCTTTGAACTGGATGTCGCTCCAAAGGAAAATGCTGCCATTAGTTTTGAAACTAATTTTAAACTTTTTCAAAAACTACAAGTCTCTACCGAATATGCCAGCAGCAGTATAACCGAAGATTTAAGAGTTGTAGCAGGTGGAAAAGCAAAAGGGGTTTCTTCTTTTCTATTGGGCAGAAACAGTACTACCACTAGTTATAATGCTTTCAAAGGACAATTGGCTTACCCGGCCGGAAAAGGAACTTTAGGATTAGGTTACGAACGAATTGACCCCAACTACAGAACCTTCGGAGGGTACTATTTTAATAACGATTTAGAAAACGTAACCGTTAATGCGACCCAAAATCTGTATAAAGATAAAGTGTCGATTGCCTTAAACTTAGGACTTCAGAAAGACAATTTAGAAAAGCAGAAAGAAAGCCAAATGAAACGTTTGGTAACCTCAGCTAATGTCGATTTGAGACCCAATCAAAAATTAAACCTGAACCTGAACTATTCTAACTTTCAATCGTTCACCAACAGCCGTAATCAGTTTGACTACATCAATCAGGTTTCCAATTACGAGTATTTAGATACATTAAACTTCAGGCAAGTCAACCAAAATTTAGGTCTGACAGTAAATTATCTGTTAAGAAATGACAAACAGTTAAAAAAAGCAATTAGTGCCAATTTCTCCATGCAGGATGCTGTAAACCAACAGCAAGGAAAAACAATTGCAGGCGGAGCATCGACCTATTACAACTCAGCCCTTACCTATTCTCTTGGGTATCCTCAAAAAGAGCTCAGCTTCAACGGTTCTATAAACAATACCTATGGACAAACGGATGGTGGGAAGAGTTTTATTATCGGACCAACAATTGGAGCTTCCAAACTGTTTTTCGATAAAAAAATGAATGCCAATGCCTCGACAAGTTACAATACTAGCTATGCCAATGGTCAGAAACAAAACGACATCTTCAATTTCAGATTGAACGGGTCTTACATTTATCTTGAAAAACACAATTTCAACATGAGTGTCATCACATTATTCAGTAAAACGGCCACCGGTAAAAACAATGATATGACGGCTACACTGTCTTATTCCTATTCCTTTGACAAAATCAAAATGCGTCCGAAGAAAGAACCAAAAACAGAAGAAGACATGAACCTTACTTCTATTCTGAAAATAAACCTTAACGGAAAAGCTTTTGAAGGAACACGGGATCAGATTACAGCTCAATTAAAAGAAATGCAATTGGCACTAAACCCATTACCGGAAAAAGAAAGCACAAATTTAGAGCATTTACTCACTCTGGCTTCGCTTACACCGGATGACAAACAGTTTAAAGAGAAAGTATTAGATTATCTTGAAGCTTACAATATCGAAGCAGAAAACGTAAAAAAATACAAAGATTATGTTCTCGAAGCTGCCAAAAAATTAGAAACAGAGATGAAAGACAAAGATGCAAGTCTTGAAAATGCTTATGTTTCGGCTTTAGGAAGAGTAAACAGCCACAAACTGCATGGTGTGAATGAAGAAAACGTTACCGATAAAACCGCTTACAAATCCTATCAGAAATTGGTAGAACGAAGTAACAAAAATCGCGATCAACTCACACGTCACCGATGGATGCTCAAAGAAATTTCGGCATTAACCAAACTTCCAGCTGCCGAAATACAGCAAAATCCGGCTGCAGTAGTTTTTAGTGCAGAAGAAATGGAAGAAGCTTTTAAATCGATAAAAGAAAAAAAATCCGGTCCTGAAATAATAGCGGCTATCGAAGTCAAAATGATACCGTTTTATCACGATCTCGCACTTAAAAATGCAAACATTGATGAAATCGATCTTAACCATATTCAAAAATAAAAGGAGTCAATACTTCCCTGCTAACCTGACAAAAAATGGATAAAATTCAATTACCCAAAATGCTGAAAAACTTACACCTGTACCTGCTGCTGCTCTGCGCCTTAATAGGATTTGAAGGCTTTGCACAAACGTTCCCGATTTCGGTTACGACTCAAATTGCGCAGCCATCACCTATTTATTTAAGCAAATATGCCGATGCGACTACGATAAACAGTCCCATTAAAATTCAACTACTGCTTAACGATTTGACCATCTCCAATCGTCAGGTTCGATTAAAAATATACTTTCAGGGCAACGGAGTTGCGTTCAGCAACAACGATTTTGTTGTAGGAGCAAAACCACTGTATCTTGAAGGAGGGTTTCCATTGCAATTAACTAATGTTGATCTGGCGCCCTACTTTCAGTATCAAAACCTGTTGGGCTTAAATCCGAATCAATATGCGCAGCCTTTACCCGAAGGAATCAGTAACTTTTATGTAGAGGTATATGATTTTGCTACAGGAAAAAAACTGTCTCGAAAAACGGGTACAACTACCGTTATTTTTCAAAATGAACCTCCCTTCCTGAACCTGCCTTTGAACAATGCTTCAATCATGCAGCAAAACCTGCAAAACATTGTTTTCAGCTGGACACCGCGAAGCATCAACGTTAGTAATGTCGAGTATGAATTTTCATTGGTCGAAATCTGGGACAATTACACCCCGGTACAAAATGCATTTGCTTACTCACCTCCGTTGTATACCACCACTACCAAAATGACCACGCTGCAATATGGCATGAGTGAACCTCAACTGATTCCCGGTAAAAAATACGCCTGGCGCATTAAAGCAAAAGCTATTCAGGGGGCTGAAGAAATTGGAGTTTTTAAAAACAACGGTTATACCGAAATCTTTGCTTTTACCTATGAAGTATTCTGTACCTCTCCCCTTGCCATTAAAACCGAAAGTATCGGCCAGGATCAGGCTAAGATAAACTGGAGCGGTAACGTCGATAATTTTGACTATCAGGTAAACTATCGTGAGAAAAATTCCGGTTCGGAATGGTACAAAGCGGTAACGCCAAGAGAAAATATTACGCTAAGCAATTTAAAGCCTAACACTACCTACGAATATACCGTAGGGTCGTCCTGCGATGTGGGTAAATATATTCACAGTTCCATATATGAATTCACTACCATTGCCAGAGACGAAATTGTATTTCAGGGCTGTGGTATCAAACCGGATCCAAAAGATCTCACCAACCAAACACCACTTCCGGAACTTTTCCCGAATGATGTCATTTCAGCGGGAGATTTTCCTATCGTAGTTTTAAAAGCAACCGGAAGTAATGGTAATTTCTCGGGAGAAGGTTATGTAACCCTTCCCTTCTTAGAAAAATTCAGGAAACTTATTGATGCTGCTGAAGCCCTAAGCCCAAAAGATGGTGAAGGCAACTCAAAATGGAACTTAAGCGAAAATACCCGTATCAAAATTACCTTTGATAATATCGGGCTTAATACCGATTTCAAATTAATTTCGGGAGAAATTGTAGCCGGTTATGATGCTGGTAACTGGGATAAATTCCTGGATGTTGATAAATTGATGAATGATATTTCAGAAGAATATGATCCAATTATGGAATCTATTTTCGGGCCAAAACCAACACAAGAAGAAGTAGATGCTGCTGAAAAAGAAGAAGCTGTTGAGCCTAATAATCCAACACCTCCTTCGGAAACTCCGATTGAATATAACCCTATTACTGTTGTGGATGTAGACGAGCCTGAACCTACACCTCCTCCAATAAAAGAAACGACTCCTGTAAAAAATGAAACTAGAGAACCGTCAACAACAACCGCAAGTAATGGAACCGTTACTGAGAATGGTTATTTTATAGAATACAAAGGACAAAAATATTATGATGGCGGCAGGATCAAAATACCATATAGACGTCATATGGAAGAAACCTTTGAAATGAAAACGGTACCTAAGGACGCCATAGTAAGCTATAGTATATACAAACCAGGCGAATCAGAAATGGTACGTGGATATGACAGTAAAACCAGTAAGAGTACCTTACCTATTGAAGATATTAAAACTACTAATAACCTATTAAAACAAGATTTACAAGCTGAAGCAAATAGCATTGAAGGTAGTCCAAAAGTACGGGTAGAGGTTGAAAAAATTGTGGAAAAATTTACACAAAATGGATTGACAGCTACTCATATTCCAAATTCAGTTAAATTAAAAAAGAGGGTTGCAAATGCTGGAGAAACACTGTATTATGTAAATAAACCAAGAAAAACAGATCATAGAAATACAGAAATAAAAGCAATTTTAAGTCAAACAAATCTTAACAAAATTCCAAAAGACTATATAAAATGGAAAATTAATGGTATTGATGATGAAAACAAGAATGGAACTACTCAAATTAAAATTCGTCTAGCTGATGATAATAAAGTTTTAAATTCTACCTTCACGAACATTTCAGGTTCACCTGAAATCACAACGAAAGATGTAAGTATTAAATGGGTTGATGAAGGTTATTACAAAAACTCTCTTTCATTAGCCAGCGGGAACTTTAAAAATAAACTAATAGAAAAAGCTTTTGAAGCAACTAAAATGGTTGAGAAAGCAACAAAGTTTTTTGATAAAATACCTTTTATCAAAAAAGTGCAAAATAAAGGTTTATTGAAAGAATCAGGAATTCAGTATTATTATAATATAATTCCTTTTGAAAAAGAATTTAGAAATGTTGAAGATCCTGATTCCAGATTGTACTTTGGAGAAACTAAAACTGGAGGTGGATTTGAATTAGGTATTGAAGGGAAGGCAACTATTTGGTCATTGCCAATATCATTTGAAAGACTTCCTTTACCTGAATGGGTAATCCAAAAAATTAAAAAAGTAGTTACAGCAAAAATAGACATTGTAGCTTCTGCCAAATCTTTTGGTGAAGTTAAGGCTGCAGTAGAAGAACGTTTGTATGTAGAGTCCAAAACTAAAAAAATTGTAAAAAGTGGAGTTGATCCGGCAATCTTAAAATTAGAAATGGCTTTTGGAGTAGAATCGGAATTTAGTCTTGGTGGTGACAATGATTATCTATCAGGAGGAATTGAAGCTTCCGGACTTACTAAAGCTGAATTAATAAGAATTGGTTATTATACAGATGATAATGGAGGTAAATTTGATTATGGTTTGTTACACGACGGAGTTTATTTAGAATTAAAAGCATCTGGATATATAAATACGCTGGGAAAAAAATGGGAAACCGAAAAATATAATGAAAAAATAATGCTAATAAAAGAGAATAAGTAAATTATGAAAACATTTTGTTTAATACTAATATTTTTAGGAGTATCAATAACTGGAATTGAAGTAGCAAATGATTTTACTAAAACCAAGATTTTTTACGCCTCATTTAATCCTCAAAAATATTATCATAAAGATACATTAGTGGTAAGAGAAAAAATACCTCCAATGAGTAGTAGCAGTAATAAAACTTCTTGGATATTTTATGGATATTGCAAATCTGACAAATTAAAGAGTGGCATTACAATTTCTCAAAGCATAATCGAAAATCAAAATACAACTGAAATTCCGATTTGGAGAATAAGCTCTGTAAAAAATAAAATTATATATAGAAGAAAAAATAACATAATAAACAGCCCATTTTCTTATGAAATGCGTGACTATTGGTTTACTCCAATATTTATGTTAGCAGCGATACCCGCCTTATTTTATTACATTAACATCAAAAGGAAAGAACGAAAAAAACTATAAAATTGACATGAGAAACTTAATAATAACTATAATTATCTTTTTTTTTAAAACAGCCTTCTTCGCCCAAGTCAATGTGAAAGAAGGTATTCCTTTAGAATATAATGATATAAAAGAAATCAATTTTAAAATTTTCAACCCGGCACTTAGAATTAATAAAGCGGATTCTCCTTCTGAGATAGATTATACAAGAGTTGAAGGCTTAATACAATCTTATTTTTCTGCAAATGACTCCATTTGGGATAAAAGTGATTATCATGATAAAGAGCATAAATCTGTTAAGGATCAAGAGCACTACAATTTGGTAAAAAAATCAAACAAAGAAAAAGAGTATGTTGAAATTGAATCTATCTACGAGTTTAGTGAAAAAGGAAAAAAGGTGAATTTTGTAAAATATGCAATAACAATAGATGGCTTGCCTTTTCAAATTATAGCAGTAATGTCTTGCGTAGAAATTAATAACCGTTGGTATATTTATGATATGTTTAATCAGGGTAATATTCTAACTTTAATTAAAAGCCTTGATTCCAATAAACTTAATTTTATCTTTCAGAAAAGTAACGAAAGTAATAATCTCTTAAAAGATATAAAAAGAAAAATATCAATAAATAATATTATCGATATTAATACATTCTATACTTATTATAAAACTTGGTACAAAGAAAATAATTCACAATATTTAAAAGAAATAAGGGATGAAAGAAACTGGGTTGAAAATTATCATTATGCAAAAGCAGAATTTGGTATTTCCCCTAAAACAACTAATTTTCAAATCAGTATGCCATTTAGTTTGGATAATTCTATTTTCCATGTCTACAAAAAAGGAGAAGATGCCTTAATTAATAGTCCTGAAAGCCTTGAAAAATATAAAAATTCAGTAGAAAAATTCCTAATTCCATCTACAAATGAGAGCATCAGATTAATCCATAAATTTAAGTTCTCACTAGATGACTCCGTATATTATATTATCAAACACGAAAAAAACGGTAAATTTTACACAGAAACTTTTTTGGAAAACAAAGGAAAGGTAGACAATACTTCCCCTCTGTTTAACACTCTTAATAATCTCCTACTGAAACTGAAATCCAATACTTTTATAGATTTAAACTCGACTGATCCGATTCAAAAAGATCTGGAAAATATTAGATTGCAAGCACAAAATCAGACACAAAAAATGATTAATTTGACCGTTCTAAATCAATTAATAGAGAAAAACAAAGCTTCTCTTTCCAAATATCTCGATCAATAACAGTTCAAAATATAAGCAAAAACTATAAAAAACAAGTGTTCTTTATAAACACCAAAAGCTCTGGAAATCCCAGAGCTTTTTCTATTCAAAAAAACAACAAATCAATCCATTCTCTTGAATCACTTTTTTTCTTCATATAATTAAAAGTGATATTTTAATTATAAATATTTTCATTGAAATAAAATAGTCGGTATTTTCGGATTTTATAGACTAATTTAGATTGAGATACAAGCGAGATGCTCGCACCAGCGACGGAAGTATTAAAACAATTTAATAAAGGTATAATCGAATTTAAATTCATTAAAGAAATTATAAAGTAATGACAGTAGTAGAAAAAATTAAAGATGTAATGGATAGGTATTATATCAAAAAGGAAATAAAAAGTAAAGATCACCTTATTGAAATATTAAACATCGAACTTACGGTAAATCAGTTCAATGAAGCTATAGAACACTCAATGTTAACAAATGATTATAAACTAGTTAACTATGTTTTATATACAGGTTTTTTAATGAAATATTTTAATGCCGAAAATGAACCTACTTTAAGAAAGATACTATTATTAAATTTTCATAAATCACATGAAGATATAGTAAGTCTCTTTCAGTTAAACTATAATAATACTAAAGAAAATATTCCTTCATTACTAAATGCAATCAAAATTATCCCTGATTATTTAAGTCCTTCTGATTTTAAGTATCCATATATTAGAAAAATCATCTATGCTATCGGCGCACAACCAGAACCTGATAATGTTCAAGCATTAGAAATACTTTCACAATCAGACGATGAAGAGATAAAAAAAATAGCTCTGCATCAAATTGAAAAAAGAAAAAAACTTGGCCGATGGGAAGCTGAGGAGAATGAATAATTTTAAAAGCGAAAACTATAAAAAAACTAATTCTTCTATAAAAACCAAAAGCTCTGGAACCTCCAGAGCTTTTTTCATTTAAAAAAACAACAAATCAATCCATTCTCTTGAATCACTTTTTTTGAGAATAATTAATACCTAACCCTCCGGCGATATATACCTTCATCAATTCCTCGGTGTTTATCTTTATGTTTTGATGAAGAACATTTCCTTTCACTTTTTTAATGTCAAAAGGGATCGTTTTCGATAAAAAATAATCTCCGCCAGTGATAGTAATGATAAGGGCTTCACCTTTTTTAGAAACCAGGGACGTAATCGAAAAATCACCCGTTTTCGGATCTATTTTCATAGGAGGCTGTGAATCGTTTACACTAAGTGTTAGATTCGGATAGACTTTACCGTTTAAAGGTCTGTTTGTTTTTGCATCTAACAACTTCCCTTTGAGGATTATCGAAATTTCTTCCTGAACGGTTTGATTAACCGCTATTTTCCCCATAATATTACTTTTAGGTACTGATTCATTTATTTCAGTTTGAACCGGAGTTTTTTCCTGTCCTGTAACATTTGAAGCCAACAGTATAGAGGCTGCTACTGCCGCATACTTCAGATTATTCATTTTAGAGGTTTCCTGCTGTACAAACTCCTCCTCTAGCTGAGTTATTTTCAATCGGGCACAAATGTTTTGGTCCTTATTGTCTGCGATGAATCTGGCTACTTCGGAGTTCGTTTTTCGGCTTAAATCAATTACATTCTTTGCACAGGAACTGCAAAAGGAACCTTGTGAATTAGGAATCATACTATCAAAATTTTCAGAACAAGGGTCGGCTATTTCTAAAGTGAATTTCTTTTTCATACTATACTGTTTTTAGTTTAAATCGTTCAAAGACGATTATACTTCTATAGAGTGTATTTTAAAGGAAAAGGTTGGGAAGAACTAAAAATATTTTTCCTTTTATCATAATTTACCCTTATTGCGAGTATACATATTACCCCTCATCGTTCTATTTATTTTGCAGAAATGATTAAAATTCTTTCAAAGAAGGAATTACAAAACTCATACAGTTTAATATATTTGCAGCTAAAAAAACAAATAATGAAAACATCAAAATATACCAAATTTGCAGTAATTCTTTTGGTTATTGTCTTTTTACTTCTTAGTATCATAAGCTGTAGTGTACATACACACAGTACTCCTTCCGGGAAAATTCCACCCGGGCAGGCTAAAAAAATCTCCGGAAGCAAAAGTGCTAAAGCTTATGCACCGGGTCAGCAAAAAAAACAATAATAAAAAATCAAAAAGCCTTCTAAAGTTATTTTTAGAAGGCTTTTTTACATTCAAAAATCTGCTACAAACTGTCCGGTGGCAATAGCTTTTCACAAGCTCTTTAATTTCATAAATTAGCTGCTCAAAAGCTAATCATCAATTATCCCCTATTCAATTTTCGTTTTAAAAAACAAACAACATTCTGTTATTCAATAAAATATGATTTTTATCATATTTAAATTTCTCTTTACTGCCGAACTTGCACCAAATTTACAACCCCATTCTAAACCTGAAATATGCATCAGAAATGAGTAGTCAATTTGGACTGAAAATCCTGCTGTACAGCTTTAAAAAATTACCAATACAAAAAGTGTGCGGTCAAGATTCAGTCTGTTCCAAAGTTTCTTATGTGTTTCGGGTAAAACAAATATCTAAAACAATTTAAAAGAAAATGAAAAGAAAATGAAAAGAAAATGAAAAGAAAAAACCTACTGAGCTTTGTCATGATTCTGACGGCACTATTTTTAATCACTTCCTGTTCTAAAGACAACTCTGAGCATGAGTCTGAATCTTCTACCCCAAAAACGAAAAAATTGCTTCTTATTGGGATAGACGGCTGCAGAGGTGATGCTTTAATGAGTTCAAATACTCCAAATGTTAAAAGTTTACTCAACAATTCTGTTTACAGCTTTGATGCATTGACCAACTCTCCAACCTGGAGCGGAAACGGCTGGTCTACCATGCTTACAGGAGTATCGTCTTCAAAACACGGAGTTACTGACAATTCTTTTTCGACGCCAAACTTTACCCTTTATCCCAGCTTTTTAAAGCGTTTGGAAATTGGTAATCCGGCACTAAAAACTATATCTATCGTACACTGGTCTCCTATTAATGACGATATTATCGACGGGATTGATGTCGAAAAAAACGTAACAGCTGATCTCGATGTAAAAAACGAGGCCGTAAACGCTCTTAAAAATGATAATCCTGATGCTTTATTTCTTCAGTTCGATGATGTCGATCATGCCGGACACTCCTCCGGATTTTCGGGAAGTGTCCCTCAATATAAAGCCGCCATCGAAACAACAGATTCTTATATCGGAGAGATTTTAAACGCTTTAAAAAGCAGGCCAACGTACAATGATGAAGACTGGCTTATTATTGTTTCTACAGATCATGGAGGCGTAGGTACTTCTCACGGCGGCTCCTCTTATCAGGAAAGAAATATTTTTACTATTTTCTACAATAAAGATTTCCCTACTCAGCAAGCCGATCCGGAAACCTCTATTACCGGAACATTTGTAAATTTTAACAACAATAAAATTTATACCTCAACCACTAATTCGCTTTACAATTTTGGCACCACGAGTTTTACTGTCGAATGCAGAGTTAAAACATCAGGGTTCTCAGATGATCCGGCTATTGTTTCAAACAAAAATTGGGCATCCGGTTCAAACTCCGGTTTTGTTATTGCCGGAAAAGACAGTAGCTGGAAGGTTAATATTGGAGACGGTTCGGGGCGTTTAGACTTATCAGCAAGTAATCCTATTAGCGATGGAAAATGGCACCATCTGGCGATGGTAGTAGACCGTACAGCCAAATTACTAAAAATTTATCAGGATGGTATCTTTGTAGACCAGACAACTATAAATAGTGATTTTGGAAGTTTATCCTCAGGACTGCCTTTTGCAATTGGTCAGGACGGAACTTTGTCTTACGGACCAACTATCAACGGAAATATTGCCGAAGTACGTATATGGAACAAAGCATTGCCGGAAACATCTATCCTAAACAACAGCTGTTCGTCTGTAACCAATGCTCATCCGGATTACAATAGTCTTATTGGATACTGGAAAGGTAACAACGGATCCGGGAATACTTTTACAGATTCAAGTCCAAGTAATGTTTCGCTATCCTTTGTTACTACTCCTACCTGGGTTTCAGGTAACGCTCCTTTAAAATGTGGAAGAACAATCTCGGGAGACGTTCCTAAAATGACAGATATTGCTTATTCATCGCTTAAATGGTTTGGTGTAGACATTGCTTTTGGCTGGTCGCTGGAAGGCCGCTCTCTATTGCCTGCCGGAAAATAATAAACTTATCTGAGGGAATTTGCGCTTTGGCAACCTCAACTTTCAGGCACATTCAAAAATATAGTACTTTTGAATGTGCTTGTTTTTTTAAATCCCTCCAAAATTAGCTATCTAAAACAATTTAGGCATAAAAAAACTCCATCCGTAATACGAATAGAGTCTTATATCTAAAAAAGCAGTTTACTATACTACTTTACAAATTCAATTTTTTGAACTTCCTCTTCATTAACACTGTCAAAGAAGCCTTGCTCGTTCATCCAGTCATCGCTGAATACTTTACTCATATAGCGAGAACCGTGATCTGGAAAAATAGCAATAATATTACTTTCTTTAGTAAATTCTCCTTCTTCTGCATATTGCTTAATAGCCTGCATCACAGCTCCTGACGTATATCCTACAAATAAACCTTC
The DNA here is from genome assembly GCF_041154745.1 of Flavobacterium sp. CFS9. Taxonomy (NCBI): domain Bacteria; kingdom Pseudomonadati; phylum Bacteroidota; class Flavobacteriia; order Flavobacteriales; family Flavobacteriaceae; genus Flavobacterium; species Flavobacterium sp. CFS9. The sequence continues at coordinate 3,816,570 of NZ_AP031573.1, read as the reverse complement.
CTTTCTGGTGATCTCTCTTGCAGAATGAGCACTTTCTTCATCCGTCACTTTCATGAACTTATCGATGATATCAAAATCTGTAGCCGAAGGAATTAAATTTTTACCTAAACCTTCAATACGGTACGGATAAATCTCTTTGTTATCGAACTCTTTCGTTTCGTGGTATTTTTTTAATACCGATCCAAAAGCATCAACGCCTAAAATTCTGATATTTGGATTTTTCTCTTTTAAGAATTTTGCAGTTCCTGAGATCGTTCCTCCTGTTCCGCTGCACGCAATAAGATGTGTAATTTTTCCTTTAGTCTGTTCCCAGATTTCTGGTCCGGTAGAGTTATAATGTGCATCAATATTCAACTGATTAAAGTATTGATTAATGTACACAGAACCTTTTGTTTCTTCGTGTAAACGTTTCGCTACATTATAGTATGATCTTTCATCATCTGCCGAAACGTGAGCCGGGCATACGTAAACTTTCGCACCTAAACTCCTCAACATGTCAATTTTATCTTTCGATGACTTTGAACTTACTGCCAAAATACAATTATAACCTTTTATAATGCTCACCATAGCCAAACTAAAACCTGTATTACCGGATGTCGTTTCGATGATGGTATCACCTGGCGATAGAATACCTCTTTTTTCGGCCTCTTCAAGAATGTATAACGCTATTCTATCTTTTGAGGAATGTCCTGGATTAAAAGCTTCAACCTTTGCGTAGAAATTACCTTCTAACTCTTCGGTGATTTTATTTAGTTTAATAAGAGGGGTATTACCTATTAATTCTAAAACATTATTATAAGCGTTTATTTCTTCTTTCATAAAAAAATAGTTAATCAAAGGCATTTTAAAATAACCTTGATAGGTTGCAAATTTAACAAAAAAAATCTAATTAGCTTTTAATTTTTTCTAAATCTAATAAAAAACTAAATTCCTTTGCTAAGTCTTTTAAAGCCTCAAAACGTCCTGAAGCCCCGCCATGTCCGGCATCCATATTGGTGTCTAAAAACAATAAATTGTTATTTGTTTTTAGGTTTCTCAATTTGGCTACCCATTTGGCAGGTTCCCAATACTGCACCTGCGAATCGTGTAATCCGGTAGAGACATACATATTAGGATAATTTTGAGCTTTTACATTATCATACGGCGAGTACGACAACATATAATCGTAATATTTTTTATTGTTGGGATTTCCCCATTCATCATATTCTCCTGTTGTTAACGGAATACTGTCGTCCAGCATTGTGGTAATAACATCTACAAAAGGTACCTGAGCAATTACTCCGTTGTACAGTTCCGGTGCTTCGTTTGAGATAACCCCCATCAAAAGTCCTCCGGCTGATCCTCCTTCTGCGTACAAATGTTTAGAAGAAGTAAATTTTTCGTTAATAACAAATTTAGAGCAATCGATGAAATCTGTAAAGGTATTTTTCTTTTTTAACAGTTTTCCATCTTCATACCATTGTCTGCCTAAATCTTCTCCTCCTCTGATGTGGGCAATTGCATAAACAAAACCACGATCCAGTAATGAAAGTCTTGTAGAAGAAAAATAAGTATCCATTGTGATTCCGTAAGAACCATAAGCATAAAGAAGTAACGGATTTTTACCGTTTCTTTCCAACCCTTTTCTGTAAATCATCGAAATAGGCACTTTAACACCATCTCTGGCTGTTGCCCAAACACGCTCTTCGATGTAATTTTCTTTATCGAATTTCCCTCCTAAAACTTCTTGTTCTTTTAGAACTTCTTTGGTTTTAGTCTTCATATTGAAATCGATCACAGAAGATGGCGTTGCCAGTGATTGGTAACTGTAACGCAAAATATCCGTATCAAAATCAACATTTGTTGTGGTATATGCATTATACGTTTCACTGCCAAAAGGCAAATAATAATCAGGCTCACCATTCCACGGCATAATACGAATGTGATTCAAACCATTTGAGCGTTCTTCAACCACTAAATAATTCTTAAAAATCTCAATATCTTCCAATAAAACATCTTCACGATGCGGAATAAGATCTACCCAATTTCTTTTTCCTGTTTTGTTTTCAGGAGTTTTCATCAGCTTGAAATTGGTCGCCTTGTCTTTATTGGTTAAAATATAAAACGAATCTTCATAATGCGAAATACTGTACTCCAGCCCACGAACACGGGTCTGAAACACTTCAAACTCCCCGTCCGGGTTATCAGAATTCAAAATCCTATATTCTGTAGTTAAGGTACTTCCGGAACCAATTACGATATATTTTCTTGATTTCTCTTTGCTGACAGAAACGTTAAAGGTGTCATCAGTTTCATTAAAAACCAAAACATCCTTTGTAGCATCTGTATGCAATTTGTGTCTGAAAATTTTATCCGCTCTTAAAGTAACTTCGTCTTGTTTGGTATAAAAAACAGTTTTATTATCATTGGCCCAAACCGACCCTCCGGTTGCATTTTCAATTCTATCGGGTAAAATTTCTCCCGTTTCTAAGTTTTTAAACTGAATCGTGTAAATTCTTCTTCCTACAATATCAACTCCAAAACTTGCGAATTTATTATCAGGGCTTATGCTTAAGCCTCCTAATTTAAAATAAGCATGTCCTTTTGCCAGCTCATTACAGTTGAATAAAATTTCTTCTTCTGCCGAAAGGCTCCCTTTTTTTCTGGCAAAAATTGGATAATCCTCTCCTGTCTCAAAACGGGTGATGTAATAATATCCGTTGTAAAAATAAGGAACAGAGGAATCGTCTTCTTTTATTCTTCCTTTCATTTCTTCATACAGGTCTTCCTGAAGGCCTTTGGTATGCAAAGTCATACTTTGGTAATAAGCATTTTCCTGATTCAGATAATCAATTACCTCAGGGTTTTCGCGATCATTTAACCAGAAATAATTATCGACTCTGGTTTCTTTATGTTTTTTTAGTGATTTTGGAACTTCTTTGGCTATTGGGGCCACTATATCGTTTTGCATTGATTGAGCATTAGTTTTTAAATACGAAGCAGCAAAAATACTATAAACGCAACAGAACCAAATTAATTTTTTCATAAAATATATGTTGCTTTCATACAGCAATATACTAATTTTGTACGGAATAATTTAAAAATCAACAAAAATGGATTTAATGGGAATGATGGGTAAACTTAAAGAAACCCAACAAAAAATTGAAGATACAAAAAAACGTTTAGACACCGTTTTGATTGATGAACAAAGCGCTGACGGATTATTAAAAATAACATTAACAGCCAATAGAAAAGTAAAATCAATCAGCATTGATGATTCTTTACTGGAAGATAAAGAACAACTTGAAGACTACCTTATTGTAACTCTGAATAAAGCAATAGAAAAAGCAACAAGTGTAAACGAAAGAGAATTGGATGCCGTTGCCAAAATGGATATGCCAATGATTCCGGGAATGGATAATCTTTTTAAATAGAGAGACTAAGGCTCTAAGATTCTGAGTCAAAGATGTATAAAAAAAGCTATCCTTTACGGATAGCTTTTTTTATACAAGCTGCCTTTAAATCAAGACCTTTGTACCTTTGCAACTTAGAACCTTTCCCCTAAAATTTCTGCAGTGTTTCAATCACATAAGTATGCATTACTTCTTTATAATCTAAATGGGTAACAATTCTAAGTTTATTATGCCCCATCGAGCTTATTAAGATATTTTTTTGTTTAAGCTTTTCAATCAAAAGCAGATCGCTATACCCTTCTGCCAGGGAGAAAATCAAAATATTCGTTTCAACCGGTTCTATTGCGGAAACCCAGGATTTCGTACTTAATACAGCTGCGATTTCTTTAGCTCTTCTGTGATCTTCTGCCAGTCTTTCGATATTATGTGCCAAAGCGAACAATCCCGCTGCTGCCAAATACCCTACCTGACGCATTCCTCCGCCAAGTATCTTCCTTATTCTCAACGCCCTACGAATATCTTCTTTCGTTCCAAGCAATACAGAACCTATTGGAGCACCTAATCCTTTAGACAAACAAACCGATATCGTATCGAAAATTGCTCCAAATTCTTTCGGGTTTTGTCTTTTAGCCACCAATGCATTCCAAATTCTGGCTCCATCCAAATGGAATTTCAGATTATTAGCATCACAAACTTTTTTTATCTCTCTTAAATCTTCTAATTCATAACAAGCCCCGCCCCCCTTATTGGTGGTATTCTCGACACAAACCAAACTGGTTAACGGACTGTGATAAAACTCAGGATCATTGATTGCCGCAGCTACCTGACTGGCATTTATCATCCCTCTATTTCCATCTAACAAACAACAGGATACACCACTGTTAAACGAAACTCCTCCTCCTTCATAATGATAGACGTGAGCATATTTATCTGCAATCAATTGTTCTCCGGGCTGCGTATGTAATTTAATTGCGGTTTGATTTGCCATAGTTCCAGACGGAAAAAAAAGCCCGGCTTCCATACCAAAAAACTCAGCAACTCTAGTCTCTAATTCGATAACTGTAGGATCTTGCCTGTATACGTCATCCCCAACATGAGCATTAAACATATACTGCAACATTTCATATGTTGGTTTAGTAATGGTATCGCTAATTAAATTTATTTCCATATTCTAAAAACTATATCTTATTTTTGTACAGCAAAATTACATATTACTGTTAGTTAATTTTGGTAAGTTTCAGTAAATTTTAACTTCCCGATAACGATAGAACCAAATTAACGTAATATTTGTAAAAAACATATAAAACTACTATTAATTTATGACAACGACCGAACAAATAAAAGGTATTGTGGAGCGCCTTGGTGCGTTGAGGAGGTATCTTTGACGTTGATGCCAAACTAATCGAAATTGCAAACGAGGAAGAAAAGACTTTTGCACCTGATTTTTGGAACAATGCAAAAGAAGCCGAAGCTATCGTAAAAAACCTTCGAAACAAGAAAAAATGGATCGAAGATTACAACAAAGCAATCGAACTTACTGATGAACTGCAGCTTGCCTATGATTTTTACAAAGAGGGCGAACTTTCTGCAGCCGAGCTAGACGAACATTACAACACTACTCAGGCTCATATTGAAAACATCGAATTTAAAAACATGCTTTCGGATGAAGGAGACAGTTTAAGTGCCGTAGTACAAATTACAGCGGGAGCCGGAGGAACTGAAAGCTGTGACTGGGCCGGAATGCTAATGCGCATGTACATGATGTGGGGAGAAAGTTACGGTTACAAAATCAAAGAACTTAACTTTCAGGAAGGTGATGTAGCCGGAATTAAAACCGTAACTTTAGAATTCGAAGGAGATTATTCTTTCGGTTACCTAAAGGGTGAAAACGGAGTGCATCGTTTGGTGCGAATCTCTCCTTTTGACAGTAATGCCAAACGTCATACTTCGTTTGTATCTGTTTATGTGTATCCGCTTGTCGACGACAGTATCGAAATTGACATTAATCCTGCCGATATCGAAATTACAACTTCCCGTTCCAGCGGTGCCGGAGGGCAAAACGTAAATAAGGTCGAAACCAAAGTACAATTGGTACACAAGCCAACCGGAATTCAGATCCAATGTTCTGAAACAAGATCTCAACAGGACAACAGACAGCGTGCTATGCAGATGTTACGTTCTCAATTGTATGAAATCGAGTTAAAAAAACAACAAGCGCAACGTGCCGATATCGAAGCTGGAAAAATGAAAATCGAATGGGGTTCGCAAATACGTAATTACGTAATGCAGCCTTATAAATTAGTGAAAGACGTCCGTACAGGCTACGAGACCAGTGATGTTGATGGCGTTATGAATGGAAATATAGATCCGTTCCTGAAAGCCTACTTAATGATGATGGGACAGAAAGAGGAAGAATAAATTAGTGATCAGTTTTCAGTCGCAGTTTTCAGTTCACTGAGACCGACAACTGAGACCTAATACTGGGACTGAGACAGAAAACTTAAAAGAGAAAGTTATGATAAAATGGGCAGATGTAATTCATTTTACAAATAAAGGAAATCCGATACCGGAAAAAAGAGTAGAAAAAACGGAGGAAGAATGGAAACAGCTTTTAACTCCTGAAGAATTTCAGGTAACCCGATTGAAAGGCACCGAAAGATCCTTCAGTTCTGAACTTTGCAGTTTGTTTGATCCCGGAATTTATGAGTGTAAATGCTGTGGAACTTTATTATTTGATGCTTCTGAGAAGTTTGAGTCAGGAACAGGATGGCCCTCATTTACTCAGCCTTTAAAAGAAAATGCGATTGCATACCATGCTGACAGATCATACGGAATGGTTCGGGTTGAAGTCGTTTGCAATACCTGCGACGCTCATTTAGGACATGTCTTTCCAGATGGTCCCGAACCCAGCGGTTTACGATATTGTATTAATGCCGTTTCCCTTTCTAAAATAAAAAATTAAAAAAAATAAAATCGATTCCTTTCACCAAAAGCGAATCGATTTTTTTTTTATTCCAAGCTTTTTTTCAAATGTTTTATATTACATTTGTAAGCCACTACTTATCAATAAATTAATTATTGATTTTCCATTTCAATTCAAATCGAATCCCCCTCATTTATATCAAAAAAAACAGCAGTACTAACTTAAATACAAACTAAAAAACTATTAACAAACAAACCATTAAAATGTTAATATTGTAATATTTAAGCTATTATTCTAAACATATTTCAATAAACTCATAAATAATATTAGGTAATTAAAATCTAATTGATTTTATTTGGAAAAAATTAACCCTATAATCTATTACATTCATTAAATGAAATCCTATTCCATTCAAGAAATTAACGAAGTAATCAATGGCGTAATTTACGGCACTACTTCGCAAAGCATAACTGCCACCGAGCAACTAGAAAAAGCGACAACTTCAGAAATTTCGTTTATAGGAAACAAAAAATATGAGAAATACTGGTCAACTTCAAATGCATCGATTGCAGTAGTTAACGAAGATATTTCAATAGAACCGGGAGAAAACCGTGCCTTCATCAAAGTAAAAAACGCCGATTTGGCCATGTCTCAAATTCTGGCTCTTTTTGCCCCTCCTGCCCCAATTTTTCATACTAATATTCACAAAACCGCTACTGTAGATGAAACGGCCATTATCGGTGAAGGTGCCAAAATTGGTGCCGGCTGTTACATCGGACCAAAAGTAGAAATTGGATCCAATACCACTATTTATCCAAACGTAACCATACTAGACGAATGTACCGTTGGTAATAATACCGTTATCTGGTCCGGAACAGTTATCCGTGAGCGTTGTCATATTGGCAACGATTGTATCATTCATCCTAATGCGACAATTGGCGCTGATGGTTTTGGATTTCGTCCATGTAGCGAAAAAGGACTAGTAAAAATTCCACAAATTGGAAACGTAATTATTGGTAACGGAGTTGAGATTGGTGCGAATACCTGCGTAGACCGTGGAAAATTTAGCTCTACTATTCTTGGAGATGGCTGTAAAATTGACAATTTAGTACAAATAGGTCACAACAGTAAACTTGGTAAATTTTGCATTATGGCAGGAAACAGTGGCTTAGCCGGCTCTGTAACTTTAGGAAATGGTGTTATCATTGGCGGAAGCGCTTCCATCAAAGACCATACAACTATTGGCGATGGTGCCGTAGTTGGAGCAGGTTCAGGAGTTATTTGTGATGTTGCTGCCGGAAAAACCATGTTAGGTTATCCTGCTGTAGAAGCCAGAGATGCTTTAAAGCAATGGGCTCTTCTAAAACGAATGGTTTGTGATATTAAAAAATAATCTAAAAATCAATAATAAGAAAAACCGGAAGTTCGCTTCCGGTTTTTTTATGTCTTAAACAGGCACTTTTCGTCTTCTAAAAAATAGTAAAAATTTAACGATCAGAATCGTAATTTTATTTCATAACAGCACAACATTTATTATGTGGGTTTCAATTGATTTTGTAAATTAGCCAACACTATTTTGTTAAAACATTAATATATTATGGATTTAAACTTCAATAAAAACGAAGATCACAATAAATTACTACTTTCTGAACTAAAACAAAAATTTGCTAAAGTAAAATTAGGAGGAGGCGAAAAACGTATTGAAAAACTACATGCCGAAGGCAAAATGACCGCACGCGAACGTATTGACTACTTATTAGATGAAAATTCTAAAAGTATTGAAATCGGAGCTTTTGTTGGTGAAGGAATGTATGCCGAACATGGTGGCTGTCCGTCTGGAGGCGTTGTCATTAAAATAGGATACATCAGAGGAAAGCAATGCATAGTGGTAGCCAATGATGCTACCGTAAAAGCCGGTGCCTGGTTTCCGATTACCGGAAAGAAAAACCTGCGCGCACAAGAAATTGCTATGGAAAACCGACTGCCAATCATCTATCTCGTAGACAGTGCCGGCGTTTATCTGCCAATGCAGGATGAAATTTTCCCTGACAAAGAACACTTCGGAAGAATCTTTAGAAACAATGCACAAATGAGCAGTATGGGAATCACCCAAATCGCTGCCGTAATGGGAAGTTGTGTTGCCGGTGGCGCTTATCTGCCTATTATGAGTGATGAGGCTCTAATTGTAGACAAAACGGGAAGTATTTTCCTTGCGGGAAGCTATTTGGTAAAAGCCGCAATTGGAGAAACTATCGACAATGAAACTTTAGGAGGAGCTACAACACATTGTGAAATCTCAGGTGTTACCGATTACAAAGCCAAAGACGACAAAGATGCTTTAGAAAAAATAAAAAACATCGTAGACAAAATTGGTGATTTTGACAAGGCTGGCTATAGCCGTATCAAAGCCGAAAAACCCGCTCTGGAACCGAAAGATATTTACGGAATCCTGCCAAAAGCCAGAAACGAGCAATATGACATGATGGAAATCATCAATCGTTTGGTTGATAATTCAGAATTTGAAGCTTACAAAGAAGGTTACGGTCAATCTCTAATTACAGGATACGCCAGAATCGACGGCTGGGCGGTTGGAATTATAGCCAATCAAAGAAAGGTTGTAAAAACTAAAAAAGGTGAAATGCAATTTGGAGGGGTTATCTACTCGGATAGTGCCGATAAAGCGACTCGTTTTATTGCCAATTGTAATCAGAAGAAAATACCTTTAGTTTTTTTACAGGACGTTACCGGTTTTATGGTAGGATCAAAGTCAGAGCATGGCGGAATTATAAAAGACGGTGCTAAAATGGTAAATGCCGTAAGTAATTCGGTTGTTCCGAAGTTTACCGTTATCGTTGGAAACTCTTATGGTGCAGGAAACTACGCAATGTGCGGAAAAGCTTATGATCCAAGATTAATTTTTGCCTGGCCAAGTGCTGAACTTGCCGTTATGGGAGGAACTCAGGCCGCAAAAGTACTTGCTCAAATCGAAGCTTCTTCACTAAAAGCAAAAGGAGAAGTTGTTGACGAAGAAAAAGAAACAGAACTCTTCAACAAAATAAAAGCGCGTTATGATGCACAAACCTCACCTTACTACGCTGCTTCAAGATTGTGGACAGATGCCATTATTGATCCTCTTGACACCCGTACCTGGATTTCAATGGGAATAGAAGCTGCCAACCACGCTCCTATTCAAAAATCCTTTAATTTAGGAGTGATTCAGGTTTAAGTTTTAAAACATTCCCATAAACGCGTTAAATAAAAAGTAAAAAACTTATTTTCAGTTACTTAAAAATAAATATATCATTAAAAATCAGTAACTTTAGTGAGTAATTTTTAATCACGTAGTATCATGGAAAATGTAAAAAGCTTAAATAAATGGGCCAATTCGCACACTTATTTACCTGTAGATTTAGTACGTATTGTATTGGGTGTTTTTTTATTTATGAAAGGAGTTTCATTTGTAACGAATGTTCAGTATCTGCATGATTTGATTTCTCCTATTGATAAATTTGGCGGTGGAATGTTTCTGTTACATTACATCGCACCGGCTCACATGATTGGAGGTATCATGATTGTTTTCGGGCTGCTTACCCGTTGGGCAATAGCTGCTCAATTGCCCATACTTTTCGGGGCCGTTCTGATTAATTTTATGGGACACATGCATTCTGAAAGCTTGATTCTTGCAATTGTAGTTTTATTGGTTTGTGTGTTCTTTTTATTCTATGGAAGCGGAAAACACTCAGCTGACTATTATTTCAAAATGCAACAATAACTTTGTTTTATCCTCAACTCTACCAATTAAAAGTTGAGGATAAAATAATTAGCCCCTTTTGAAACGTTAATTAATGACGTAAAATTTCTTTAATTGTCTTTTAAGAGTTAAATTCGCGACCATGAATTGGATTCGTAAGACTATTGCTTTTATATCACTTTTGATCATCACCTTTTTTGCCGCTCAGGCAAACGAGTCTGTTGTTGACAAAATTGAAAGCAAAAAGGCAGATACTACTTTTTCTATCGACTATACTGATTCTTTGGCTTTTATTCAGCCACAAACAGGTTATCATCTGGTAGGGAATATCAAAACCAATTCTTCCGGTTTAATCAAATGGTTTGACTCTTTATTGGTTGCTGTTCCTCAGCATCAGGCGATAAATACTGCTTCAAACTTTGCCAATCAATTCAGTACTCAGAGCAAAAAGGTTCTTTTAATGCTCTACCCCTTCCATTTTTTCTGGTAGATTACTTTATGATTTTTTAGTCGAGAAGATCTTTCTTTTCCCAATTATTAAGCCGTTTTCAATCTGAAAACTGTTTACTATTTCATATCAATTTATCAAATTTTAATACAAATGGAAACAAGTGTAACCATAATTGGTATTGTGATCGCCATCATAGTAGCCATTCCTGTTTATTTTTCAGCACGTTCAAACGCTGCAAACAAATCTAAAATCCTAAACATCAAAAAGAGATTCAATCCGACACATCCGGAAGACTTTGATCTGACCGAATCTCAAAGCAATAAAACACTGACGATTGATCAAAAGAATAAAAAATTCATACTGATGAATTTCAATCCCAATCAGGAAGAATCTACTTATGTTGATTTGAAAAATGTCTCTTCCTGCAAATTGGTACTAACAACCGACGGAAACTCGGATACGATACTAAAAATCGATTTTGAATTTCTGGACAAAGAAACTTCTAAAAAAAATACAATTGCTTTCTATGATTTTGACGATGACCGAATCAAACAAATAAGCGCTTATCAGGATCATATATTTGCAAAAAAATGGCTTAAAATCATTCAGGATTCTATTTAAATGTTAGTTATTTAATTCAGTAAAAAGAGGCTCAAAATGGGCTACCATGTGAACACAAATTCCACGAATTTGCACAAATTTTATTAGAACCATGTTAGTGAAATTAATTTCACTAACAAATTGGTGACAATTAGTGCAATTCGTGTTACTTTCTATACTTATGTCCACATCGTAGCCCATTTTGAGTCTCTTTTTTTTACATGATATTTGTCATTTTATTTTCGGCAACAGTGCTCTAATTTTGAGGATCCAAAATCCTCTTTTATGAAAATTTCATTAACACAGAAATACAACGTTCCCGGTCCAAGATATACCAGTTATCCTACGGTTCCTTATTGGAATGAAACTAATTTTAATGAACAGAAATGGATTGCATCATTCCAAAGGGCTTTTTCAGAGAGCAATTCGCAAAACGGAATCAGTTTGTATATTCACCTGCCATTCTGTGAAAGTTTATGTACCTTTTGCGGTTGTAACAAACGAATTACTAAAAATCACAATGTTGAAGAAACTTATATAAAAGCGCTTCTGAAAGAATGGAACCTCTATTGCAATTTACTTCCGGAAAAGCCAATTATAAAAGAGATCCATTTAGGTGGCGGAACTCCAACTTTCTTTTCTGTAAACAATTTGGAACAGCTTATCAATGGTATTTTTAAAAATGCCCACAAAGCCGAAAACCACGAATTTAGTTTTGAAGGCCATCCAAACAACACTACTTACGAACAGCTTAAAAGCTTATACCATTTAGGTTTTCGCAGGGTAAGTTTTGGTGTTCAGGATTATGCCGAAAAGGTTCAAAAAGCAATTCACAGGATTCAGCCTTTTCATAATGTAGCCAAAGTTACCTTTTGGGCCAAAGAAATAGGATATACTTCTATCGGTCATGACATTATATTTGGTCTGCCTTTTCAAACGATCGAAAATGTTATTGATACTGTTGAAAAAACGAACTCATTAAAACCGGATCGTCTGGCATTTTACAGTTATGCTCATGTGCCCTGGATCAAAGGCAATGGCCAGCGTGGATTTAATGAAGAAAACATTCCGAAAGATGCCGAGAAAAGAAAACTATATGAAGTCGGCAAACAATTGCTGGGACAAAATGGTTATCATGAAATTGGAATGGATCATTTTGCCTTTGCCTCTGACAGTTTATACAAGGCAGCGCAAAATAAAGAGCTACACCGAAACTTTATGGGTTACAGCGCCTCAAAAACACAGCTTATGATAGGTTTAGGGGTTTCTTCCATTAGCGATAGCTGGTATAGTTTTGCACAAAATACCAAAACTATAGAGGAATATTACCAAATGTTGGAATCAGACCAATTACCGGTAGTGAAAGGTCATATTCTCGATGAGGAAGATCTCATCATCCGAAAACACATTTTAAATTTAACTTGTGAATTTGAAACTTCCTGGAGTGATGAGTCTTTATGTTTCAAAGAAATCCCAATAGTTCTATCCGATTTAAAAGAAATGGAAAACGATCAATTAGTTGTAATTGAAGAAAATAAAATTACAATTACCGAAGCAGGAAGACCTTTTGTACGTAACATTTGTATGGCCTTTGATCTGCATTTAAAAAGAAAATCTCCGGAAACAAACCTGTTTTCTATGACGGTTTAGATTACTCTGAAAAAGCTTTTACGATAACATTTCTGGAGTACTACAAATGATCAGGATAATTGTTTATGCTCTGAAAGAGTAAAAACTCAATCTTGACAAAAAATATCCCATTTTCTATGAAATCCTCTAAAAATTGTATGGTTGTTATTTAAATCAATATAATTCCTAGAGGCTCCAGCCCTTTCAGGGCAATTCTATATCATAATCTAACTCATAGTGCGCTGCACTATGAACTAAATTAAACGCGAGTATTGCCCTGAAAGGGCAAAAGCAATTTCCGCATGATTCCTGTTTAATGACAGTTTGGAGTCGACTGAACAAACAAACTCATATTAGATGGAGAAATGTAAGGAATTCCAAGACCTAATCCTCTCAGGATAAATAATACTCCGATAATAACAGCAACATAAGGAATTGCTTTCTGAATCTTATTTCGGAAGGGAAGTTTGATTAGTGAGTTAACATATACTACGACGGTCATTAGCGGTATAGTTCCTACACCGAACAAGAGCATGTACAGCACTCCTAAACTGGCGCTTTGCATGGCTATAGCTCCAAATAAGGCTACATAAACCATTCCGCAAGGCAAGAAGCCATTCAACAATCCGATTGTAAAGAGAGATTTGTAGCTTCTGTCTTTAAATTGATTCCCCAAGCTAGATTTTACCCGGGAGATCATTTTATAGACCGGTTTGGAAAAGTTGTATTTAGAAAAAACCTTTTCAGGAATTAGAACAATGACTATCATCGCCAAACCAATAAAAATAGACATTTTTTGCTGAAGTCCAGCTAAGAAGAATCCTCTCCCTAATAAACCAAAAATAAGCCCAATGGTTGCATATGCAGTCAATCGGCCTAAATGATAGGTAATGATCTGAGTTACCTTTTTTGCTTCATTTTGTCGGTCGACGGGCAGCATCATGGCAATTGGACCACACATTCCAATACAGTGTAAACTACTGATTAATCCAAATATGAAAGCGGAATACAACATCTTCTTTGTTTTTTGATACAGCCTACTTTAACTGATAAGTAAAAAGCTGTTCGAATAAAAACCAATCCATTAAAAGAAAATCTTTTCAATGGATTGGTCTCTAAAATATTAATTTACATATATTACCTCCTTAGACAGGTACTTTTTTCCTCCGTACTGCCATTCCATATTGACATCCCAACGTCCTTTTACTAGTTTGTTTTTCGGAATTAACAACGCTGAGTTTGTTAAAGCAATCTGGGTATTAAAATCAAATTTCTTATTTGACGGACGGTACAACAATACGTTACCTTTTACCTTATCATTTTCGAAAACGGCAGGAAAAACTATTTTCACTCCATCTTCGTGATAAGCAATTGAAGGTTTTTGCTGTAAATCCTGAGCATTTTGAATACGTGCCATTTCTTCCTGAAAATGTGAATCATGCTTATAGTATTCTTCAACAACCAAATCATTGTCGTATTTACTATTCGATTGTACTTCAAAAACGAAATATAAAATGAAACTCATAAACAATGCAAATGCAATGACAATTCCGGTACCCCAATTTATTTTCATGATCGTATACTTTTAATTAAAACTTCGCGGACCCAAAAAATTAGTCGTAGTGGTTTCCAGCAATTCTTTGCCATTATAAACCCCTATTTTAACTTTTGTTTTATCGCTTTCCAGAAGTACTTCTTCAATTTCTATGAACAATGTTCCTTGAGAAATACCTTCTTTAACTACTTTAAAATGCGTTTTCCCCACATTTTTAATTTCACCTTTTTGATCGATTAACTCAAAATGAATGTCCTCATAATCCTTCATCGTTTTATTGACAATTTTATAGGTATACACATTACTGATTTTATCTCCTTTGTGCTGAAAAAGCTGCCCTGGTAAACGCAGAATAATCGCCTGAACATCGGTTCTTAAAAACAACATTCCAACAAATACACTCAACAGAATAAACAAAACGGCTGTATACCCTTTCATCCTTGTGGTGAACTTAAAAGGTGCTTTTTTCTCGATCTCGTCTTCGGATGCGTAGCGAATAAGTCCTTTAGGCAAACCAACATTTTCCATGATGGAATCACATTCATCAATACAGGCTGTACAGTTTGTACATTCGAGCTGTGTTCCGTTTCTAATGTCAATCCCCATTGGGCAAACGTGTACGCATTGATGACAATCGATACAATCTCCTTTTCCGGTTAAGGCTCTGTCTTCTTTTTTACTGAATTTAGCTCGGCCTTCCTCTTTTTCTCCACGCACAAAATCATACGCCACATTGATTGACTTATTATCCAGCAATACTCCCTGCAAACGCCCGTAAGGACAGGCAATAATACAAACCTGCTCGCGGAACCAGACAAACACAAAATAGAAGACTCCTGTAAAAATAAGCAAGGCGATAAAATTACTGGCTTGCTGAATGGGCCCCTGTTCTACCATCAGAAAAAGTTCGTCACTTCCTACCAGATAGGCTAAAAACACATTGGCAATTCCGAAAGAAATCAGGAAAAAGAGAGTCCATTTAATGACTCTTTTACGAATTTTCTCCGCGTTCCATTCTTGTTTTGCGAGTCGCACTTGTGCACCGCGATCTCCATCGATCCAATATTCGATTCGTCTGAAAACCATCTCGAGAAAAATAGTCTGTGGACAAATCCATCCGCAAAAAATTCTTCCAAAAACGACTGTAAACAAGATGATGAATACAACACCCACCAACATTGAGATCACGAAGAGATAAAAATCCTGTGGCCAGAATGGAAATCCGAATATATTGAAACGTCGTTCGATAATGTTGAACATCATAAACTGGTTTCCATTTATTTTTATAAACGGATTCGCAATTAAAATGGCCAGCAAAACATAACTAACGATCTTTCGGTATTCGTAGAATTTACCAGAAGGCTTTTTAGGAAAAATAAACTTCCTCTTACCGCCTTCATCAATAGTTCCAATGGTATCTCTAAAAGCTTCGTCTGGTAAATTTGACATGGTGGTATTATTTTTTAACTTCTGTACTATCTTTTGTTTTATCTGCTGTGTCGCCTTTTTTAGGGGTGCTTTGGTCTACCCAAACTTCTCCTTCCGGTTCTTTTGGATCTTTTGGATCACTGCCTTGCAAAGACAAAATGTAACTTGCTACTTTTTGAATTTCCTTTGGCTTCATCCCGTTGGTTTTCCAGGACACCATTCCTTTTCCGTCACGTCCTCCGTTCGTAATGGTATGGAAGATTTCTTTAATCCCACCACCTAAAATCCAGTGATCATCGGTCAGGTTTGGTCCAATTTGTCCACCACCGTCTGCTCTGTGACAGGCTGCACAATTGGTCATGAAGATCTCTTTACCGGCAGCTAAACTGGCATCATCTGTCAATAAGACAACTGTTTTTTCATCCATCAAATCAGGAGCCGTTTTCAGATACTCCTCCACATCAATCTTAGCCTGAGCCATTTCTTTTCTAAGCTCTGTTTCCTGATCATCACCACCAAAAACATCGTAACGGGCCACATAGATTACACCAAAAATGATACAGATGTAGAAGAGGTATACCCACCAGGGTGGTAAGTTATTATCCAACTCTTTGATGCCGTCATAATTATGATCCATCAACAACTCACCTTCTTTTTCAATGGGTTCTGTTTGAGTTAGTCTATGCATCAACTCTTTGTACCAGGTACTTTCGGTCAGGCTTAAACTCTTTTCATGATCAGCTTTTGCTTTTTCTTCCGGTGACATTAATTCGTACATTACCCTATTAACGGCATTCAGTGTTATTTCAATTGCAATCAGAATAAACAGAAAAACAAAGAGAAAAACGGAAACCATCGGATATTTGATAAAAGCCGGTCTGTCGCCTGAATCTATAAAATATTCCATGAGAGCAAAGACAATGAAAAAAATCAATGGCACTCTTACATATACTGGGAAAAATCTTTTCATTTTTATTTATCTTTTGAAATTATAATAAGTCCTTCATCTAAAGGGATTGCACTCATCTCCTCAATTTTTTCTTTTCTATAAGAGAATACCCAGAATCCCAGACCTACAAAGAAGAAAAAGAAAATCAGCAGAGAAAGTATCGGGTAAATTTCTATACCCGAGATGTTCTCCATATTGTGTTTTATTTGTTCAAACATGATGCTGTTATTTAGAAGGTTGTTTTACTTTTATATCCGTTCCAAGTCTTTGTATGTAAGCAATTAAAGCGACAATTTCTCTCTCGTTCATCGGAACAAATTTTTCACCTTTTGCCATTGCTTTTTTCTTACTGTCCTCATAACTTTTTACATAATCAGGGTCATTTTCCAGACTTTTTTCAATCGCCATTGCCTGTGTTCTTAATGTTTGAGGAGCATTTTTAATTTCTTCCTCCGTATAAGGAACACCAAGCGAAACCATTGCTTGCATTTTCTTCTGCGTCAGAGAAACATCCATCGCTTCATTATCAAAAAGCCATTTGTAACCCGGCATAATAGAACCTGCCGAAGTACTTTGAGGATTCCAAAAGTGATTGAAATGCCAGTTGTCATTATATTTTCCACCTACTCTCAACAAATCAGGACCTGTACGTTTTGAACCCCATAAAAATGGATGATCGTATACAAACTCTCCTGCTTTTGATTGTGGTCCGTAACGCTCTACTTCACTTCTGAAAGGACGAACAGACTGAGAATGACATCCCACACAACCTTCTCTGATATATAAATCACGTCCTTCAAGTTCTAAAGGTGTATAAGGTTTCACACTAGAGATCGTCGGAATATTAGATTTTACCATAATAGTGGGTACAATCTGAATGATACCTCCAATTAAAATAGCAATCGTAGCCAGAATGGTTAACTGAATTGGTTTTCTCTCCAACCAGGTATGGAATTTCTCTCCATTAAGTCTTCCACTGCTGATTCTTTGTAAGGCTGGAGCCTGAGCTAATTCATCTTCAATTGTATCTCCTGCTTTAACTGTCATGATGATGTTATACACTAACGTCAGCATACCTACTAAGTATAAGGTACCTCCAATGGCTCTCATCCAGTACATTGGCATAATCTGCGTTACGGTTTCAAGGAAGTTTCCGTAAGTCAAAGTACCGTCAGGATTAAACTGTTTCCACATTGATGCCTGAAGAAAGCCGGCCACGTACATTGGTAAAGCATATAAAATAATCCCCAGTGTTCCGATCCAGAAATGGAAATTGGCTAGTTTTTTAGAAAACAAATTACTTTTTGTCATTCTCGGGATCAGCCAGTAAATAATACCGAATGACATGAATCCGTTCCAGGCCAAAGCTCCTACGTGAACGTGCGCAACGATCCAGTCTGTATAGTGCGCAATAGCATTTACATTTTTTAAAGAAAGCATTGGGCCTTCAAAAGTGGCCATTCCGTAACCTGTAATGGCTACTACAAAGAATTTTAAAACCGGTTCTTCACGAACTTTGTCCCACGCTCCTCTCAATGTCAATAATCCATTGATCATACCTCCCCAGGATGGTGCAATAAGCATTACTGAAAATGCAACTCCTAAATTTTGTGCCCAGTTTGGTAAAGCAGAATACAATAAGTGGTGTGGTCCTGCCCAGATATAAATAAAAATCAGTGACCAGAAATGGATAATTGACAATCTATAAGAGTATACCGGACGATTGGCTACTTTAGGAACAAAGTAATACATCAGTCCTAAAAACGGCGTTGTAAGGAAAAATGCAACCGCATTGTGGCCATACCACCACTGAACTAAAGCATCCTGAACCCCCGCGTAAACAGAGTAGCTTTTTAAACCTGAAACCGGAATCTCAATATTGTTAAAAATGTGCAGCACTGCTACGGTTACAAATGTCGCCAGATAAAACCAAATAGCTACATATAAATGACGTTCTCTACGACGCAGCATGGTACCAATCATATTAATCCCCATTACTACCCAAATAAGCGCAATCGCAATATCTATTGGCCATTCTAATTCAGCATATTCTTTTGAAGAAGTATACCCTAAAGGTAAGGTAATTGCTGCGGCGACAATGATAAGCTGCCAACCCCAAAAGTGCAGATTACTTAAAAAGTCGCTGAACATTCTGGCTTTTAGCAAACGCTGCAGCGAATAATACATTCCTGCAAAAAAGGCATTCCCAACGAAGGCAAAAATAACTGCATTGGTGTGCAAAGGCCGTAGTCGGCCATAACTAAGCCAGGAGATCCCATCTGTTATGTTGGGAAAAAGGTACATCACCGCAAGGGTAAGCCCTACTAACATCCCCACTACTCCAAAGAGGATAGTGGCGTAAATGAACTTTTTAACAATTTTGTTGTCGTAATAAAACTGTTCCATTTCCATAATTATACTTGTTTTTCTTTTATTGATGAATTGTTCTTTTGGCTGGTAATTTTGGTCTCATCATCAAAAAGCATTCTGACTGAGGGTGTATAATCGTCATCGTATTGTCCTGATTTGACAGCTACAATAAAAGCAACAAAGAATCCAATTGCTACGAAAATACTTACTGAAATTAATAGATAAATAACACTCATACCTTACGTTTTATACTAACAAAATTACTCGGTTATTGACTGGTAAAATATGATAATTATCATAGGTGAAGCTCTATGTTAAAAATATAAAAAATAACTTCAGAATTATTTATAATGATTACAAATTATTGTTACTGAAATAGTTAGACATAATCGTAACAAAACTTACAATCGTAATTGTGCTTAAAGGCATTATAATAGCCGCAACCAATGGCAACAGATTTCCTGTAATTGCAAAGGATAGCCCAACAACATTATACAGCAGTGACAAGACAAAACTCATTTTAATAATTGTAATAGACTTGTGTGATAATTTTAAAAAATAATTCAGTCTCGAGAATTCATTTGCATCCAATATAGCATCACAGGCGGGAGAGAAAACATTGACATTTTCAGAGATCGAAATTCCAACATTACTTTGTGCCAAAGCACCTGCATCGTTTAAACCGTCCCCAACCATCATCACATTACAGCCTTCATCCTGCAGTTTTTTGATAAATTCTAACTTTTGCTCCGGCTTCTGATTAAAAATCAGTTCTGTATTTTCAGGTAAAATAGCTTCCAGAGTAGCACGTTCTCCGTCATTATCACCTGAAAGTACCTTTATTTGGTACTCCCGACTCAATGTTGAGAAAAGTTTTTCTAAACCATCCCTATATTTATTCTGGAATGTAAATTTTCCATAATAAGTACCATTGATCCTGATATGCAGACTCGTTTTTTCAATTTCGGATAATTCCGTTGCAGGACTATCAACAAAGGCCGCAGATCCAATTTGAATTGTAGCATTCTCTGTAGAAGCCTGAATTCCTTTTCCGGTAATTTCCTGAAAATCATTAATTTTTATTCTATCTGAATCCGGCAGGAAATCATACAACATTCGGCTCAAAGGGTGATTAGAAGCACGAAGCACATTTTTAATAAGTATATAGTTCTCTTCGGAAAGCAAATCTCCTTCATACACAATATTTGATTTCTTATTAGTAGTAATCGTTCCGGTTTTATCAAAAACAATCGTATCTACTTTTGCCAACTGCTCAATTACCAACGCATTTTTGAGATACATTTTTTGTTTACCCATAATTCGCAGTATGTTACCAAACGTAAACGGTGCAGTAAGTGCCAATGCACAAGGACAGGCGACAATTAAAACCGCAGTAAAGACATTAAAAGCGGTATTGGCATCAATAAAAATCCAATAACCAAAACCCGCAAAAGCAATTAACAATAGTAGCGGTGTAAAATAACGACTGATCGTATCGGTTATCGTTTTGTGTTTTTGAAGCACTTTTTTCTGGAAGATTTCATTACTCCATAATTGTGTCAGATAACTTTGTGACACCGAATGTAAAACCTCCATTTCGATCACTTTACCAATATGTTTCCCTCCGGCGAAAACTTTATCTCCTGATTTTTTAGTGATCGGAACTGCTTCTCCCGTTACAAAACTATAGTCGATCTCTGCTTTTTCACTAATCAGAATTCCATCAACAGGAATAAGCTCCTGATTTCGAATGAGCAGTCTGTTTCCTTTTAAAACATCATAAACAGGAATACTTTCTTCTGAAGTATCCGGATTAATTCTGGTCACAGCAATTGGAAAATAGGATTTGAAGTCTCTTTCAAAACTTAAAAAACTGTAGGTTTTAATCTGAAACATCTTTCCTAACAACATGAAGAAAACCAATCCAGTCAAGCTATCAAAGAAACCCGAACCATAATTCATGACGATATCAAAAGTACTTCGAACAAACATTACAATGATTCCCAATGCAATTGGAATATCAATGTTCAGCATCCCCGATTTGATACTCTTGTAAGCAGAAACATAATAACCACTTGCCGAGTACAAAAAGCTAGGCAAAGCCAAAATAAAAATCAGGATTCTGAAAAAGGGTTTGTAATTGTCCAGCCAGAATTCTTTTATTTCGAAATATTCCGGAAACGACAATAACATAATGTTTCCGAAGCAAAAAAAGGCAACACCTAATTTATACGTTAAGCTTCTGTCGACATTATTTTTACCCGATTCATAATTTTCCAGACTGATATAAGGTTCATAGCCTATAGAACTAAGCATATAAACGATAGTTTTCAAAGAAACGGTATCTGAATTAAAAGTAATCCGAACCCTTTTTTCCGGAAAGTTCACCTGAGACAGGTTTATACCGGGCTGCATTTTGTTTAAATTCTCCAAAATCCAAATACAGGAACTGCAATGAATATAAGGAATGTTTAAAGAAACAATGGCGGTATTTCCTTCCTGAAACTCTAATACTTTCGAAAGGATAGCTTCATTATCTAAAAAGTCATATTTACCTGTGATATCCTGTGGAGTAGCGCCGGGTGCATTTTCAAAATCGTAATAACCGGTTAAATCATGAAGACTAAAAATTTCGTAGACCGTTTTACAACCGGCACAGCAAAACTTCTTTTCATCAAAATTGATTACTTCATTTTTAGGAATCGTAAGTCCGCAATGAAAACAACTTTGTTCACTCATAATTTGTTTTTTTTTGATACCACAAATATTCAAAATAAGAGGCGACTTTAAATATGACATTTATCATACTACAAAGAAATCCGTTTCTAATTTAATGAAATAAATCCTTCAAACAGTGATGTCAGATTTTTTATGTATTTTTTCGGCCCGAACACTAGCTGCGAAAGCGAATATTGGTTAATTTTGTAATAAATATTTTTGCTATGAATAAATGTGACCAATGTATCGTAAGACAGCTTTCTTCTCTAAAAGCGCTCAATAAAGACGAAGTTGTGAAACTGGCGAATAGCAAAACAACTTACACGATTAAAAAAGGCGATGCACTTTTTGAAGAAGGTGAAGTTACCAACGGAGTTTATTGTGTAAAAGACGGTGTTGGAAAGCTCTCTAAATTAAGTGCCAACGGAAAAGATCAAATTGTAAAACTGGTAAAATCAGGAGAGCTTTTAGGTCAGCGTTCTATGATCAGCAATGAACCAGCCAACTTAACCGCCAAAGCAGTTGCGGATATGGAAGTATGCTTTATTCCAAAAGCTGAAATTCTACACTTTTTCAATAACAACAATCAGTTCTCGATGAATTTGATGCAATCAGTTTGTGAAGATTTGAAAGAATCTGAAAACGATAAAATTGCATTGGTACAAAAAACGGTAAAACAGCGTTTAGCGGAAACTTTACTGCAGTTGCATGACGAATTTGGTGAGAATGCAGATAACACTCTGAAAGTTCAGCTTACGAGAGAAGAGCTGGCGGGTATTATTGGTACAGCAACAGAAAGCTGTATCCGATTGTTATCGGATTTTAACAAACTGAATTTGATTGAATTAGTGGGTAAAAAAATCAAACTTCAGGACATCAAAGCCCTGAAAAGACTCGCAGAATAATTATTGCTTTTTAGCTTCGTTCCAAAAAACATCCATTTCGGCCAACGTCATATCCATCAAAGGTTTTCCCATCTCTGCTGCTTTGCTTTCCAGATACTGAAAACGCTTGATGAATTTTTTATTAGTACGTTCCAAAGCATCTTCGGGATTTACATTTAAAAAACGGGCGTAATTGATCATAGAGAATAAAACATCTCCAAATTCGGCCTCTATTTTATCCTGATCACCTGCTTTTACTTCAACTTGCAATTCTTCCAGTTCTTCCTGAACTTTGTCCCAAACCTGATGCGATTCTTCCCAATCAAAACCAACTCCTTTTACTTTGTCCTGAATTCGGCTGGCTTTTACTAATGCCGGTAAACTTCTCGGAACTCCTTCTAAAACTGATTTTTTACCTTCTTTCAGCTTTAACTTTTCCCAGTTTTGTTTTACTTCTTCTTCGTCTTTGACTTTGATATCGCTGTAGATATGAGGATGACGGTGAATGAGTTTATCACAAATTTCGTTACACACATCTGCCATGTCAAAATCGTTGGTTTCAGAGCCTATTTTCGCATAAAAAACAATATGCAAAAGCAAATCACCCAGTTCTTTTTTTACCTCGTTCAAATCATTGTCTAAAATGGCGTCTCCCAGCTCATAGGTTTCTTCAATGGTAAGATGCCTAAGTGTTTGCAAAGTTTGTTTTTTATCCCACGGACATTGCTCACGGAGTTCATCCATAATAATTAATAGTCTTTCGAAGGCCTTAAGCTGAAGTTCTTTGCTCATTATTGAAGTTTTATCCGGGTTGTAACGATTGGTGTAAAAGTAAAAAATCCTGTCAAGAAAATGTCTTAACAGGATTAATATATTTTGAAATATTTAGGTTCTGAACTTCTAAGATGCTGAGCTTAATCTTTTTTAACAATCTAAAAAAACTTAGTCACTCAGAAACTTAGTACCTTAAAAGAATGCTATGAACTACTATTCTTCTTTTTTAGCTTTTGCTTTTTTAGCAGCAGGTGCTTTTTTTGGTTTTTCTTCAGCAACCGGAGCTTCTTCTGCAGCTTCAACAGCAGCAGGAGCTAAATCTGTTACTAAACCTTTAGCCTGAAGCGTATTGTACCAGTTTAATACTTTTTTAATATCTGAAGGATAAACTCTTTCTTCATCATATTCAGGTAAAATTTCTTTAAAGTAAGCCAATAATGTAGCATTGTCTTCTTTGTGTGAAATAGCCTGTCCTTTATTTTCTTTAGTTGCAATGCGCTGCATTACTTCTGTTAATGGTTTTTCGCCTTCGTAAGTATAAATTGAAATCTCAGATAATAAACTTACATTACTTTTTAAGTTTACTGTGATTTTTTTTCCATCTGTTAATGATTCTGCCACAAAACCTGTACGAGTTTGCACTTTCAATACATATAAACCTGGTTTCCCAGAAATGGCTAAAATTTTCTCTAAATTCATGTTTATTAAAATTAGTATTAAGAATTTGATTTATTATATCTCTTTGATTCTAAATTCACACTTTAGAATACTATCTTCCTTTTTTTGCGGCAGCAAATTTCATTCTGTACTCCTGAAATGTTTTACCTTCAGTAATATTTTTTAGTTTTTTCTGGATCAGACGTTTCTTTAGAGAAGAGATTTTATCTGTAAACAAAATTCCTTCAATATGATCGTATTCGTGCTGGATTACTCTGGCTACCAACCCGTCAAAAACTTCTGTTTTCATTACGAAATCTTCCTCACAATATTCAATTGTAACGGTAGGTTTTCTGTACACATCTTCACGAACGTCCGGAATACTCAAACAACCTTCATTAAAACTCCATTCTTCACCTTCTTCTTTTAAAATCTTAGCATTGATAAACGTTTTTTTGAAACCTTTTACATTTTCCTGCTCATTTGAAGAGAGGTCCTCATCATCGCTAAAAGGAGTTGTATCAATAACAAACAAACGAATAGGCACGCCTACCTGAGGCGCGGCAAGTCCAACCCCTAAAGCGTTGTACATGGTTTCATACATGTTAGCTATTGTTTCTTTTAGGTTTGGATAATCTGGCGTAATTGCCTCACCTACTTTTCTTAAAACAGGATCACCATATCCTACAATTGGTAAAATCATTTGTATTATTTTAATGTATTATCTACTGAAAAACACTGAATTCAATTCTCTTAATTCAGCTGGCAAAAATAGTAAAAAATAGTCAATGAATAATTCGAAAGGGCTATTATATGTCATTTTTTGCAATCTCACCAAAAACTCAGCTATAATTATGCCAAATTAATTCGTACAATTCTTACCTTTGTTTGTAAACCTTCATATATGTTTGATCGCATCTCGAAATTTACCAACAGTACTTCTTTTTTAAACGCCTCAAAAGTAACTATTGCTTCAGTTGTTCCTGTCTTAATTTTGAACTTCCTAGGGCATTTCGAAATAGGTTTTACTATCGCTTTGGGGGCTTTTTATACCTATCCCAGTGATATTGCCAGTTCGCTAAGCCATAAAATAAAAGGACTTATAGTAGCTTCTTTTATCGTTTCGGGAGTGAACTTATTAGTAAATCTGGCTTATCCTTACCCGTTTCTATTTTATCCTTTCTTAGGTTTTTTACTGTTTTTATGTTCAATGATTTCAGTATATGGTCAGCGTGCCACTCTGGTTTCGTTTTCTGCTTTATTGTCAATTTCCCTGTCGTTTGGTCATTTGCATGAAGGTTGGGAAGCTTTTGAATATTCGGGCTTTATTTTTATAGGTGGAATTTTATATCTGATTGTATCACTTGTTTTTCACTTTGTACAGCCATACAAATATGTTGAACTTCAAATCGCCGAAGGAATAAAACTAACGGCCAAATATCTAAAACTCAGAGGAGATTTATGGAGTCCTGAAGCCAACCGAACAGCGATAATCGAAAAACAATTAAGCGTTCAGGTAGAACTCAACCTGATTCATGAGGATCTGAGAAAAATGCTTATTGGCAATCAGAATACTTCGGGAGCTACGAGTCAAAATCGGAAAATGCTACTGGTTTTTATCACTTTGGTAGAAATTCAGGAACTGGCTTTATATACTTCATTCGACCACAACAAAATTCATGAAAAATTTTCCGCGCATCCGGATGTACTGCGAACCTATCAAAATGTAGCTTATAAATTAGCCTCTACCTTAAAGAAATTATCTAAAAACGTACACAATATAAGTGTATATGTAGACAAAAATGATTTAAAGAATGAACTGGATGCTTTGGAGTTTGCGATTTTTGACTATGAAAAAACTTTAGGCAAAGAAGAAGCTGCCGAAGGTGT